>DATJOB010000039.1:0-4830 GCA_035507475.1 Allostellaceae bacterium | reverse complement strand
AGAACCAGGAGATCGTCAAGCAGGCCTGCCAGAAGGCGGGCATCGACATCGAGATCAAGGCGGTGCCGGCCTCGGTCTATTTCTCGTCGGATGTCGGCAACCCCGACACCTACACCAAGTTCTACACCGACCTGCAGATGTACACGATCGGCATGGGGCAGCCCGATCCGCGCGAGCTGATGCGGGTCTTTCTCTCGTCGGAGGTCGCGACCAAGGCGAACAAGTGGCAGGGCCGCAACATCACGCGGTGGCAGAGCCCGGATTACGACGCGCTCTACGACGCCGCGGAGCACGAGACCGACCCGGTCAAGCGCGCCGCGCTGTTCATCAAGATGAACGACCTGGTGATCAAGAACGTCGTCGTCATCCCGGTGGTCTACCGGCCGAGCGTCGCCGCCGTTTCCAACCGCCTTCACGTGCGGCTGTCGGGCTGGGACAGCTATCTCTGGGACCTCCACAACTGGTACGAGGCCGCCTAGACCGCCCGGCTCGCCGAGGCCGGCCGCCCGCCGCCCGCGCTTGGCTCGCCCGCGGTACGTTTGGCCGCGGCACGTTTGGCGGCGGCGGGTTTGATTGACACCCGCCGCGCTTTCCTAAAAGTTGCATACAGCGACGATCAAAGTCGCGTGGGGAGGGAAACACCGTGGCGCAGCCGATTCCGCGGACCGCGATGCCGGGACAGACGATCGAGGCTTATGTCGGCGAGGCGATGGACAATCTGCCGATGGGCCGGATCCATTGGTGGGTGCTGGGCCTGGTCGCCGCCGGCTATTTCTGCGACGTGATCGACTACACGATCCTCGGCGCGCTGATCCCCGACATGGTGAACAGCAAATTCATGACGCAGGCGCAAGGCGGCCTGATCGGCACCGCGACGCTGCTTGGCCTGTTCCTCGGCGCGCTCGGGCAGGGCGAGTTCACCGACCGGCTGGGGCGCAAGACGGTCTACCAGTTCAACCTGCTGCTCTTCGGGATCGCGACGATCGCCGGGGCCTGGGCGCCATCCTACGAATGGCTGGTGGTCTGCCGGTTTCTCGCCGGGCTCGGCCTCGGCGCCGAGCAGCCGCTGTGCTTCTCGTACACCGCCGAATACGCGCCCAAACGCATCCGCGGCCGGATCATCGCGCTGATGCAGTTCATCGGCGGCGCGTGGCCGTGGCCGATCGGCGCGATGTTCGTGTTCTTCTTCCGCGACGCGATCGGCTGGCGCGGGATCTGGACGGTGATCGGCGTCCTCGCGCTCATCATCTTCGTGCTGCGCTTCTCGCTGCCCGAATCGCCGCGCTGGCTGGCGACGCATGGGCAGGGCCAGCGCGCGCTCGACCTGCTTGGGCGCATGGGGCTCAAGACCGTGCCGCTCAGCCAGCTGTCGACCGACGCGGCGAGCGACACCAAGAGCGATCCGTTCGGCATCGTCTTCCGCTCGTATCCGGGGCGCGTCGTCTCGGGGATGATCTGCTTCGTGGCGTTTTTCGGCGTCGCGCTCGGCCTCGGCAACTGGCTGCCGAGCATGATCTCAAAGTCGCACGGCTTCACCGTCAGTTCGTCGCTGCTCTACACCGCCGGCATCAACCTCGCCTTCCCGCTGGCGAGCGGCTTCATGATGTATGCGCTGGAGAAATACGGCCGCAAGGTCACCGCGGTCTCGGCGTTCCTGCTCGCCGCGCTGTCGGCCGTCGCGGTGGGATTTGCCGGCTCGGTCGGGATGTTCATTGCGATGCTGTTCGTGATGACGTTCTTCATCCAGCTGGCCGGCAACTCGTCGCAGATCTTCATCGCCGAGGTGTTCCCGACCAACGCGCGCGCCTCGGGGTTCGGGCTGGCGCAGTCGGCGGGCCGCATCGCCAGCGCCGGCATCATCCCCGGCATCCTGATCGTGATGAACGCCTACGGCGTTCCGGCGGTGTTTATCGCCATCGCGGTCTCGGTCGCGATCGCCGCGATAGCGGTGACCCAGGTCGGGCCCGAGGCGCGTGGCCGCGCGCTCGACGAAGTCGCGCCGCCGACCGCCTGAAGCACGGCGGGATGAGCCGGCGGCCGCCAATCGCCGCGCCGCGGCGAAAGCCGCGAGCCGCCGATCGGGCGCAGGAAAACCGGACCCCGGCCGGGGAGCGATCCGGCACATCTCGATGGGAGAGAAGAATATGACCCGCATCCCCGCCTTCCTTGTCGCGTGCCTCCTGGCAGCGCCGGCGCTGGCCCAGACGGCGCCCGCCGGGCCGCCGATCACGATCGGCTTCTCGATGGCGCTGACCGGCTCGCTCGCGGTCAACGGCAAATCGGGGCTGCTGGCGATGCAGATCTGGGCCGACGACCAGAACGCCAAGGGCGGCCTGCTCGGCCGGCCGGTCAAGCTCGACTTCTATGACGACCAGACCAACCCGTCGCTGGTGCCGGGCATCTATACGAAGCTCCTGGACGTCGACAAGGTCGACCTCGTGGTGTCGGGCTACGGCACCAACGTCGCGGCCCCGGCGATGCCCGTGGTCATCGCTCACAACATGAATTTCATCAGCCTGTTCGCGCTCGATATCAACGAGGAGTTCCACTACGACCGCTACTTCTCGATGCTGCCGGTCGGCCCCGACCCGCGCCCGGCGATCTCCGAGGGCTTCTTCGATGTCATCAAGGCCAACAAGGAGAAGCTCGGGCTGAAGACGATCGCGCTCGCGGTCGGCGACGGCGAGGCGACCCGCAACACCGCCGACGGTGCCCGCGTCAACCTCAAGAAGGCGGGCCTCGAGATCGTCTACGACCGGACCTATCCGCTGACCACCACCGACTTCAGCCCGATCATCCGGGCGATGCAGGCGACCAACGCCGATGTCATGTACGTCTCGTCCTATCCCGCCGACAGCGTCGGGATCATCCGCAGCGTCCATGAACTGGGCCTCAACACCAAGGTGTTCGGCGGCAATTTGACCGGGCCGCAATCGACTTCGCTGAAGACCTCGCTGGGCCCGATGCTCAACGGCATCATCACCTTCGACTGGTGGCTGCCGGCGCCGGCGCTGCAGTTCGACGGCGTCATGGACTTCCTCAAGAAGTACCAGGCGCGCGCCGGCAAGGAGGGCGTCGATCCGCTCGGCTACTACCTCGCGCCCTGGGCCTATGCCGACCTCCAGGTGCTCGGCCAGGCGGTCGAGGGCACCGGCGGGCTCGACCAGGACAAGCTCGCGCAATACATCCACAGCCATTCGTTCAAGACAGTCGTCGGCGAGGTTTCGTTCGGCGAAAAGGGCGAATGGTCGAAGGCCCGGATCATGACCATCCAGTTCCAGAACATCGCCGGCACCGAAGTCGACAATTTCCGCGACGGCAAGGGCGAAACCGTGCTGTGGCCGGATCAGTACAAGAACGGCGACCCGATCCTGCCCTATTCGAGCATCAAGCATTGACCCGGGGATCGGCCTGACGCCGGTCCTTGCGCGGCGCGGGCGATGCTTGCCGGCGGTCGCTCCGCCCGGCAGGATGGGCCTGTGGAAACCCCGGAGATCGCTCGATGAACGGTGCGGAAAGCCTGGTGCGGACGCTGGTCGGCGGCGGCGTGAACGTGTGCTTCGCCAACCCCGGCACCTCGGAGATGCACTTCGTCGCGGCGCTCGACCGGGTCGACGGGATGCGCTGCATCCTCGGTCTCTTCGAGGGGGTCGTGACCGGCGCCGCCGACGGCTATTACCGGATGACCGATAATCCGGCCGCGACCTTGCTGCATCTCGGGCCCGGCTATGCCAACGCCGCCGCCAACATCCACAACGCCCACAAGGCGTCGTCGGGGATGGTCAACGTGGTCGGCGACCACGCGACCTATCACCGGCAATACGACGCGCCGTTGACCAGCGATATCGAGACGCTGGTGACGCCCAATTCGCACTGGGTCAAGACCTCGCCGAACGCGATGTCGATCGCCGCGGACGGCGCCGCCGCGGTGGCCGCGGCGCGCACGCCGCCGGGGCAGATCGCCACCCTGATCCTGCCGGCCGATACCGCGTGGAACGACGGCTCGGGCCCGGTCGCGATCCCGCCCGCGCCGCAGCGCGAGCCGGCCGCCCCGGCGGCGATCGAGGAATGCGCCAAGGTGCTGCGCTCGGGCGAGCCGACGCTGCTGCTGCTGACCGGTCGCGCGCTGCGCGAGGACGGGCTGGCGCTCGCCGGGAAGATCTGCGCCAGGACCGGGGCGCGGCTGATGGCGCAGGGCTCCAACGCGCGCACCCAGCGGGGCCGCGGCCGGGTCGCGCTCGAGCGCATCCCCTATGTCGTCGACCAGGCGCTTGGCGTGCTCGCCGGGCTCAAGCACATCGTCCTCGTCGGGGCGCGCATGCCGGTCGCGTTCTTCGCCTACCCCAACAAGCCGAGCCTGCTCTATCCCGAGGATTGCCGGGCGCATGTCCTGTGCAAGCTCGAGGAGGAGCCGATCGCCGCGCTCGACGCATTGGCCGAGGCGGTCGGCGCCCGCGGCGTGGCGGCGCCGGTCGCCGACGAGCCGAAGCCGGAACTCGCCGCCGGCGCGATCGAGCCGATGGCGCTCGGTCGCTCGCTCGGCGCCCTGCTGCCCGAAAACGCGATCGTCGTCGACGAGGCGGTGACCACCGGGCGCGGTTTTTTCGCACCGACCCGCGCGGCCAACCCGCATGACTGGCTCAGCAACATGGGCGGATCGATCGGCCTGGGGATGCCGCTCGCGACCGGCGCCGCGGTGGCCTGCCCCGAGCGCAAGGTCGTCTGCCTCGAAGGCGACGGCAGCGGCATGTATACGCTGCAGGCGCTGTGGACCCAGGCGCGTGAAGGCCTCGACGTGACGACGCTCGTCTTCTCCAACCGCACCTACCA
>DATJOB010000038.1:0-17206 GCA_035507475.1 Allostellaceae bacterium | reverse complement strand
GACAACTATCGACGCCTCTTCGCGGACCCGCATTTCGCCACCGCTGCGGTCAACAATCTGCTGTATGCGGTCGGCACGATCGTGCCGAGCCTGGTGCTGGCGCTCGCCTTCGCGCTGGCATTGCGCGCGACGACGCGGTTCACCGCGCTGCTTCGCACCCTGGTGGTGATGCCGTTGCTGATCCCGCTGGTCGCGGCGGCGGCGCTGTTCACCTTCATCCTGCTGCCGGGCGAAGGGCTGATCGATTTCTACCTCGGGCATTTCGGGTTCGGCATGGTCAACTGGCTCGGCGACCCGGACTATGCGCTCGCCGCGATCGTCGCCATCACGGTGTGGAAGAACACCGGCTATTACATGCTGTTCTTCCTCGCCGGGCTCGCCGGCGTGCCGCAGGATCTGCTCGACGCCGCGACGATCGACGGCGCCGGCGCGTGGCGACGGCTGCGGAGCATCGTGCTGCCGCTGTTGGGGCCGACCTTTGGCTTTGTCGTGCCGATCGCGCTGCTCAACGCGCTGACCCAGGTCGACCACGTCGTGACGATGACCCAGGGCGGCCCGTCGGACGCGACCAACCTCCTGCTCTACTACATCTACCAGCAGGCGGCGCAGAACGACGACACGGGGCTCGCCGCGGCGGCGACGGTGATCAGCGTCGCCGCGCTGCTGGCGCTGTCGCTGAGCGCGTTCCGCCTGATCGAGCGCGGCGCCCACTATGAGAGCTGAGGCTTTCGATACACCAAAAGCGCTATCTCCGGGCGTGACCCGGGGATTTCCCTGCGGGCTCGCAGAGATCGCCGGATCGCGCCTCGCAGCCATAACGAGGGGCAAATGAGGGCGAGGGGTCGCCTCCTCGGGTTGCTGGCGGCGAGCGCGGCGGCGCTGCTCTGGGCGCTGCCCTTCGCCTGGATGGCGATCGCCGCGCTGCGCCCGGGGGTGCCGCCCGACATCGCCTCGCTGACCCCGGCCGGCCCGTTCGGCCTCGGCAACTTCGCCGAGGCGTGGCAGAGCGGCAGCTTTCCGCTGTGGTATCTCAACACGCTGCTGGTGTGCGGCGGGATCCTCGTGGTCCAGCTGGTGACGGTCAGCATGGCGGGCTACGCCTTCGCCCGGCTCAGCTTTCCCGGCCGCGAGCTCGTCTTCGCGCTGTTCCTGCTGCAGCTCTTGCTGATCCCGCCGCTGCTGATCGTGCCCAACCTCGCGACGCTGGTGTCGCTGCACCTTTACGACACGCTGCCCGGCATCATGGCGCCCTATTGCGCCTCGGCCTTCGGCGTCTTCCTGATGCGCCAGACCTTCCGCGCGATCCCGCGCGACTTCGAGGAGGCGGCGATGCTCGACGGTGCCGGGATCGGCGTCCTGATCCGGCGCGTGCTGCTGCCGCTGGCGCGACCGGGCCTCGTCGCCTTCGCGATCGTCTCGGTGACGGCGCATTGGAACGAGTTCCTGTGGCCGCTGATGGCGGTCTCCTCGCCCTCGCACCAGGTGCTGACCGTGGGGCTGGCGAGCTTCGCCTCGGGCGCCGAGGCGGGGTCGGCCTGGGGCGTCGTCGCCGCCGGCACCTTTCTCGTCGCCGCGCCTCTGCTGGTCCTGTTCCTGATATTCCAGCGCCGCTTCGTCTCGTCTTTCGTCTTTTCCGGCATCAAATAGGGGAGCCACGCCCATGACCGAGATCACCCGCCGCACCGCGCTCGGCGCGGCGCTCGCGATACCCGCCGCGGCGGCGCTGGCGCGCCGCGCGGTCGCCGCCGACCCGGTCGAGATCGACCTGTTCTTTCCGGTGCCGGTGCAGGGGATGCTGGCCAACAAGATGAAGGAGCTGATCGACCGCTTCAACGCCGCCCACCCCGAGATCAAGGCGACCGCGGTCTATACCGGCAGCTACGACGACACCAACCTCAAGACGCGCGCCGCGATCAAGGCGGGCAAGCCGCCCGGCGCGGTCATCATGTCGGCGAATTTCGTGCGCGAGTACGTGATCAACGGCGATGTCGACCCGTTCGACCCGATCATCGAAAAGGAGGGCAAGAGCCCGGCCGAATTCTTCGACAATTTCTGGCCGGCGCTAAAGCCGAACGCGGTGATCGACGGCAAGGTCTACGGCATCCCGTACCAGAACTCGACGCCGCTGATGTACTACAGCGTGCAGGCGTTCCAGGACGCCGGGCTCGATCCCGACAAGCCGCCCGCGACCTGGGCCGAGTGGCTCGATGCGGCGAAGAAGCTGGCGAAGCCCAACGGCGAGCGCTGGGGCATCAACTTCCCCGGCACCTACGATTATTGCGGGTGGATCACCAGCGCGCTGGTGATGCAGAACGGCGGCCAGTACTACAACCACGACTACGGCGGCGAGGTCTATTACAACGCGCCGAGCACGCTGGGCGCGCTGACGCTCGTCGACACGATCGTCAACAAGGCCAAGGTGATGCCGCCCGGCGTCTCCGACGCCAATGCCTGCACCAGCGCGTTCTTTGCCGGGCGGCTCGGGACGATGCTGCTGTCGACCGGCTCGCTCAGTTTCGTGCGCGACAACATGAAGGCGCCCTACCGGGTCGCCTTCCTGCCGAAGAGCGTGCGCAACGCGGCGCCGATCGGCGGCGCCTCGCTGATCCTGCCGCGCGGCAACACGCCCGAGCGCCAGGCCGCGGCGTGGACGCTCATCTCGTGGCTGGTGAGCCCGGAGATCGCCGGCGAATGGAGCCGCTTCACTGGTTATTTCGCGCCCCGCAAGGCGGCCTACGACCTGCCCGACATGCAGAAATTCCTCGCCGACCATCCCGACGCGAAGATCGCGCTCGACCAGCTCAAATACGCCGTGCCGTGGTTCGACACGTTCAACACCGTGGCGGTCCGAAAGGCGATGGAGGACCAGGTCCAGGCGATCTTCTCCGGCAAGACCAGCCCGGCCGACGCGGTCGTCGCCGCGCAGAAGGCGGCGGACGAGCTGCTGCGGCCCTATGTCGAGCAGACCGCGCTGAAGGCGGTCGGGTAGCCGGCCCGATTGCCGGGGGAACCGCGATGAACAACGCCGCGACGCCGGCCGATATCGCGCTGATGCGCGAGGCGCTGGCACTCGCCACCGAGGCCGACCTGCCGTTCGGCGCGGTGATCGTCAAGGGTGGCGCGATCCTCGCGCGCGGGCTCAATATCGGCCGGCGCAGCAAGGATCCGACCGCGCATGGCGAGATGGTGGCCATCCGCCGCTGTCTCGAGGCTCATGGGCCGGAAGCGCTGCACGGCGCGACGATCTACACCACCGGCGAACCCTGCCCGATGTGCATGGGCGCGATCCTGTGGTGCCGCATCGGCCGCGTCGTCTATGCCGCGTCGATCGCGCAGCTCGCCGAGGTCATCGGCCAGATCATGGTGCCGTCGGACGAGATCGCCGGGCGGACGCCGTTTGCCGCGGTCGAAATGGTCGGCGGCGTACTGGCCGACGAGGCGCTGGCGCTGTTCGGCTGAGCCGGTGCCGGAACCGAATCCGGCCGCGCCGCTCAGCCGGGCTGGTTGGCGCCGCCGACCGACAGCCCGACGAACTGGCTGGTGCCGTGGCGGTTGAGCAGCAGGAGGATGCTGCCGCTCGCCGCGCCCTGCTGCAACAGCCGCGCGGTCTCTTTGGGCGTCGTCGCCGGCTTCTGGTCGACCGATTGAATGACGTCGCCGGGCAGGATGCCGAGCGCGCCGGCGGGGCTGTCGGGCTCCACCCGGCTCACCACCACGCCGTCGACATCCTTGGAGAGGTGCAGGCGCCGGCGCAGCGTCGGGTCGAGCTTGGTCAGCTCGAGGCCGAGCGCGGTCGGGCTGCCGTCGGCGTTCTGGTTCTGCTCGGGCTGGGCCGCGGCTTGCTGGGGTTCCTGCGGCTTCAGCTCGGCGATCACCGGCGACAGCGTCATCTGGTTGCCCTGGCGGCGCACCGTCAGGTCGAGCGGCTTGCCGATCGGCGCCGCCGCGACGACGCGCGGCAGGTCGCGCGGGTGGTCGATCGGCCTGCCGCCGGCGCCGACGATCACGTCGCCGGGCTTCAGCCCGACCTTTGCCGCCGGGCTGTCAGGCGTCACCGACGATACCAGTGCGCCCGATGCGGTCTTGAGGTCGAGGCTCTTCTCGATCGTCGGGGTGATGCCCTGGATCGCCACGCCGAGCCAGCCGCGCGTGACGTGGCCGCTGTTTTCGAGCTGCTCCACCACCTGCTTGGCGATGTTCGAGGGGATCGCGAAGCCGATCCCGACCGAGCCGCCCGAGGGCGAATAGATCGCCGTGTTGATGCCGATCACCTGGCCGCTGAGGTTGAAGGTCGGGCCGCCGGAATTGCCGCGGTTGATCGGCGCGTCGATCTGGATGAAGTCGTCGTAGGGCCCCTCGTCGATGTTACGCCCGATCGCCGACACGATCCCCGCGGTCACCGTGCCGCCGAGCCCGAACGGGTTGCCGACCGCGACCACCCAGTCGCCGACCTTCGAGGCGTCGCTGTTGCCCCAGTCGACGAAGGGCAGGTCGTGCCCGACATTGATCTTGAGCAGCGCAATGTCGGTCTTCTCGTCGCGGCCGACGACCTTGGCGGGCTCGCGGCTGCCGTCCTGCAGGATCACGGTGACCTTGTCGGAATTGCCGACGACATGGTTGTTGGTGACGATGTCGCCTTTCGGATCGATGACGAACCCGGAGCCGAGCGCGACCACCTGCTCGTGCGGATGCGCCTGGTTCTCGAAAAAGCGCCGCAGCATCTGGTCGAATGGCGAGGCGGGGAAGCTCTCGTTGCCGCCGTCGTCGAGATCCGATTCCTGCTGGGCGCTCGCCGCCTGGTCTCCGTTGAGCTGCGCCGACACGTTGACGACCGCGGGCGACACCCGCTCGACGAGCGGCGCCAGGCTCGGCAGCGGGATCGAAATGTCGCGCTGCACCTGGCGGCTGACGTTGTTGCCGCCGCCGGCCGCCGGCGTCTGCGCGAGCACGGGCGGCGGCAGCCACAGCCCGGCGGCGAGCGCCGCGAGGGCCGCTGCGCCGACGACCGCTGCGGCGGTCGCCGCACCGGCGAGGCGCCGTGCGGCGCGAGGTTGCGGATGGCGGTTCGAGCGGATGGGCGTCATCTGAGCCGAGCCCTTGCTGACGGTGGCGCGCCGGGCGGTCGCGGACCCCGGCACCCCGCCAACCCTCGGCCGTGCTGCAAGTTCCGCCGGCCGCGCGGCCCGGTGCAGATTTGATCTGGACAAGAATCTGTTCCATATGTTCCGATCATCAGCAGAACATATGGAACAGATCGACGATTTCGCCGAGACCTGCCGTCGCGCCTTCGCGCCGGCGCATGGCCGGCGCTGGAAGAGCGCGGCGGCGGCGGCGCTGGCGATCGGCCGGACCACGCTCTACCGCTATCTCGCCGGCGAGACGCCGGTGCCCGGCGACATCCGCGCGCGCCTCGCGGCGCTCGCCCACCGGCCGGTCAACCCCTACGCCGGAACCCTGCCCGGAGGCGACCGCATGACCCCCGAACAGCACATCGCCGGCGGTGCCCGGCCGTTCACCGGCGACGAGTACATCGCCAGCCTCAAGGACGGCCGCGAGGTCTATATCAACGGCGAGCGGGTCCGCGACGTGACGACCCACCCGGCCTTCCGCAACGCGGTGCGCTCGCTCGCCCGGCTCTACGACGCGCTGCACGACCCGGCGCGGAAGGAGGTGCTGACCTGCCCGACCGACACCGGTTCCGGCGGGTTCACGCATCGCTATTTCCGCGTGGCGCGCGCGCCGGAGGAGCTCAAGGCGCAGCAGCGGGCGATCGCCGAATGGGCGCGTCTCACCTATGGCTGGATGGGCCGCACGCCGGACTACAAGGCGGCGCTGATGAACACGCTGGGCGCCAACGCCGAGTATTACGGCCAGTTCGCGGCGAACGCGCGGGCCTGGTACAAGCGCGCCCAGGACAACGTCCTTTTCATGAACCACGCGATCGTCAACCCGCCGGTCGACCGCGGCCGCCCGACCAGCGAGGTCAAGGACGTCTATGTCTCGATCGAGAAGGAGACCGACGCCGGCGTCGTCGTCTCCGGCGCCAAGGTGGTCGCCACCGCGGCGGCGCTGACCCACTACAATTTCCTCGGCCAGAACGCCGCCACCGCGACCAGCGACCCCGACATGGCGATCATGTTCATCCTGCCGATGGACGCGCCCGGGGTGAAGCTCATCTGCCGCAATTCCTACGAGGAGATCGCGACCCGGCTCGGCACACCGTACGACTACCCGCTCTCCTCGCGCTTCGACGAGAACGACGCGATCTTCGTGCTCGACAAGGTGCTGATCCCTTGGGAGAACATCCTCGTCCACCGCGACACCGAGAAGATCCTGTCGTTCTACCCGCGCTCGGGGTTCTTGAACGGCTTCTGCTTCCAGGGCTGCACGCGTTACGCGGTCAAGCTCGACTTCATCGCCGGGCTGGTCGCCAAGGCGCTGCACGCGACGGGCGGCGACGAGTTCCGCGGCAACCAGGCGATGCTCGGCGAGATCGTCGCGTGGCGCGAGCTGTTCTGGTCGCTGTCGAACGCGATGGCGGCGAACCCGCGCCCCTGGGTCGGCGATGCGCTGCTGCCCGACCTGCAGCCGGCGATGGCCTATCGCGTCTTCGCGCCCGACGCCTATTCGCGGATCAAGGAGATCATCGAGAAGATCGTCGCCTCGGCGCTGATCTTCCTGCCGTCCTCGGCCAGGGACTTCGCCAATCCGGCGATCGACCCGCTGCTAAGGCAGTACGTGCGCGGCTCGAACGGCATCGACTACAAGGAGCGCATCAAGGTGATGAAGCTCCTGTGGGATGCGATCGGCAGCGAGTTCGGCGGCCGCCACGAGCTCTACGAGCGCAACTACGCCGGCAACCACGAGGACATCCGCATCCAGGTGCTGACCGGCGCGCGCCGCTCCGGCGCGATGCAGGCGATGACCGACCTCGTCGACCGCTGCATGGCCGAATACGACGAGACCGGCTGGCAGGACGCGCACTGGCGTTAGGCGTTCCCCGCGACGCCGCGTCGCTGCGGCGGTTTTCGGGTTGGGCGCGTCCCGGCCCTCTGCTACCGTTCGTCACGGCCCGCGCGACTTGGCATGAACCATGCGGGGTGAAGCGCGACGGCTATGCCGCGTCGCCATGGCGCGGCATCATCGAACGGGGAGGGGTCCCATGCTGTCACGCCGGTCTCTGGCCTTTGCCGCCGCGGGTGCGCCGCTCGTCCTGGCCGGCGAGGCGAGCGCGCAGACGCCGCCACCCGCCGATTCGGGCCAATCGACCCTCGACCGGGTCAAATCGACGAAGACGCTGCGCATCGCCGCGCTGCCCGGCGAAGCACCCTATTTCAACAAGGACATCGCGACCGGCCAGTGGACCGGCATGTGCATCGAGATGGCGAAGGACATCGCCAAGCCGTTCGAGGCCAACCTCGAAGATATCGAGTCGACCTACGGCAACTCGGTGCTCGACCTGCAGTCGAACAAGATCGATCTCGCCTTCGCGCTCAACCCGACGCCGTTGCGCGCGCTCGTCATCGAGTTCACCCGGCCGTTCTACCTGCACGGCTTCGGCATGGTCGGCCGCAAGGGGTTCAAGGCCTCGACCTGGGCCGAGCTCAACAAGCCCGACGTCAAGATCGCGGTCGATATCGGCTCGACCCACGAGCTGGCGGCCCGGCGCTTCGCGCCGAAGGCGCAGATCACCGCGCTGAAGCAGCGCGACGACTGCATCCTCGCGGTGCAGACCGGCAAGGTCGATTGCGTGATCCTCGCCGCCAATCTCGGCCTCACCGCGGTCAAGAAGAACCCCGGGCTCGGCGAGTTCCAGATGCTCCACGGGCCGCGCGTTCAGCTGCAGACCTGCATGGGCATCCGCATGGAGGCGGACCGGCGCTGGCAGGATTTCCTCAACGCCTGGGTCGACTACAACCGCGGCATCCAGCAGATCCGCGAATGGCTCTATGCCGGGCTGGCGATCAACGGCGTCAAGCCGGAGGACATCCCGCCCGATGTGGAGTTGTAGAGGCACCATCGGCCTGACCCGCGCCACCCGCGGGATGGGAGCGGGAGATCAAGAGGGACGGCGATGAACCACGTCGCCTATGCCTGGGACTTCGCGTTCCTCTGGCACTATCGCTGGCTCGTGGTGGTCGGGCTCGGCATCACGGTCGCCTACACCGCGGTGACCATCGTCATCGGCATGGTCATCGGCCTCGTCGTCGGGCTGCTGCGGCTCTCGGCGAACCGCCTCGTCACGCTGCCGCTGACCGCCTATGTCGAGCTGTTCCGCTGCACCCCGCTCCTGGTGCAGATCATCTGGTTCTATTACGCGCTGCCGGTGATCATCGGCCTCGACATCCCGGCGGTGGCCGCCGCCGGGCTGGTGCTGTCGCTCTACACCGGCGCGTTCTATGCCGAGATCGTGCGCGGCGGCGTCACCTCGATCGAACCGGGTCAGTGGGATGCCGCTCGCTCGCTCGGGCTGCGCTACGTGCAGATGATGCGCCTCGTCATCCTGCCGCAGGCGTTCCGGCGGATGATCCCGCCCTTCATGAACCAGTCGATCATCCAGCTGAAGAACACCTCGCTGGTCTCGACGATCGCGGTCGCCGACCTGCTCTACCAGGGCGAGATGATCACCGCCGCGACTTATCGGCCGCTCGAGGTCTACACGATGGTCGCGGTGCTCTACTTCGCGGTGCTCTTCCCGTTGACGGTGGGGGCGCAGGCGGTCGAGCGCCGGCTCGCCCGCAAGGATGCCGCGCCGGCGCCGCGCGCCCGCTACCGCGTCGCGCTCGGTTGGCTCAATCGGCGTAGTAGTGCGATTCGAGCAGCAAGCAGCCGCGGTTCGACTTGAACGGGCCATGCGCCGCGCCGGGCGGCCGACAGGCATAGGTCCCCGCCGTGAAATTCTCGCCGCCGCGGCCGTCGGCGTCGTTGCCGACCGTCAGGTCGCCCTCGACCAGGTAGACCTCTTCCCAGTAGTCGTGGACGAACGGGGCGGTCGTGTGGATTCCCGGCTGAAAGCGCAGCAGCCGGGTGCGGCTGCCGGTCTTCTTCGCTTCGTCGAGCCGCCCGGCCAGGATCTTCTGCTCGATGCCCGGCGGATAGCCCGGCGGCGTCTCCCAGCCGGCGCTCATGTCGATGCGATGGAATTCGAGATGCGGCTTCAAGGTCGGCACCGCGCCCTCCCCGGAGATGGTCGCGATGCCATAGCCCGCCGCGCGGGCCGCGGCAACCGGTTGCCGGGGTGCGGCGGCCTATTTCTGCGGCGCGGGGTTGACGGTCGGGGTGTCGACGTCCTGCGCGAGGCGCGTCACCTGCGGCAGCCGGTCGATGACCTTCTGGGTGACGAGGAAGGTGAAATCGAGCGTCGCCAGCCCGACCGCGAAGACCAGCAGCAGGACATTGAGGTCCGCCGCCACCCTGTCGAGCCGCTCGATCAGGCCGCCCAATCGTCCGTTGGCCGACCGTCCGTTCTTCCGCAACGTAATCCGCATCCGCTCTCCGGCGTGGGCCGCACCCGCGTACCCGGCCGCCCCAGGCTGTTGGCACGATGGCCCCGGCACAAACCGAGCGCCATGATCGAACAATGAGATAGCCGCTTATGGTGCACTGCACAAACGCCGGTCTGACAGGTCAGCCATGCGAACCTATCGGACATGGGACCCATGCGCTGCCGGGCAGCGCATGGCGCCGTCTTCCCGGCCCCCGCCGAATCGGCCGACGCGGCAGGAAGGCGGCCGCCGTCGCCCTGTCATTTCCCGGCAAAACTCGGCAAGTAAGATCGGCGCGAAAAACTGCGGCTGGGCGTTATCTGCAGATTGATGGCGAGAGAAAGTCGGCGCTGCCCGGTGCTTAACATTTGCGCGGCATGGCCTGCCGGTTATAGATATCGGCCCCGAGGGTACGGCTCCGCTTGATCAAGCGTGGAGTATCGACAGCAGATGCATGGTTCATCTAACGGGCTCCGGGCTCGGCGCACCGGGCGTTTCCGGTTGTCGGCGTTGGCCGCGTTCAGCGCGCTGTTCGCCGGATGCTGCAGCGGCGAGGCGCCGGCGATGGCGGATTCGCCGCGTCAACTGGTCTACGACGTCAAGCACTCGGTGTTCGGCAACATCGGCACCTACAGCAACCTGATCGAGGCTGCGGGCGCGACGATCACCGTCAAGACCGCGGCGCACTTCCTCGTCAAGGCGCTGGGGGTCGGGTTGCACCGCGAGGATGCGCAGCGGGTCGAGCAGTGGAACGGCGACCGGCTGGTCTATTTCTCCGGCGTCACCGTCAAGAACGGCACGACCACCGATCTCAAGGGCCAGGCCGACGGCGACAAGTTCGTCATCACCTCGCCGCTCGGCACGATCAGCGCGCCGGCCACGGTCAAGCCGGCCAACCCCTGGTCGACGCGCAGCCTCGACTCGACGACGATGATGCGCGTCGACAACGGCAAGGTCGAACAAGTCAAGATCAGCGGCGGCGGCGTCACCAATGTGGCTGTCGACGGCGCCAGCACGACGGCGCGCGAATACGACATTACCGGCTCGACCAAATACAAAATTTGGTTCGATCAGAGCGGTATTCCGGTAATGTTCGTGGTTGACGACGACAGCGGGGAGGTTACCTTCACGCTGAAAAAATAGGCTGGTAGCGCGTTAGGCCCGTCGCTTGTACGAAAGCCCCTGACCGAATGAGCAGCCTGATGACCGGGTCGGTGCCCTTCGGCGACGCAGCGCCCCGGCGCTGGTCGCTCGACAGTATCGACTGGCCGGCGCTGCGCCGCGACCTGGTCGCCGACGACGAGGCGCTGTTCTTCATGATCGCCGCCGCCTCGTTCGTCGAGGCGACCACCGCCCTCTATACGCAAAACCTCATCGACTATTTCGCCGGCGACGCCGAGATCACCGACTGGCTCGAGGCGCACTGGCTTCCCGAGGAGCTGCAGCACGGCCAGGCCCTGCGGCATTACGTCCGGCTCGCCTGGCCCGATTTCGACTGGGACCGGGTCTACGAGGGCTTCCTGCCCGAGTTTGCCGCGCAATGCGCCGATGACGGGGTCGAGCCGACCCGCACGCGCGAGATGGCCTCGCGCTGCATCGTCGAGATGGGCACCGCGAGCTACTACCGGATGCTCAGCGAGATGACCGTGGACCCGGTGCTGAGCGCGCTGACGCGCTGCATCTCGGACGACGAGATCAGCCACTACAAGCACTTCTATCGCTACCTGCGCAAATACCAGCGGCGCGAGGGACAGCGCCGCGCCGGCATCGCCCGCGCGGTGTGGAACCGCCTGATGATGATCGACGGCGCCGACAGCCGGATCGCGACCTGCCACATCTACCGGGCGATCCATCCCGACCGGCCGTTCGACGAGCGCGTCTTCCGCCAGTTGCGGCGCGGCGCGCGGCCGCTGATCGAGCGCCATTTCCCGCACCGCATGTGCGTGCAGATGCTGCTGCGGCCGCTCAACCTGCCGGGGCGGGCGCACCGCCTGGCGATCCCGGTCTTCGAGGCGGTGGCGCGCCGGGTCGTGCCGTAGCGCGAGCCGAAAGCCGAAATCGGCGCTCTCGACTCGTCATGGCCGGGGGGACCCGGCCATCCGAGGGGATTCCCGTCAAGCCTCGCGCCAAAGATGACGATCGCGGCCGGCCATATCTTCCCGGCGCTTGCGGTGTCATTGCGGGCGCCGTCATGCGAAGGGCCGCCCCGGCCGGGGGCGGCCCTTCGGTAGCGAGGTAAGGCGCAAGCCTTACAGGCGGCAGAGCCCGACGATCTTGTTGCCGTCGGGATCGCGCAGATAGGCGAGGTACATCTGCCCGGCCGCGCCCTGGCGGATGCCCGGCGGGTCCTCGACCGAGCTGCCGCCATTGGCGACGCCGGCGTCGTGCCATGCCTTGGCCTGCTCGGCGCTGCTCATCAGGAAGCCGATCGTGCCGCCATTCGCCGGGGTCGCGGGCTTGCCGTCGATCGGCTTCGTGACTATGAAGCGCCCGCCATTATGGGCATAGGCGAGCCGGCCGCGCGCGTCCGGTGTGGCGGGGCTGACGCCGAGCACGCCGAAAACCGCGTCGTAGAACTTCTTCGACCGATCGATGTCGTTGCTGCCGATCATGATGTGGCTGAACATTGCGTCTTCTCCTCCTCACAAAATCGCTTGTACCCGGCGCCCTCGCCTAGTGCGCGGCGTCCCAGCTCGGCGCCCAGCCGGTGTCGACCACCAGCGGCACCGAGAGCTCGCAGCGCGGCGCGCAGGCGCCCTCCATCACCTCCTTGACCAGCGAGGCGGTGGTCTGCACCTCGGCTTCGGGCGTCTCGAACAGGAGCTCGTCATGCACCTGCAGGAGCATGCGCGCCTTGAGCCCGGCCGCCTTGAGCGCCGCCGGCACGCGGCCCATCGCCCGCTTGATGATGTCGGCGGCCGAGCCTTGCAGCGGGGCGTTGATCGCCTGGCGCTCCGCCCCCATCCGGCGCGCCGGGTTGGCGTCGCGAATGCCCGGGATGAAGCATTTGCGGCCGAAGATCGTCTCGACATAGCCGGAAGCGCGGCACTCCGCCTTGACCCGCTCCATGTAGGTGCGGATCCCGGGGAAGCGCTCGAAATAGGCGCGGATATAGTCGGCCGCCTCGGCCTGCGACACGCCGATCTGGTTGCCGAGCCCGAACGCGCTGATGCCGTAGAGGATGCCGAAATTGATCGCCTTGGCGCGCCGCCGGATGAGCGGCGTCATCTGATCGAGCGGCACGTTGAACACCTCGCTCGCGGTCGCCGCATGGATGTCGTGGCCGGCGAGGAACGCCTCCTTCAGCGCCGGGATGTCGGCGACATGCGCGGCGAGGCGCAGCTCGATCTGGCTGTAATCGGCCGACAGCAGCAGATGGCCCGGCTCGGCGACGAAGGCCTGCCGGATCTTGCGGCCCTCCTCGGTGCGCACCGGGATGTTCTGCAGGTTCGGGTCGTTCGACGAGAACCGCCCGGTCGCCGCCACGGCGAGCGCATAGGTGGTGTGGACGCGCTGGTCGAGCGGATCGATCTCGCCGACGAGCGCGTCGGCATAGGTCGATTTGAGCTTGGTCAGCTGGCGCCATTCGAGGACCCGGGCGGGCACCGGATGGAGCGGCTGCAGCTGTTCGAGGATCGAGGCGTCGGTGCCGTAGGCGCCGGTCTTGCCCTTCCTGCCGCCGGGCAGGTTGAGCTTCTCGAACAGCACGTCGCCGAGCTGCTTTGGCGAGCCGATGTTGAATTCGCTGCCGACGTCGCGATAGATCGCCGCCTCGATTTCGGCGATGCGCCCGGCGAAATCGGTCGATAGCTCGCCGAGCGCGCGGCGGTCGACGCGGATGCCGGCATGTTCCATCGCCGCGACCGCCGGCACCAGCGGGCGCTCGATCGTCTCGTAGAACGCGTCCATGTGCTCGGCGACGAGACGCGCCTTCAGCACCCCATGGAGGCGCAGCGCCGCGTCCGCCCGTTCGGCGGCGAAGTCGCGCGCCGCCTGCGGCGCCACCTCGGCGAACGGGATGAGGCTCTTGCCGCTGCCGACCAGCTCCTTCAGCGGCTTCAGCCGATGGTCGGCGACGCGGGCTACCGTCTCCTCGATCGCGTGGTCGAACTGGCCGCCGTCGAGCGCATAGGCCATCAGCATCGTGCAGTCATAAGGCGCGACCTGGATGCCGTGGCGCAGCAGGAGGCGCGCGACGCCCTTCATGTCATGGCCGATCTTGAGGACGCCGCGATGCGCGAGGAGCGGCTTCAGCCGCGCCAGCACCGCGTCGGCCGGCAGCGCGTTGGCGCCCGGCTCGGCGAGGTCGAGGCTCGCCTGCCCGCCCGGCAGCCGGTGCGCCAGCGGCACGTAGGCCGCCAGCCCCGGCGCCAGCCCGAGCGCGATCCCCGCCAGGCCCGGCGTCGCATGCAGCGCGATCGCGCCCGCCTCCTCGGCGGCTTCGAGCCAGTGGTCGAGGCCCTCCAGTGTGTCGATCAGCGCATAGCGCGGCTCGGCGGCGAAGGGCGGGAAGTCGGGGATCGCCGGCTCGTGCCCGCCCGGCAACTCGACCGTCGCCGGCTGCATGCCGGCGAGCTTTTGCGCCATCCGCGTGCCGAGCGTGCGGAACTCCATCTCGCTCAGCCACGGCAGCAGCACATCGGGGTCGATCGGCTTGACCGCGAGGTCTTCGAGCGGGCACGGGAGCGGCACATGGTCGTCGAGCTTGACCAGCTCGCGCGACAGCCGCGCCGCGGCGGCGTGCTCGATCAGCGACTCGCGGCGCTTTGGCTGCTTGATCTCGGCGCTGTGCTCGAGCACCGCTTCGAGGTCGCCCCAGGTGTTGATCAGCTCGGCCGCGGTCTTGACCCCGATGCCCGGCACGCCCGGCACGTTGTCGACGCTGTCGCCGCACAGCGCCTGCACCTCGATCACCTTCTCGGGACCGACGCCGAAGCGCTCGCGCACCTCGGCGTCGCCGATCGGCCGGTTCTTGATCGGGTCGAGCATCGTCACCCGCTCGCGGACCAGCTGCATCATGTCCTTGTCGGACGAGACGATGGTGACGATGGCGCCCTGCTGCTCGGCCTCGCGCGCATAGGTCGCGATCAGGTCGTCGGCCTCGAAATTCTCGGCCTCGATGCGGCAGACGCCAAACGCCTTGGTGGCGTCGCGCACCAGCTTGAATTGCGGCTTGAGATCGTCCGGCGGCTCGCTGCGGTTGGCCTTGTATTGGTCGTAGATCTGGTTGCGGAACGAGCGGCCGGAATGGTCGAAGACCACCGCGACATGGTCGGCGTCGGTCTCCGACAGGAGCTTCGCCAGCATGTTCGAGAAGCCGAGCACCGCCGAGGTCGGCGTGCCGTCCGAGCGCGACAGCGGCGGCAGCGCGTGGTAGGCGCGGAAGATGAAGCCGGAGCCGTCGACCAGGTAGACATGGCGCGGCGCCAGCGTCGAGCCGTCGCGGCCGAGCGCCGGGCGGTGCTCGGCGGCGTCGCTCGCAGCTGCGGTGCCGGGGGCGATGCCGGGGGCGGTGCCGGCGGCGATATCGGGGGCGATGTCGTTCAAGCCGTCTCCTTGCGAGCGCTGGCTAGGGCTGGCGCGGCGGCGGCCGGTCGCTGTCGGGCGCCGCGTCGAGAGCCTGCGCCGCCGGCGTCGCGACGCCGGAATAGCCGACCGCGCCGGCGCCCGGCCGCGCCATCGCCGGGTTGACGAAGAGGCGCGAGCAATAAGGGCATTCGACGCGCCCGGCGGGCGCCAGGTTGAGGTAGACGAGGGGATGGCCGAGCGCGCCGCCGCTGCCGTTGCAGGCGGCGATCATCTCGTCGGTCTCGACGGTCTCGAACGGGGTCATGGCTCATCCAAGAATGCGGCGGAGGGGGGCGGGTTGACCGTTCGCCCGGCGGGATGATACGCGTTGCGCGGGGAGTTTCAATGATCGGG
Source organism: Allostellaceae bacterium (assembly GCA_035507475.1). Taxonomy (GTDB): domain Bacteria; phylum Pseudomonadota; class Alphaproteobacteria; order ATCC43930; family CGMCC-115725; genus DATARH01. Next base: position 1,799 of record DATJOB010000038.1, on the reverse strand, counting down.
TCTCGGGGCTCCGGCGGCGCTCGCGCCGCGCGTTTTCGCCAGCGTCGCGGCGCCCCCGCCGCCCTTTGCCTCATGCTCGCCGCATGGGTCGGCGGTTGCGCGCCGAACCTTGCCGAGGACGCCCCCGGGGTCCAGCTCGCGGCGGTCCGCCCGGTCGCGCTGCCGCCGCCGCCCGCGGCGCTGAGCGAGGCGGCGCTGTCGACGACCGACGGGCAATCGCTGCCGCTGCGGCGCTGGCTGCCGCAGGGTCGGCTGCAGGATCGGCCCAGGGCGGTGATCCTCGCGTTGCACGGCTTCAACGACTACAGCAACGCCTTCGACGGCGCGGCCAAGGAGTGGGCGAAAGCGGGCATCGCGACCTACGCCTACGACCAGCGCGGCTTCGGCGGCGCGCCGGGGCGCCGGCTGTGGCCGGGGAGCGCGGCGCTGGCGACCGATGCGGTCACCGCGGCGACGCTGCTGCGCACCCGCTACCCCGCGACGCCGCTCTTCCTGCTCGGCGAGAGCATGGGCGGCGCGGGCGCGGGGCTCGCCGCGAGCGGCGCCACCGGCATCTACCCGGCGCCGGTCGACGGCGTCATCCTCTCGGCGCCGGCGGTGTGGACGCGCGTCTCGATGCAGTTCCTGCCGCGCCTGGCGCTGTGGGCCGGGGTCAGGATGTTCCCCGGCTGGGTCGTGACCGGCGAGAGCCTGCACATCCTCGCCTCCGACAACATCCCGATGCTGATCGCGCTCGGCAAGGACCCGATGGTCATCAAGGGCGCGCGGGTCGACACGCTCTACGGGCTCGTCGACCTGATGGACCGCACGATCGAGGCAGCGCCGCAACTGACCCTGCCGACCTTCCTGCTCTACGGCGCGCACGATGCCGTGATCCCGGCCGAGCCGGTGCGCGCGTTCGTCGCCGCGCTGCCGCCCGCGGCCGCGTCGCGCGACCGCTTCGCCTATTACCGCAACGGCTACCACATGCTGCTGCGCGACCTCGAAGGCAAGGCGGTGGCCGCCGACGTCGCCTCCTGGGTGCTCGACCGCGCCGCGGCGCTGCCCTCGCGCGCCGATGCCGCCGGCGCCAGCCGCCCGTGGCCGCCGCCGGTCGCCGCCGGCGGCTAGCGGCCCGACCGTCTTGCGGGAGCGCGCCCGGGCGATCTCCCCCAGGCGATCTCCCCCGGGCGATCTCCCCCGGATCAAGTCCGGGACGATGGCGAAGTAAGCTGCGTCAGGGTAAGCCGGCCGCGCGCCAGGCGGCCGGCGACGCCCCTTGCGCGGCGCCGCGGTTTGGCGCTAATCACGATGCCGTTTCCCCTCGGGGCGCGGACCCGTAGCTCAGCTGGATAGAGCGCTGCCCTCCGAAGGCAGAGGTCGTACGTTCGAATCGTATCGGGTCCGCCACCTTTTTTAAGGCCCCTCTCATCTTAGCGACCAGATAGCGACCACGACGATGCCGATCGAGGCCTCGCCGGAGCAGATCGCGAAGATATTCGATGACCGACAGGTCCAGCGGCTAGCCGCGTTGGCGAAGCTGCCGGGTTCCAGCGACCGCAAGCAATTTGCCGAAGGAATTCGAGCGGCCGCGCGCGGTTACGCTGAAGCGGTCCGGCGTCCCAACGACAATCAGCTTCGCGCCGAGATTGCCGCGCTATACCGGGCAGCAAGCCGCCGAGAGTTCGACGACGTCGCGCGCTTGATCGAAAACCTCTCCGATGCCGCTCGGGTGCTGCTGGAGCAGCGGGTTCGACCGGCCGTCGAAATCGCCTCCATCACTGTTTCGGGCACCGGTCCGCTCTACCGCATTCGCCGGC
>DATJOB010000037.1:0-16097 GCA_035507475.1 Allostellaceae bacterium | reverse complement strand
GGCGCCGATCCGTGCGTCCTTGGCGGCCTGGCTCGATCGACCGGCACCGGACGAACCCGATCCGCCAAAACCCCTGCTGCCGTCGCAACCGACCGGCAGCGAGCCGGCGACGCTGTCGCCGCTCGCCGCCGCCGGCCGCGACCGCTTCAAGCGCGGCCTCCTGGTGCACCGGCTGCTGCAGACCCTGCCCGAGCTGCCGCCCGGCGAGCGCGCCGCGGCGGCGCGCCGCTTCCTCGCGCTGCCAGTGCATGGGCTCGGCATGGCGGAACGGGACGATATCTGCCGCGAGACGATGGCGGTCATCGAGGCGCCTGAATTCGCGCCGCTCTGGGGTCCCGACGCCCAAGCCGAGGTCCCCGTGGTCGGCCTCATTGGCGGGTCGCGCGAAACTGCCCGGCCCGGCCCGGCGCGGGCGCTCTCCGGCCAGATCGACCGAATCGTCGTCACCGAGGACCGCGTCCTCATCGTCGACTACAAGACGGTCCGCCCACCGCCGCAGCGTGAGGACGAGGTCGCCCCGATCTATCTGCAGCAGCTCGCGAGCTATCGCGCGGCGCTCGAACGCATCTATCCCGGGCGGCCGGTCGAGTGCGCGATCCTGTGGACCGAGGGGCCGCGGCTGATGCCGATCAGCCCGGCGCTGCTCGCGCGGCACCTGCCTTGACGATGGTTTTGCGGCTCCCCTAATCTTTGGTCCAAGATGAGCGAAAGGACTTCGCCATGAAGCCGACCGCCGTCAGCGACGGCAATTTCGACAATCTCGTGCTGCAGGCCAAGGAGCCGGTGCTCGTCGATTTCTGGGCCGAATGGTGCGGACCATGCAAGATGGTCGCGCCGTTCCTCGACGACCTCGCGACCGACATGGCCGGGCGGCTGACCGTCGCCAAGGTCAACATCGACGAGAACCCGCAGACCCCGCGCAAGTTCAACGTGCGCGGGATCCCGACGATGATCCTGTTCAAGGACGGACAGGTCGCCGCGACCAAGATCGGCGCGCTGCCCAAGAGCAAGCTCTACGAATGGGTCGAATCGGTGCTCTGAGCGACCCTGCTGCGCAACGCGAAACGGCCGGGCTCTCGCCCGGCCGTTCTGCTATCGGGGCAGCACCAGCTTGCCGCCCGGCGTGCCGGGCGGGTGGATGATCGGCATCTTGCCGCCGGTGTCGGGCGGGTCGAGCGACATGCCCGGATCGATGCTCGACGGCGGCTGGATCACCTCGCGCTGATCGGCCACGGTGCCGATCTGGATGACCGGGCCGACGAGCGCGGCGAGGTGCAGCATCGGTTGCGGCGATTTATCGGCCTCGGCCGCATGAGCGCCAGCAGAGGCGACAAAAGCCCCCGCCACGGCGAGGGCGAAAAGCGACATGGGGGTTTTCATGCCGGCTAAACGCCGGCGGCGGGGGTTTGGTTCACCCGTTGTCGCGCAGAATCACGCCGGCGAAGTGCAGCGAGCCGCAAATCAATATCCGACCGTTCGCGGCCCTGCCGGCGATCGCGCGCAGCGCGCTTTCGACCGATGTCGCGGCCGCGGCGGCGATCCCCACCGAGCGGGCCGCCGCCACGATCTCCGCGGCCGGAAGCGCATTCTCCTCGCCCGCAATGGTGACTGCTTCCAGGCCCCGGACGTGGGGCGCCATCGGCGCGAGGAAGCCGGCCGCGTCCTTGGTGTTGAGCATGCCGACGACGAGGTAGAGCGGCCGCTCGCGCCAGCCGGCGAGGACCGGCGCCAGCACCTCGCCCGCCGCCGGATTGTGGCCGCCGTCGAGCCACAGCTCCCAGCCGCGCATCAGCGCGACGAGCGGCCCGGTCGCGAGAAGCTGCAGCCGCGCCGGCCAGTCGATATGGCTGACCCCGGCGGCAATCGCCTCGGGCGGCAGGGCAAAGCCGTCGAGCCGCTCGAGGCAGGCGAGCGCGGTGCCGGCGTTCAGCACCTGGTGCGCGCCGATCAGCGAGGGCGGCGGCAGGTCGAGCCGCCAGCGCGCGCCTGCATAGCGCATCCCGCCCTCGCTCGGCACGCAGGACCATTCGCGGCCGGCGCGATAGAGCGGCGCGCCGACCGCGGCGGCGCGCGCCTCGATCACCGCCTCGGCTTCCTCGCTCTGCGGCGCGACGACGGCGGGAGCCGCCGGCTTGAGGATGCCGGCCTTCTCGCCGGCGATCGCGGCGACGGTGTGGCCGAGAAACGCCTGGTGGTCGAGCGAGACCGGGGTGATCGCGGTGACCGCGGGGTGCTTGACGACGTTGGTCGTGTCGAGCCGGCCGCCCATCCCGACCTCGAGCAGCACGATGTCGGCCGGCACGCGCGCGAAGGCGAGGAATGCGGCGACCGTGGTGATCTCGAAGAAGGTGATCTCGCCGCCCGCGTTCGCCTGCTCGCATTCGTCGAGCAGGCCCGCCAGCAGCGCGTCGTCGATCAGGCTGCCCGCGACGCGGATGCGCTCGTTGAACCGCACCAAATGCGGCGAGGTGTAGGCGTGGACGGCATAGCCGGCGGCCTCGAGGCAGGCGCGCATCGTCGCCACCGTCGAGCCCTTCCCCTTGGTGCCGGCGACGTGGACGACCGGCGGCAGCTTGTCCTGCGGGTTGCCGAGCCGGGCGAGCAGGCGCTCGATGCGGCCGAGCGAGAGGTCGATCCGCTTCGGGTGCAGGCGGCCGAGCCGGCTCAGCGCGGCTTCGACCGCGCCGCGCGCCTCGCTCACGCCGCGTTTCCGGCGAACGGCGCCGGCAGCGCGACCGGCTCGCGCAACAGCTTGAGGATGCGTGCCAGCATCGCCGGCAGCTCGGCGCGCCGCACCACCATGTCGACCATGCCGTGCTCGAGCAGATATTCGGCCCGCTGGAAGCCTTCCGGCAGCTTCTCGCGGATCGTCTCCTCGATGACCCGCGCGCCGGCGAAACCGACCACCGCGGCGGGCTCGGCGATCGCGATGTCGCCGATCGCCGCGAACGAGGCCGCGACACCGCCGGTCGTCGGGTCTGTGAGGATGACGATGTAGGGCAGCCGCGCTTCCTTGACCATATCGGCGGCGATGATCGTGCGCGGCATCTGCATCAGCGACAGGATGCCCTCCTGCATCCGCGCGCCGCCCGAGGACGGGATGACGATCAGCGCCGCGTGGCGCTCGACCGCGAGCCGCGCGGCGGCGACCAGCGCCTCGCCGACCGCAATCCCCATCGACCCGCCCATAAAGGCGAAGTCGAACGCGGCGACGATGGCGGGCGTGCCGCCGATCCGGCCGTGCGCGACCGCCGCCGCCTCGCTCTGCGCCCCGAGCTCGGCATGCGCCTCGCGCAGCCGCTCGGTATAGCGCTTGCGGTCGCGGAACTTGAGCGGGTCGAGCGGGGTCTTCGGCAGCTCGACCTTCTGGAACGCGGCGCCGTCGAACAGCATGCGGAACCGCTCCGCGCTGCCGATGCGGAAATGGTGCCCGCAATGCCGGCACACCATCAAATCGGCGACGAGGTCGCGCTGGAACAGCGTCTGCTCGCAGCCCGGGCACTGCGTCCACAGATTGTCGGGCACCTCCTTGCGCCCGACCAGCGTGCGGATCTTCGGCAGGACGAGATTGGTCAGCCAGTTCGGCATCGCTCAGCCCGGATGCCGGGCGCTCCGGACGCCCTTGGCGAGCGCGGCGATGTCGGCGAGCACCGCGTCCACGAGGCCCGGCTTGGGCTTGCCGGCGGGGTCGAGATTTTGCGCGAGACGATCGACCAGCGCAGTGCCGACCGCCGCCGCGTCGGCCGCCCTGGCGACCTCGGCCGCCTGCGAGGGGTTCTTGATGCCGAAGCCGACCGCGATCGGCAGGTCGGTAAAGCGGCGCAGCCGGCTCACCGCGCGAGTGACGCTGCCGGCGTCGGCCGAGCGGGTGCCGGTGATCCCGGCGATGGCGACGTAATAAACAAAGCCGCTGGCGCGCTTGAGGATGGTCGGCAGGCGATGTTCGTCGCTTGTCGGGGTGGCGAGCCGAACGAGGTCGAGCCCGGCGGCCGCGGCAGGGTCGGCAAGCTCCCGCTCTTCCTCGGGCGGCAGGTCGACGATGATGAAGCCGTCGGCCCCCGCCGCCGCGGCGTCCCGGCAAAACGCCGCGGCGCCATAGCGGTAGATCGGGTTGTAGTAGCCCATCAGCACATAGGGGGTGTCCGGATCGCGGGCGCGCAGGTGGCGCACCAGCGCCAGCGTCTTTTTCAGGGTCATGCCCGATTGCAGCGCGCGCAGGCCGGCCGCCTGGATCGATGGTCCGTCGGCCATCGGGTCGGAGAACGGCATGCCGATCTCGATAAGGTCGGCGCCGGCGGCGGCGACGCCCTCGAACAGCCGGGTCGAGGTGTCGGGGTCGGGATCGCCGGCCACCAGATAGGCGACGAGACCGGCGCGACCCTCTTTTTTGAGCGCGGCAAAGCGCTTCTCGATGCGGGTCATCGCTGCCTGGTCCGCTGGTGCCAGCCCGCTCCCCGCGCCTGCGGCGCGCTCCCTCCCCCGTGGCCCCGGGCGAGGGTTGGGGTGGCGGCCGGCAACGACGTCGGAACGGAGCTCACAGCGTGACGCCGAGATGCTCGGCGACGGCGAAGATGTCCTTGTCGCCGCGGCCGCACATGTTCATCACCAGCAGGTGGTCCTTCGCCAGGCCCGGCGCGATCTTGGCGACATGGGCGAGCGCGTGCGCCGGTTCGAGCGCCGGGATGATGCCCTCCAATCGGCTGCACAGCTGGAACGCGTCGAGCGCCTCGCGGTCGGTGATCGAGACGTACTCGACCCGCCCCAGATCGTGCAGCCAGGAATGCTCCGGCCCGATCCCCGGATAGTCGAGCCCGGCCGAGATCGAGTGCGCGTCCTTGATCTGGCCGTCGTCGTCCTGCAGCAGATAGGTGCGGTTGCCGTGCAGCACGCCGGGCAGCCCGCCATTGAGCGAGGCGGCGTGCTTGCCGGTCTCGATCCCGCTGCCGCCGGCTTCGACCCCAATCATCCGCACCGAAAGATCGTCGAGGAACGGGTGGAAGAGGCCCATCGCGTTCGAGCCGCCGCCGATGCAGGCGACCAGCGTGTCGGGCAGCCGCCCCTCGGCCTGGTGCAGCTGGACGCGCGTCTCGTCGCCGATCACGCACTGGAAGTCGCGCACCATCGCCGGGTAGGGGTGCGGCCCGGCGACCGTGCCGATCACGTAGAACGTGTCCTCGACATGCGCGACCCAATCGCGCAGCGCCTCGTTGAGCGCGTCCTTGAGCGTCGCGGTGCCCGAATGCACCGGCACCACCTCGGCGCCCAGCAGCTTCATGCGGAACACGTTGGGCGCCTGTCGCGCGATATCGGTGGCGCCCATGTAGACGAGGCAGGGCAGGTCGAAGAGCGCGCAGGCCGTCGCGGTGGCGACGCCATGCTGGCCCGCGCCGGTCTCGGCGATGATCCGCCGCTTGCCCATCCGCCGCGCGAGCAGCACCTGGCCCAGCACGTTGTTGATCTTGTGCGCGCCGGTATGGTTGAGCTCCTCGCGCTTCAGGTAGATCTTGGCGCCGCCGAAATGCCGGGTCAGGCGCTCGGCGAAGAAGAGCGGGCTCGGCCGCCCGACATAATGCGTCAGGTAGTAGTCGAGTTCGGCCTTGAAGGCCGGGTCGGCCTTGGCCGCGTCGTAGGAGCGCTCCACCGCCAACACCAGCGGCATCAGCGTCTCGGCGACATACCTGCCGCCGTAGAGGCCGAAATGGCCGTCGGCGTCGGGGCCGGCGCGGTAGGTGTTGAGCGTCTGCATCGGCTTTTAATGCACCACGCGGGCGCGGAGGTCACGGAGGAAAAGAGAACGCCCCGGCGCCGCCCGCACCCCCGCTGCCAAGGGATTGCGCTACAAGGCCGCCGCCGCGGCGAGGAAGGCGCGGATCTTGCCGATGTCCTTCCGGCCGGGCGCGCTCTCGACCCCCGACGAGACATCGACGATCGCGGCGCCGGAAATGCGCACCGCCTCGGGCAGCAGCGCCGCGGTGAGCCCGCCCGACAGCATCCAGGGTCGCCGCCAGCTGCGGCCGGCGATGAGCCGCCAGTCGAAGGCAAGCCCGTTGCCGCCCGGCAGCGCGCCCTCGCGGCGCGGCGGCTTGGCGTCGAACAGCAGCAGATCGGCCGCGTCCTCATAGGCCGCGCCGAGCGCGACGTCCTCGGGCCCGGCGACGGCGATCGCCTTCATGACCGCGCGACCGAAGCGTTCCCTGGCGTGGGCGACGCGCTCCGGGCTCTCATGCCCGTGAAACTGCAGGATGTCGATCGGCGCGGCGTCGAGCACCGCTCCGATCGCCTTGTCGTCGGCGTCGACGAAGAGCCCGACCCGGCGCACCGCCGCCGGCACCGCCGCGGCCAGTTCGCCGGCGCGGCGCGCGCCGACGCAGCGCGGGCTCGGCGGGTAGAACACGAAGCCGACATAGGCGGCGCCGCCGGCGACCGCGGCGGCGACCGACGCCTCGCTCGACAGCCCGCAGATCTTGGCGGCAACCCTCATCGCGGCACGGTTTCGGCCGGCAGCGCCGGGGCGCCGACCCGCGCACGCGCCGCCGCGAGGTCGCCTTCGAGCGCGGCGATGCGGGCGCGCGCGCGCCGCGCCTCGCGCCGCCAGCGGCGCGCGCCGAGCCAGCCGGCCAGCTCGCCGACGACAAACCCCAGCACCAGCCCGCCGAGCACGACGAGATAAAGCGGCAGATCGATCACCGAGGGCAGCGGCCACAGGCCGAGCGACACGCTCTCGCGGTTCGATACCGCGAACAGCGTGACCGCCAGCGCGGCCAGCGCCAGCACCAGCCAACCGAAGAATTTCATCGCACGCGCCCTCGCCAGCCTTGCCGACCGGCCGCCCTCATATGGGCGCGCGGTGCCGCGATACCCAGGGCCGCCCGTCGCCCGCGGCTAATGGTTCAGCCGGTCGCGCAGCTGCTTGCCGGTCTTGAAGAACGGGATGTGCTTCTCGCCGACATTGACGCTGTCGCCGGTGCGCGGGTTGCGGCCGACGCGCGCGTCGCGCCGCTTGACCGAGAACGCGCCGAAACCGCGAAGCTCGACCCGGTCGCCGCGCGACAGCGCCGCCGCAATCTCATCGAAGATCGCGGTGACGATGATCTCGACATCGCGCTGATAAAGGTGCGGGTTGCTCTCCGCCAGCCGCTGGACGAGCTCCGATTTCGTCATTGCGGTCGCAGCTCCGCTTTGGTTTCCCTGGACGCCCGCTACCGTGCCAAAGGCGCGAGCGAGCGTCAAGCAAGGCACTGAAAGCAAGGCAATTCCCGGATTCCGTCGGCGCTTCGGGCACGCGCACCGGCGAGATGCTGCCGCGCTCGCCCCGGCCGGGTCGCGGCGGACATGGCGTGCAAGACAAACCCGTCGGCGCCGCCCTATATAATTCGTCGCGCGCCGCGGCGGCGCGAGGAACCGCACGGCCAGGGCAACGGAGAACCTCGTTTTGGACAGCGACTTCGCCACCGACGACATCGTCCAGCCGTTTCGTCTCGACCCGTTCGCGCTGCGCGGCCGCCTGGTGCGCCTCGGCCCGACAGTCGACCGCATCCTCGCGCAACACGATTATCCCGAGCCGGTCGCGACGCTGCTCGGCGAGGCGATCACGCTCGCGGTGCTGCTGGCCGGGGCGCTCAAATACGACGGCGTCTTCACGCTGCAGACCAAGGGCAACGGGCCGGTCCGGCTGCTCGTCGCCGACGTCAAGACCGACGGGGCGGTGCGCGGCTACGCGCAATACGATGCGAAGCGGCTCGGCGAGATCGCGCCGGACGGCGCGGCGGGCGACAACCCGTCGGTGCCCGACCTGCTCGGCGCCGGCTATATCGCCTTCACCGTCGATCAGGGCGAGGACAGCGAGCGCTACCAGGGGATCGTCGAGATCATGGGCACGACGCTGGCCGAGTGCGCCCAGCACTACTTCCGCCAGTCGGAGCAGCTCCAGGCCGGGCTGAAGCTTGCCGTCGCGCGCACCGGCGAAGAGGGCGCGTGGCGGGCCGGCGGCCTCATGCTGCAGCGTGTGCCGCCGGAAGGCGGCCATGCGCCGATCGCCGACGATGTCGAGGACGCCTGGCGCCGGGTCATGGTGCTGATGAGCTCGGCGACCGCCGCGGAGCTGGTCGCCCCCGACCTGCCGCCGCGCCGGCTGCTCTGGCGCCTGTTTCACGAGGAGGAGGTGCGGGTCTTCCGCACCCACCCGCTGGAAGCGCGCTGCCGCTGCTCACGCGAGCGCATCGCGGCGATCCTGCGCGCCTTCCCCGCCGACGAGCTCGATGCAATGCAGCAAGACCCGGTGACCACCGTCACCTGCGAGTTCTGCAATACGCGTTACGAGTTCGCCGCCGCCGAGCTGGAGCGGCTGGCGCGCGCCTAGCCGCATCCGATCATTCGGAAATCGCGGCTGCCGACTCCCTTTGAGGCATGCCGGGCGGCCCGCCGATGCGTCGAATAATTTATCGTTTTATGTTTGACACGCGACTGTAACACAATGTATCAGCGTGTAACGATGTGTTACAGTAGAAGAAAGATTCAAGAAACGCGATGGCCACAGACCAGTCAATCATCGAACGCGCCGCCACCCAGATGATCGAGCGTCACGGTGCCGAGCGGGCCGCCGACGCGGCGAAGCAGCGGGTCCGCCTGCTGCTCGAAGTGGGCGACAAGGACGCGGCCGACACCTGGCAGCGCGTCGCCCAGGCGATCAACGTCAAGCTCGCCGCGCCGCTGCAGCGCAGCATCCAGGATACGAACCGACAAGGAGGCTGAGCCCGGGGCGGCCAGATCAGCGCGACCGGGCCGGGACGCGCCGCCCCGATTAGCGCTTCTGGCGGGCGCTGGCGACGAGGTCCTTGAGCGCGTCGCCGCTGATCGCCCCGGGAACGATCGTATCGCCGACGATAAACGACGGCGTGCCCTCCAGGTCGAGCTGCTTGCCGAGGTCGAGATTGGCCTTGAGCTCCTTCTCGACCTCGGGCGACTTCATGTCCTGCCGCACGCGTTCGACGTCCAGCCCGACCGAGCCGGCGACCTTGAAGATCGTCGCCTCGTCGATATGGCCCGCGGTCAGCATCATCGCGCGGTGGAAGGCCTCGTACTTGCCCTGGCGGCGCGCCGCCAGCGCGACCCGGGCGGCGACCTCGGAATCCGGGCCGAGCACCGGGAACTCCTTGTAGACGAAGCGCAACTGGCGATCGTCGCCGATCAGCTTTTCGAGCGTCGGCTCGACCTGCTTGCAGTAGGGGCAGCGGTAGTCGAAGAACTCGACCAGAGTGACGTCGCCCTTCGGGTTGCCGCCGACCGGCGATTGCGGGTCGTCGAACACCGCCTGGCGGTGCGCGGCGAGCGCCTGCTGCGCCTTGTCCTTCTCGTCGGCCTTCATCTTGTCGTCGGCCGCCTGGATCGCGTCGATCAGCGCCTCCGGGTGGTTCTTCAGATAGTCGCCGACGATGGCTTCGATCTCCTTGCGCTGATCGGGCGTGAAGTCGGAGGCCGCGGCGGGCTGAGCCGCGGCGAGGGCGGCGAGCGCGAGGGCGAAGCAAAGGCGGAACCAGAAGGGCATGGGCGGTTGTCCGGATGCGGGTTGCAGGGGGCGGGTCGGTCGGGTCGCGATCAGTTGTCGAGCTGCTCGGCCTCGCGCTGGATCTCCTCGGCGCGCTGATAGGCGGCGGTGCTGCGCGGCAGGTTCTGCTTGGCGCGTTGCGCCTGCTGCTGCGCGTCCTTTTTCTTGACGTCGGCAAGCGCCTCCTCGGCAAGCGACAGCGCCGCCATGCCGAGCTGGTTGTCGCGGCCATAGGCGGTCGCCAGCAGGTGCCAGACAATGCCCTCGCGGCCTTCATCCCGCGAGGCATCGTTGAGATAGGCGATGGCGCGCTTGTTGAGCGCCGGGTCGTTGGTCTCGATATAGGTCTGGGCCAGGGCGATGCGGATCAGCGCGGCGCGCGGCGCGAGCTTCGTCGCCTCCTCATAGGGCGCGATCGCGTCGCGGATGCGACCGTTCTCGAACAGCATCTGGCCCTTGAGCTCGCGGTAATAGGGGTTTGCCGGAAAGTCGCGGATCAGCCCGTCGATCGCCGCCAGCGCCTTGTCGAGCCGCGGGATGCGGTAATAGGCGATCGCCCGCGCGTAGCGCGCAAGCGGCGATTGGTCGCTCTCCGGGTAGGCGGCGAGCGTCGTCGACGGGCCGTCGAGGAAGGCGTGCAGCTTGGCCTGCACCTCCTTCAAAAGCGCGACGAATTGCGGCGGGTCGACGGCGTTCGAATAGGGCGAGGTCTCGACGTGGTGGCGGACGTAGTCGATCCGCGCCGAGGTCAGCGGGTGGGTGCGGGTCCACGGGTCGGTCGGCTCGCCGGTCAGCGGCTCGTCGGCCTGAAGAATCTCGAAGAACTTGAGGAGGCCGCGTGCCGACTGGCCGCTGCGGTCGAGATAGGTCATCGCCGCGTGGTCGGCGGTCGCTTCCTGGGCGACCGAGAAGCTCATATAGGCGCGCTGACCGACCCCGGCCGCGGCGATCATCGGCGCGCCGTTGCCGCCGGCGATCGAGGCCGCGAGCGCCCCCACCATCGCGATGATCGTCTCGGTGCTGGCGTTCTTGACCGCTTCGAGCGAACGCAGCACATGGCCGCCGGCGATATGGCCGGTCTCGTGCGCGATGACCCCGATCAGCATGTTCGGCGCCTCGGCCCGCTCGATCAGCCCGCTGTTGATGAACACCGCCTGGCCGCCGGCGACGAACGAATTGAGCTGGCTGTCGCTGACGACGTAAATCCCCATCCCGCCCGGGTCGAGCCCGGCGACGCGCCAGATCGGCGTCGCCAGCGTGCGGATGTCGTTCTCGATCTCGGTGTCGCGCAGGATCGTCTCGGCGCCGCCCGCGCTCTCCCCGGAATGGCTCCAGGCCGGGCGCGGGCCAAGCGCGGCGAGCGCCAGCGCCAGCGCCGCGGCGAAACGGATGCGGGATTTGGACCGGGGGCGGACGCCGGCCGCGCCGCTCACTGGATCAGCCGCTGCCACCAGCCGCGGCGCGGCGAGGAGGGCTTCTCGGTCACCGCATGGACGTCGACGCCCTCGGACAGCGACGGCGCACGATGCGCGCGCGGCTTCGCCTCGACGGCCGGCTCGGGCTGCGCGCCGTTGCCCGCGGCGACCGGCTCGAGCTCGCGTTCCGCTTGCGCCGGCACCGGCTCGGCCGGCGGCGGCTCCGGCGCCACCGCTTCGGCCACAGCCGGTTCGGCCGGCGCCGGTTCGGGTTCGGCCGATTCGGGTTCGGGCGATTCGGGTTCGGCCGATTCGGGTTCGGCCGATTCGGGTTCGGCCAGAGCCGGTTCCATCGTCACCGGTTCGGCCGCCTCGGGTTCGGGCTCGGCCGCCGCACGCGGTTCGCCGTCGCCGACCGGCCGCGCCGCCTCCTCGACCGCGTCTTCTGCCGCTGCCTCGGCAACGTCGCCGGCCGTCTCGCCGCGCGGTTCCGGCGCGCCGTCGCGGCCGCGCCAGCGCCCGCCGCGGCGGCCGCGGCGGCGGCGACGACGCTCGCCCCGCTCGTCCTCGCGCTCGCCGTCGCGTGCCGCGGCGGCCTCATCTTCCGGCGCGTGAGCAACGGCGTCCTCGGCTCCGACCGCCTCGCGGCTCTCCTCGCGGCGCGGCTCGCGCCGCTCCTCGCTGCGGCGCGGCTCGCGCCCCTCCTCGCCGCGACGGCCGCGGCGGCGGCGCCGACGGCGCGGCGAGCGCTCGTCGGCACCCGCCTCGGACGCCGCTCCCGCTCCGGCCGTCGCTTCCGCCGCCTCGTCCGCCGCGTCGTCCTCGTCCTCGTCGTCGATCTCGGGCGGCGCCGCGGCAATCGCGACACGCGGCGGCGGCGCCTCGCCGGCCCCGTAGGCGCGCAGCCGCTCGAGCCGGAAATTGGGCGGGATCAGCGTGTCGTCGCGGTCGATCATGACGCGCAGCGTGTAGCGCGCCTCGATCTGCGCCAGCGAATCGCGCTTCTGGTTGAGGATGTAGAGCGCGACCGTGGTCGGCACGTAGACCCGGATTTCCGCCGAGCGGCCGCGCGCGCCCTCCTCCTCGATCGAGCGCAGGACGTAGAGCGCGGTCGATTCGGTCGAGCGGATGAAGCCGGCACCGCCGCAATGCGGGCAGGGCTGCGTCGAGGCCTCGGCGAGCGACGGCCGCAGCCTCTGGCGCGACATCTCCAGGAGCCCGAACGAACTGATGCGGCCGACCTGGATGCGCGCCCGGTCGTTCTTCAGCCCCTCCTTGAGCCGGCGCTCGACCGCCGCGTTGTGGCGGTGCTCCTCCATGTCGATGAAGTCGATGACGATGAGCCCCGCCAGGTCGCGCAGGCGCAGCTGGCGGGCGATCTCGTCGGCGGCTTCGAGGTTGGTGCGCAGCGCCGTCTCTTCGATGTTGCGCTCGCGCGTCGCACGCCCCGAATTGACGTCGATCGAGACCAGCGCCTCGGTCTGGTTGATGACGATGTAGCCGCCCGAGCGGAGCTGTGCGATCGGCGAATGCACCGCGTCGATCTGGCTTTCCACCTGGAAGCGGTGGAACAGCCCGATCTGCGGGTCGCGATAGGCCTGTACGCGCCGGGCATGGCTCGGCATCAGCATGCGCATGAACGACTTGGCGGTCTTGTAGCCCTCGTCGCCCTCGACGATCACCTCGTCGATGTCGCGCGCATAGAGATCGCGGATCGACCGCTTGATCAGGTTGCCTTCCTCATAGATCAGCGCCGGAGCAGTCGATTTCAGCGTCAGGTCGCGGATCTCGGCCCAGAGCCGCATCAGATATTCGTAGTCGCGCTTGATCTCGGCCTTGGAGCGCTCGGAGCCGGCGGTGCGGACGATGACGCCCATCCCCTCGGGGATCTCGAGCTCCTCGAGGATCTCCTTCAGCCGGCGGCGATCGCTGAGGCTGGTGATCTTGCGCGAGACGCCGCCGCCGCGCCCGGTGTTCGGCATCAGCACGCAATAGCGGCCGGCGAGCGACAGATAGGTGGTGAGCGCCGCACCCTTGTTGCCGCGCTCCTCCTTGGCGACCTGCACCAGCATGATCTGGCGCCGCTTGGTCACCTCCTGGATCTTGTAGTGCCGCAGCAGCGGCGCCCGGCGCCGCTCGGCGCCCGCCTCCTCGGCCTCGTCGTCGTCGAGCGTCTCGACCTCCTCGGCCGATGCCGGCGCGGTCGATTCGAAGAACGGGTCGCTCAGCACGACAGCCTCGATCGGCGCCGCCATCTCGACCTCGGGCACCTCGCCCGACGGTTCGTGCCGGTCGACTTCGTCGGAGCCGGGCTCGTCGCCAACGAGCTCGTCGGCGGATGACTCGGCCTCGGCTTCGAGCTCCGCCGCCGTCTCGCCGAAAGCGACCGGCACCGCCTCGGGCAGCGCGTCGGCGAGCGCGACCGGCGCGTCGTCTCCGGCCTCCGCCTGGTCGGCGGCCGGCGGCTGGGCCGCCGCGTCCATCACCGGCGCGTCGTACTCGACCGACTCGCGGTCGCCGACCGGGATCCGGTAGTAGTCGGGATGGATCTCGCTGAACGCGAGGAAGCCGTGCCGGTTGCCGCCGTAGTCGACGAAGGCCGCCTGCAGCGACGGCTCTACCCGGGTGACCTTGGCGAGGTAGATGTTGCCTTTGACCTGCTTCTTGGTCGACGACTCGAAATCGAACTCTTCAAGCCGGTTGCCGCTGAGCACCACCACCCGCGTCTCTTCGGGATGGGCGGCGTCGATAAGCATGCGTTTTCCCATTCGGGCGAACTCCGGGACGCGCGGACGAGCCCGCGGCGAAGGCGGGCGGCGGCGCGGTCCATTGTACGGGGAGAGCCGGGGTGACTGTCGGGGCGTCGCGGAAAACTGTCATCGGGCGTCGCGCTCGAAAAGATTCGCCCCCGGTCTCGGGTTTAAGCCAAATTCGCATCGCCCGGTGCGCGGCACCATCGCCGTCGCGGCGGGCGGGCGACCCAACGCCGCCGGGCGCTGCCCGTCGGCGAAATTCGTGATCGTCAATGTACCGGGCGCGCCCTTCCTCTACAATGTTTTCGTCCGCGAGGGCGGTGCCGGCAGTCGTGCGATGCATCGTTTTCGGCGCCCACGGTTGCGCGCAACCCGCGGCCTTCAACCAAAACGGCCTTGGAAAGGCCCCAATGTTGGCGCATAAGGTCGCCGCCGCGCGACGACGGGGGCGGACCGGCGGCGGTCGGATCGTCGCCGCTCGTGATGGGAGTGCGCCGCGTTTTGCGTAGCCTGGTCCGTCTCGTCCGCTTCCTGTTCGTCTGCGCCGTCCTCGTGGCGATGATCGGCGGCGGCTTTGCCGGCCTCACCATCTGGTATTTCGGTCGCGACCTGCCCGATTACCAGCAGCTCGCCAACTACCAGCCGCCGATAACCACTCGGGTGCTCGCGGGCGACGGACGGCTGCTCGCCGAATACGCCACCGAGCGCCGGGTCTTCGTGCCGATCGGCGTGATCCCGAAGCGGGTGATCGCCGCCTTCCTCGCCGCCGAGGACAAGAATTTCTACACGCATCACGGCGTCGACCCGATCTCGATCCTGCGCGCGGCGATCACCGATATCGGCCGCTGGCGGTCGAGCCGGCGGCCGGTCGGCGCCTCGACGATCACCCAGCAGGTCGCCAAGAACATGCTGCTCACCAACGAGCTGTCGATCGAGCGCAAGATCAAGGAGGTGCTGCTCGCGACGCGAATCGACGAGGCGCTGCCGAAGGACCGCATCCTCGAACTCTACCTCAACGAGATCTATCTCGGCTCCGGCGCCTACGGCGTCGCCGCGGCGGCGCTGACCTATTTCAACAAGTCGCTCGACGATCTGACCCTCGCCGAGGCGGCGTTCCTCGCCGGCCTGCCGAAGGCGCCCAACAACTACAACCCGGTGCGCTTCCCGCAGGCGGCGAAATGGCGCCGCGACCTGGTGCTCGACCAGATCGCCGAGGCCGGCTACGCCACGTCCGCCGAGGTCGCCGCGGCCAAGGCCGAGCCGATCGTCGTCCGTCACCGCGAGGACGAGCAGGTGGTCAACGCCGCCTATTTCGCCGAGGAGGTGCGGCGCGAGTTGATCGCGCGGTTCGGCGAGAAGATGGTCTACGAGGGCGGCCTCACGGTGCGCACCAGCCTCGACGGCAAGCTCCAGGCCGAAGCCGACAAGGCGCTGCGCGACGGGCTGATCGCCTTCGACCGCGCGCATGGCGGGTGGCGCGGCGCGATCGACCACATCGACCCGAAGGGCGACTGGACCAAGGCGCTTGCCGCGCAGCCGCTGCCGCCGGGCGCCGATGCGGTCGGCTGGCAGCTCGCGATGGTCGAGCGCACCGACGGCGAGGGCGCCGAGATCGGCTTCAAGGACGGCGCCGGCGGGCGCATCCCGTTCGCGCAGATGCGCTGGGCCCAGCCGCTGCGGCCGGACGGGCTGCTCGGCGCCTATCCGCGCAGCGCCGCCGACGTGGTGAAGCCGGGCGACGTGGTGCTGGTCGAGCCGCTGCCGCCGCCGCCCGAACCCAAGGAGCCGCGGCGCGGCGCCGCCGCGCTCAAGGTCGCCGCAGCGCCGCCGGCGCGGACCGTGCCGCTCTTCAACCTGTGCCAGATCCCCGACGTCTCGGGCGCGGTCGTGTCGATCGACCCGCATACCGGGCGGGTGCTGGCGATGAGCGGCGGCTTCAGCTTCGAGATCAGCCAGTTCAACCGCGCCACCCAGGCGCATCGCCAGCCGGGCTCGGCGATCAAGCCGTTCGTCTACCTCACCGCGCTCGAACACGGCTTCACCCCGTCGACGCTGGTGCTCGACGGCCCGCTGTCGCTCGACCAGGGGCCGGGCCTGCCGCCATGGACGCCGGGCAACTACGAATCCGACAGCTTCCACGGCCCGACCTCGCTGATGTACGGGCTGGCGCATTCGCTCAACACCGTCGCGGCGCGGCTTGGGGCGATCGTCGGGATGGACCCGATCGGCCAGAACGTCGAGGCGTTCGGCATCATGGACCACATGCCGCGCGAATATTCGATGTCGCTCGGCGCCGGCGAGACGACGCCGCTGCGCCTCACCGCGGCCTACGCGATGCTGGTCGACGGCGGCAAAAAGCTGACGCCGACGCTGATCGACAGCGTC
>DATJOB010000036.1:0-5075 GCA_035507475.1 Allostellaceae bacterium | reverse complement strand
GGCGACATCCATCCCGGTCAGCAGTGCGACCTGGGTCTGGAACTCGAACAGCGCCTGCAGCGTCCCCTGCGCCAGCTCGGGCTGGTACGGGGTGTAGGAGGTGAGGAACTCGCCGCGTTGGATCAGATGGTCGACCGCGGCCGGCACGTGATGCCGGTAGACGCCGCCGCCGATGAAGAACGGCACGGCGCCGGCGACGAGGTTCTTCGCCGCCATCCGCGACAGCGCCCGTTCGACCTCGAGCTCGCCCTGCGCCAGCGGCAGGTCGACGAGCCCCTCGCGCCGCGCCGCGGCCGGCACGTCGGCGAACAGCTCGTCGATCGAGCCGGCGCCGATCGTCGCCAGCATCGACCGCCGGTCGGCGTCGGTCAGCGGCAGATAGCGCATCAGCCCTGCTCCGCGACAAAGGCGGTGTAGGCCGCCTCGTCCATCAGCGCCTCGAGCGCCGCCGGGTCGTCGAGCTTTACTTCGAGGAACCAGCCCTCGCCCATCGGGTCGGCGTTGACCTTGGCCGGGTCGTCGGCGACCGCCCGGTTGACCGCGACGACCTCGCCCGAGACCGGCGCGTAAACCTCGCTCGCGGCCTTCGCCGATTCGACGACCGCGGCCTCCTTGCCGGCCTCGACCCGGGCGCCGATCGCCGGCAGCTCGACATAGACGATGTCGCCGAGCTGCTGTTGCGCATAATCGGTGATGCCGATGACGGCGGTGCCGCCGTCCTGCCGGATCCATTCGTGATCCTTGGTGAAGCGCAGCATGGGCATCGGCAACACTCCTATGAGCCGCGGTAGTAGCGCGTCGGGACGAATGGCATCGGCGCGATGCGGGCCGGGCGCGCGATGTCGCGCACCACCACCGCGAGCGCGGTGCCGGGATCGGAATAGGGGTGGGCGACATAGCCCATCGCGATCGGCGCATCGAGCGAGGGGGCGAACCCGCCGCTCGTCACCTCGCCGATCAGGTTGCCGCCCGCGTCGACCACGGCGCTGCCCTCGCGCGCCGGCGCCCGGCCGTCCGGCCGGATGCCGACGCGGCGCCGCGTCGGCGGATCGGTCAGCTCCTTGAGGATACGCGCGGCGCCGGGGAAGCCGCCTTCCTCGCGGCGCCGCTTGCCGATGGTCCAGGCGAGAGCGGCGGCGACCGGGGTCGTCGTCCTGTCGATATCGTGGCCGTAGAGGCAGAGCCCGGCTTCGAGCCGCAGCGTGTCGCGTGCGCCGAGCCCGATCGGCGCGACCTCGGGCTCTGCGAGCAGGCGCTCGGCAAGAGCGGTTGCGTGCCCCGGCGCGAGCGAGATCTCGAACCCGTCCTCGCCGGTATAGCCCGAGCGGGTGAGGCCGCACGCGATCCCGGCGAGGGTCGCATCGGCGGCGCTCATGAACGGCATGCGCTCGACGCCCGGTGCGAAGCGCGCCAGCACGGCGGCGGCGAGCGGTCCCTGCAGCGCGAGGAGCGCGCGATCGAACAGCGGCTCGATCCCGACCGCGCGGTCGAGGCGCTCGCGCAGATGCGCGAGGTCGCCGTCCTTGCACGCCGCGTTGACGACCAGCGCCAGCCCGTCGGCGGTGCGCGTGACCATCAGATCGTCGATGATGCCGCCGCTGTCGTCGAGCAGCAGCGTGTAGCGCATGCGGCCGGGGCCGAGCGCCGCCAGATCGCCCGGCACCAGCGCTTCGAGGGCGCGCACCGCGCCGCCGCCGACGAGGCGGAGCTGTCCCATATGCGAGACGTCGAAGAGCCCCGCCCGGGCCCGGGTGTGGAGGTGCTCGGCGATGATCCCGGTCTTGTACTGCACCGGCATCGCATAGCCGGCGAACGGCACCATCCGGGCGCCGCGCGCGAGATGCAGCTCGTAGAGCGGGGTCTGCCGCAGTGCCGGATCAGCCTCAGCCACCAGGGACGCACCTCCGTCGGCGCGGGCGCCCGCTGCGCCCGCCGAGAGATGCCCCCTCTGTCGCTTCCCCTGAGAGATTCACCGCCGCGCCGAAGCGCCGCGGCTTACTCCTTCGGTGAGCGGCAGCCCCTGCGGCCTGCCGCTGCTTTCCAGAGCGCCCTTACGCCTGCAGTCCTTTTGCCTGAGAGTTTCCGGGGCGGTTGCTCCTTCGGCGCCGCCGCCGCTCGACGGGCGAGCGGGACGGCCTCTCCTGCGGGCGTGCATTCGGCTGCGCCTGTTTAGCACCGCAACGCGGCCGGCGCCAGCCGCTCGCCATGGCGACCTGCGATCGTCAGCGCCCGCGGTACGTCTTGTAGAACTCGATGGCCTGCGGGGTTTCCTGGAAACCGGCGGTGATGTTGAGGTCGGCGAGCGGCCGGCCGCCGAGCGGGAAGGCGACCTCGACATGGTCGTCGACGCCGCCGCGCTTGGCCTTGTCGGGCACCGTGACGTGCACCGAGAACGACTTCTTGCCGAGGATCGTCTGGTCGGCCGCGGTCAGCGAGACGAAATAGTTCAGATCGACGTCGTTGCCGCGCACCGCCGGGCCGCGCTCGGCGATGATGACGCTGTCGAGCGTGGCGTGCAGCACGTCGCCGGTGACCCGGCAGGTCGCCGAGATATCGCTGTAGATGCCGTACCAGGCGGCGTTGAGCGGCTTGACCTCGCCGCTCGGTCCGAGCACGACGGTGTTGGCGAGCGGGCGCAGGATGACCGCCACCGGGCAGGCCGAGCCGCCCGCCGCGGCGCCCGGCTTCTCGGTCTTCTTGCCGAAGAACGGGATCGAGACCGAGCCGCAGCCGGCCAGCCCCGCCGCCAGCCCCGCCGACAGCAATGCCGCCAGCAGCGCCGCCGCCGCGCCGCGCACCGCGCGTCCGTGCAAGATCGTCCCCGACCTACAGCCGGTTATGGCTTCCGTCGCAAAGCGGCGTCTTGCCCGTGGCCTTGCAGCCGCAGAACCAGACCTCGCCGCTCCGGTCGGCGGTGTACATCACCGGGTTGAGCCCGGTGCCCTGGTGCGAGCCGTCGCAGAACGGCTGGCCCTTGCTGCGCCCGCAGGCACACCAGAAATAGCGCTTGCCGGCCTCGACGGCGACGCCGTACGGCGCCTTCTGCGCTGGGATCGGAGCGTCCATCTTTCTTCCCCACCGTCGCCCTTGCTACTGTCCGCGACGCAACCGCGCGGACCCCCCGTCAAGCTGCTTGATTGGGCGGCGCGACTTTAGGCGAGCCTCGCCCGGCAGACAAGCCGGGTGCGGCGCGCGAGGAACGGTCGGCACGGCTGATGGCGGTCTACACCGAAATCGCGGACGACGAGCTGCGCAACTTCGTCGCCGCCTACGACATCGGCGAGGTGTTGTCGTGCAAGGGCATCGCCGAGGGGGTCGAAAACTCGAACTACCTGCTCGGCACGGCACACGGCAGCTTCATCCTGACGCTCTACGAGAAGCGGGTGTCGCCCGCCGACCTGCCGTTCTTCATCGCCCTGATGGATCACCTCGCACACCACGGCGTCGCCTGCCCGACCCCGGTGCGGGCGCGCGACGGCGCCGCGCTGCGCGAGTTGTGCGGTCGGCCGGCGGCGATCGTCACCTTCCTCAACGGCATGTGGCCGCGGCGCATCGAGCCGTTCCATTGCGCCGGGGTCGGCGCGGCGCTGGCCGGGCTGCACCGCGCCGGCGAATCGTTTGCGATGCGCCGGCCGAACGATCTCGGCCTCGCCGGCTGGCGGCGGCTCTTCGCCGCCTGCGCGGCGCGCGCCGACGAGGTGCAGGCGGGGCTCGCGGCCGAGCTCGGCGGCGAGCTGGCGGCGCTCGAGGCGGCCTGGCCGCAAGGGCTGCCGAGCGGGGTCATCCACGCCGATCTGTTTCCCGACAACGTCTTCTTCCGCGACCGCGAGCTGTCGGGGCTGATCGACTTCTACTTCGCCTGCACCGACGCCTTCGCCTACGACATCGCGGTGTGCCTCAACGCCTGGTGCTTCGAGCCCGACGGCGGCTTCAACGTGACCAAGGCGCGCCTCCTCGTCGGCCACTACCGGACGGCGCGGGCGCTCGCCCCGGCCGAGCTTGCGGCGCTGCCGCTGCTCGCCCGCGGCAGCGCGCTGCGTTTCCTGCTGACCCGGCTCTACGACTGGCTCAACCAGACCGAGGGCGCGCTGGTGCGGCCCAAGGACCCGCTCGAATATTTGCGCAAGCTGCGCTTCCATCGCGGCATCGTCGACCCGTCGGGTTATGGCATCGACCCCTGACGCCCCGCCGCAGGCCGGCCCCGAGGTCGAGATCTTCACCGACGGGGCGTGCAGCGGCAATCCGGGGCCGGGCGGCTGGGGCGCGATCCTGCGCTATCGCGGCACCGAGCGGGAGCTCTCCGGCGGCGAGGCGGCGACCACCAACAACCGCATGGAGATGACCGCGGCGATTGCCGCGCTCGAGGCGCTGAAGCGGCCGTGCCGGGTGCGGCTCTACACCGACAGCCAGTATCTGCGCGACGGCATCATGCAGTGGCTGCCCGGCTGGAAGGCGCGCCAGTGGCGCACCGCCGACAAGAAGCCGGTCAAGAACGTCGACCTATGGCAGCGGCTCGATGCCGCCGCGGCGCCGCACCGGGTCGAATGGCTCTGGGTGCGCGGCCATGCCGGCCACCCCGAGAACGAGCGCGCCGACGCGCTGGCGCGCGCGGCGATCCCTCAGCCGGCCGCGCCGGTCCCCAAATAGCGCCAGGTCTTGCCGTCGGCCGAGGCCTCGACCTCGCGCCGCGTCGCCAGCTGGCCGAGCGCGTGGCGGATCGAGGTGAAGGCCATCGACACGCCCTTGTCGCTCTGCAGCGCCTTGCGGATTTCCGCCGGCCGCGCGGTGCCCGACGGCATCGCCTTCAGCACCTCGACGATGAGCCGGGCGTTGGTGCCGCGCTGCGGCCGCTGGCGGCGGGCGACGGGCGGCTTTGCCGCGCGACCCCTCCGGCGCGGTGCCGGCTTGGCTGCGGCCGCCGCCCGGGCCGGCCCGCGCCGCCGGACCGGCGCCGGGGTCGCGGCGGCAGCCGGGGCGCCCGGTCGCGTCGCGAAATCGCGGATCGCCTGCATCGCCGCGGCATAGCCGGCGGCATAGGCCTCACGGCGGATCGCCTCGATCTGATCTTGCAACTG
>DATJOB010000035.1:0-2281 GCA_035507475.1 Allostellaceae bacterium | reverse complement strand
ATCCTTGCCGAACTTCTCCTTCGCCACGCTGGCGATGAAGTCCATCGACATCAGGCCGAACTGCTTGCCGTTGGGCTGCGGGCGGAACACGTACTTGTAGTGCTTGTTCTCGAGCACCGGCGAGGCGATGCAGGTCGTGATCCACATGAACTTCTGCAGCTGCTCGATGCGTCCGGCGGCGGGCACGCACTCGGCCGACGAGAAGAAGCCGAGCAGCATGTCGACCTTCTCCTGCTCGACCAGGCGCACCGCCTCGTTGATCGCGACGTCGGGCTTGCTCTGGGCGTCGGCGTTGACCGTCTCGATCTTGTAGCCAGCGACGCCGCCCTGCTTGGCGAAGTAGTCGATCATGATCTTGGCGCCGAGCGCGTGCAGCTCGGAGCCGCCGCCCGCGTACGGCCCGGAATAGTCGAAGACCGTGCCGATCTTCAGCGTCTTGTCCTGCGCGCGCGCATCGGCCGACGCGCCGAGCGCCAGCAGCGATATCGACAGCGCAACCGCGACGCGCCCTGCGATCCCGAGACTCATCAGGCCCTCCCCCGGCGATTATTGGTTGGCGATGGTGACGTTTTCGCCAGGATATACCAGACACGCGCGTCAGGTCACGGACGCGATTGCGCCGCGTCGCGACGACGTCGGGACCGTGCGCGGCTAAGGCGCGTCTACGGCACCGAGATCGGGCCGATGTACTGGCCGGAGCAGGTGTAGAGATCGGCGACGCCGGGCGCGCGCGGCACCGGCGGCTGATAGCACTCCGTCGGCGACACGTAGACGGGCGGCGGCGGCGGCGGATAGGCGGGATAAGCGTACGCCGGATAGTAGTAGGGGTAGTAGGCACCGGCGGCGCCGAAGAACACGAAGCTGTGGAAATGGTGGAACGGCCCGTGGAACCCGCCGTGGAACCCACCGCGCCACCCGCCGCCGTGCCAGCCGCCACGGTGCGCGTCGGCCGCCGCCGGGTGCGCGGCGAGAACCAGCAGCGCGACCCCGGCGAGCGCGTGCGCGCCGCGTCGCAGCGGGCCGCGCCATCGAGCCGCGATCGCCGGACGCAGGCCCATGGTTTCCTCCGTCAGGAAGTGTGCGCCGGCAACAGCACCGTGTCGATCACGTGGATGACGCCGTTGGCGTTGATCACGTCGTAGATGCTGATGTCGGCGAAGCCGCCCGCGGGATCGCGCAGCAGCAGGTTGACGGCGCCGTTGAGGCGCGCCGTCAGCGGCGTGCCGGCAAGCGTGGCGAGCTCGGTCATGCCGTTGCCGTCGGCTACCTCCTTGCCGAGCGCCACCGAGTCGAAACGCCCCTTGACGATGTGCCCGTCGAGCAGCGCCGTCAGGCGGGCCTTGCCGGCGGGCTGCATGAGCTGGTCGAGCAGGCCGGCGGGCAGCGAGCGGAACGCCGCGTCGGTCGGCGCGAAGATCGTGAACGGGCCGGGCTGGTGCAAGCTGGCGGCCAGGCCGGCGACGTTGAGCGCCGCGACCAGGGTGTGGTGCTCGGGCGACTGCGTCAGATTGTCCATGATGTCGCGGCTGGGATACATCGCCACGCCGCCGATCATCGGGTTGGGCGGCACCGGGAAGGGCGGCTGTGCGGTCGCCGGGGCGGCGCTCGGCGGATTGCCCGCTTGTTGCGCGGCAGCCGGCGGACCGGCGGCCGGCGGACTCGCGGTCGCGGGCTGCTGCGTCTCGCAACCGGCGAGAATCGCCACCCCGATCAGCGCGGCCACCCCGGTGGCCGCCACGCTCGTGCGTCGTCGCGCGCGCATGATCGAACAACGCGCGGGCACGCGGGCTTATTCCGCGGCGGCGACCTGCGTCTGCCGGTACTTGAAGTCGCGATATTCGCCCGAGTTGACCGGCGGATACTTGGCCTGGCCAGGTGGCGCGATGCACTCGATCGTCGCGTCGTAGTTCGGATGCAGGAAAAACGCGATCGACAGTCGGCGCGTGCGGGCCGCCACCTCGGCGGGCGGGTTGACGACCCGGTGCGGGTTCGACACCCAGCGGTCGTTGGTCCAGCGCATCATCAGGTCGCCGATATTGATCACGAAATTCTCGGGCGCGGTCTCGACGCCGATCCAGCCGCCGTCGCGCGCGCGGATCTGCAGCCCGCCGGGCACGTTCTCGCCGTTCAGGATGGTGAGCAGTCCGTAGTCGGTGTGCGCGCCGGCGCGCAGCTGGTCGGGCTGCGGCGCGCGGGTCTGCTCGGGATAGAAATTGAGCCGCATCGCGCTGATGTGCCGGTCGACCTTGTCGTCGAAGAAATGCTCATCGATGCCGAGCGC
>DATJOB010000034.1:0-5716 GCA_035507475.1 Allostellaceae bacterium | reverse complement strand
CGCTGGGGCGACATGGAGATCAACGGCTCCGGCACGCTGGCGCTCGACAACGACCTGCAGCCGGTCGGCGGCTTTTCCGGCGGCGTCGCCGGCTTCGACCAGCTGTTGACCGGGCTGGTCGCGTCGGGGAAGGTCAAGGCGAGCGACGCGCGCATCGCCCGCCTCGCGCTGGCGATGCTCGCCAAGGCCGGACCCGATGGGCGCCCCGAGATCTCGACCTCGCTGACCATCCAGAACGGCGAGATGTATCTCGGCCCGGCCAAGCTGGGGCCGGCGCCGCGGATCGACTGGTAGCCGGCCCGCCATCGGGTCGGGTCAGGCCTGCTTCGCCTCGATCACCGAGCGGCGGATCGCGCGGGTGCGGGTGAACCAGTCCTCGAGCGTCTCGCCCTCGCCGCGGCGGATCGCCCGCTGCAGCGCGGTCAGATCCTCGCTGAAGCGCTGCAGCACGTCGAGCACCGCCTCGCGGTTGTTGAGGAAGATGTCGCGCCACATCACCGGGTCGGAGGCGGCGATCCGGGTGAAGTCGCGAAACCCGCCGGCCGAATAGGCGATCACCTCGGAGCGCAGGTCGTCGCCGAGCGCGGTCGCGGTGCCGACGATCGTGTAGGCGATCAGATGCGGCAGGTGCGAGGTCACGGCGAGCACCCGGTCGTGATGCTCGGCCGGCATCGCCACGACCTTCATCCGCGCCAGTTCCCACAGCGCCTTGATCTTGGCGACCGCTTCGGGCGCGGTGTCCGGCGGCGGGGTCAGGATGCACCAGCGCTCGGCGAACATCTCGGCGAAGCCGGCCTCGGGGCCGGAATGCTCGGTGCCGGCAACCGGGTGGCCGGGGACGAAATGCACGCCCGGCGGAATATGCGGCGCGACATCGCGGATCGCCGCCTCCTTGACCGAACCGACATCGGTGACGACCGTGCCCGGCGCCAGCGCCGGTCCGATCGCGGCGGCGATCGCGCCGTAGGCCGAGAGCGGCGTCGCCAGCACCACCAGGTCGGCGCCGGCAACGGCGGCGGCGGGATCGGCGGTGGTGACGTCGGCGAGCTGCAGGCGCCGCACCGCTTCCAGCGTCTCGTCGCGGCGGGCGCAGGCGACGATCCGGGTCTGCGGGCTGTCGCGCCGCAGCACGCGGGCCAGCGACGAGCCGATCAGCCCGATGCCGATCAGCGCGACACGGTCGAACAGCCGCGCCATCAGCTCTTCATGAATTCGGCCAGGGCGGCGATCACCGCCTCGTTCTCCGCGCCGGTGCCGACGGTGATGCGGATGCGGTCGGGCAGCCCATAGGCGACCATGGCGCGGGTCAGGATGCCGCGCGACTGGAGGAACGCGTAAGCCGCCGCGGCGTCGTGCCGGCCCTCGGGGAAGCGTGGCAGCACGAAATTGCCGACGCTCGGGGTCGGATCGAGGCCGAGCGCGGCGAGGCGCTCGTCGAGCCAGGGCTGCCAGCGGTCGTTATGCGCGCGCGCCGCGGCCAGCGACTCGGTATCGGCAAGTGCGGCGACGCCGGCGGCAAGCGCCGGTGCGCTGACGTTGAACGGGCCGCGCACCCGGTTGAGGACGTCGGCGATCTCCGGCGGGAAATAACCCCAGCCGAGCCGCAGCCCGGCGAGCGCGTAGATTTTCGAGAACGTGCGCAGCATCACCACGTTGGGCGATGTCTCGACGAGCCTGACGCCCGGCTCGTAATCGTTGCGATTGACGAACTCGGCATAGGCCGCGTCGATCGCCAGCACGACGTGCGACGGCAGACCGGCGTGCAATCGCGCCACCTCGTTCGCCGAGAGATAGGTGCCGGTCGGGTTGTTGGGGTTGGCGATGAACACGATCCGGGTGCGCTCGGTTACCGCGGCGAGGAGCGCGTCGACATCGGCGGTGAGGTCGCGCTCCGGCGCCGCGATCGGCGTCGCGCCGACCGCCTTCGCGCCGATCGCGTACATGAGGAAGCCGTGCCGGCTGTAGACGATTTCGGTATCGGGGCCGGCATAGGCACGCTGCAACAGGCCGATCAGCTCGTCCGATCCCGAGCCGCAGACGATGCGCGCGGGATCGAGGCCGTAATGCTCGCCGAGCGCGTGGCGCAGCTCCTCGGCGCCGCCATCGGGATAGCGGTGGATGTCCCTGGCCAGCGCGCGATAGGCGGCGACCGCCTTGGGGCTGGGGCCGAGCGCGCTCTCGTTCGAGGCGAGGCGGATCGGCCGCTCGATGCCGGCGAGCTTGGCCTCGCCGCCGACATAGCGGGCGATATCGAGAATGCCCGGTCCCGGCACCGGGCCTTGCGGCGCGCTCATCCGCTAGCTCCTCGCGTAGGCGGCGGCAGGCGGCGCGGCACCCGCCTGGATCAGCGGCAGCGGCATCGCATAGCCGCCGATCGGCAGCAGGCGCAGCAGGTCGCCGCCCATGCGCTCGCGCAGCTGCACGAAACGCGGGTCTGTCGGCGGCAGGAAACCGTCGACCTCGATCAGCGTGTCCGACGATTGGCCCTGGCCGAAGGAGGCGATGAAGGTGCAGGTCATGCCGAGCGCCATCAGCGCCGTCACGAAGCGTCCGTGGCTGATGTCGCCCACGTTCTCGGTGGCGAACAAGGTGCGGTCGCTGCCGCTCGCCTGCGGCATGCCGTAGCCGATCGCGAGCGCGTCGCCGCCATCGGCGCGGGCATTGCCACGCGGCCCGAAGGGCAGCCGGCCGATGACCCGCGGGGCATCGACATGCGGCGACAGCAGATGCAGCCACCAGGGGTCGCCGTCGCCGTCTTGCGGCATCGGCAGCACCCCGACCGCGACGCGCCGCTCGGTCACCGCGCGGATCACCTGCAGCGTCGAGTGATAGCCGGTCATCGGCGTCTGGCTGCCGAAATGGTCGCGCGCCAGGTCCCAGGTGCCGGGGCCATCCGGCGGGGCATAGGCGGCGACCGCAAAGGACCCCTGGGCGCGCACCGTCGCGGCGAGCAGCTCGCGCCAGATGCGCACCAGCGTGCCGGCGGGGAACGCATCGCCCTGGCGGTCGATCAGCCGGCGGATGATCTGCGCCTCGCGCGCCGGCATCAGCGCCGGCAGGCTGCCGTTGCGCTTTTCCGCGGCGACGCGGGAAACGATCTCGAGGCGCTCGATCAAAAGGTCCTGCAGCCGATCGTCGATCGCATCGAGGCGACGGCGCAATTCTTCGAGATCGGGGGAGGCGTACAACATACCGTTGACCGCTTTTCGAGCGGCCGTAGTAGTAGGTTGCGCAAGGGCCGAAATCAAAAGAAAACGTTGACATACCGGCACCGCGATCCCTACCTACGCTCTCCTCGCCCGGCCGGGCCGGCGGCGAGCAACGGCGGCGCAGGTCGCCCGCAGCATCGGCGATTGGCCAAGAGACTTTCGTGTCATCCGCGATCACCCCCCACGCCTTGAGGCGGCCGGACACCGATTGGCCGGGCTACCGGCTGGTCGTGCGCGAGCCGCTGCGGCTCGATTGCGGCGTCGATCTCGGCCCGTTCACGATCGCCTACCAGACCTATGGCCGGCTCAACGCCGACCGCTCGAACGCGATCCTCATCTGCCATGCGCTGACCGGCGACCAGTACGTCGCCGATCCGCATCCGATCACCCGCCACGCCGGCTGGTGGTCGACCATGGTCGGGCCGGGGCTGGTGCTCGACACCGACCGCTATTTCCTGATCTGCGCCAACGTGCTCGGCGGCTGCATGGGGACGACCGGGCCGAAGGAGATCGACCCGGCGACGGGCCAGCCCTGGGCGCTGTCGTTCCCGGTGATCACGGTGCGCGACATGGTGCGGGCGCAGAAGCGGCTCCTCGACCATCTCGGCATCGACACGCTGTTCTGCGTGATCGGCGGATCCATGGGCGGGATGCAGGTGCTCGAATGGGCGGCGAGCTATCCCGAGAGCGTGTTCGCCGCGGTGCCGGTCGCCGCCGCGGCGCGCCACTCGGCGCAGAACATCGCGTTCCACGAGGTCGGGCGCCAGGCGATCATGGCCGATCCCGACTGGTGCGGCGGCGCCTATCTCGAGGCCGGACGCAAACCCGCGCGCGGCCTCGCGGTGGCACGGATGGCGGCGCACATCACCTATCTCAGCGAGGCGGCGCTGCACCGCAAGTTCGGCCGCAACCTGCAGGACCGCAACGCCGTCACCTGGGGTTTCGACGCCGATTTCCAGGTCGAGAGCTACCTGCGCCACCAGGGCAGCACCTTCGTCGACCGGTTCGACGCCAACTCGTATCTCTACATCACGCGGGCGATGGACTATTTCGACCTCGCCGCCGAGTACGGCTCGGTGGCCGAGGCGTTCCGCGGCACCAGCGCGCGTTTCTGCATCATCTCGTTCACCAGCGACTGGCTGTTCCCGACCGCCGAGAGCCGCGCGCTGGTCCACGCGCTCAACGCGGTCGCCGCCAATGTCAGCTTTGTCGAGATCGAGACCGACAAGGGACACGACGCCTTCCTGCTGCATGAGCCGGAGCTGTTCGCCACGCTGCGCGGCTTCCTGAACGGCTGCGCCGAGCACCGCGGCCTGCCGCACGACTGACGCCACGATGGCCCGCAGCGCCACGCTCGGCTTCGGCCTCGCCGCCGCGCCGGCAGCCGCGACCCCGGCGCACGAGCGTCTGCGCCGCGACCTCAGCGTCATCGCCGAGATGATCGAGCCGGGCGCGCGGGTGCTCGATGTCGGCTGCGGCGACGGCGCGCTGCTCGCCTATCTCACCAGCGACAAGGGCGTCGACGGGCGCGGCATGGAGCTCAGCCAGTCGGGGGTGAACGCCTGCGTCACGCAGGGGCTGTCGGTGATCCAAGGCGACGCCGATAGCGATCTCGACGCCTATCCGACCGGCGCGTTCGACGTCGTCGTGCTGAGCCAGACGCTGCAGGCGACGCGGCAGCCGCGCCGCGTGCTCGAAACGCTGATGCGGATCGGCCGCCGGGCGATCGTCTCGTTCCCCAATTTCGGCCACTGGCGGGTGCGCATGAGCCTCGTGCTCGCCGGGCGGATGCCGGTGACGCCGGTGCTCGACCACCAGTGGTACGATTCGCCGAACATCCATCTCTGTACGATCCGCGATTTCCTCGCGCTCTGCGCCGAGCTCGGCGTGCGCGTCGAGAAAAGCGTCGCGCTCGACCGCCACGGCCGGCCGTTCGCGCTCGACCCCCGCGGCTCGCTCGCCAATCTGCTGGCCGAGCAAGGCCTTTTCGTGCTGACCCGCGGAGCCCGGTGATGCTCGTCGCGCAGATCACCGACACCCATGTCCTCGCCGCCGGCAAGCTCTACCATGCGCCGCGCCGCGCCTTCCCGCCCGATGCTCCCGAGGACTGGAGCCAGATCGACACCGCGGGCTGCCTGGCGCGCGCGATCGCCGAGCTCAACGCGCTGGAACCGCGGCCCGACGTGACGGTTGTCACCGGCGACCTGACCGATCACGGCGGCGCCGAGGAATACGCCAATCTGCGCACCATCCTCGCCGCGGCGCGGATGCCGGTCTACCTGATCCTCGGCAACCACGATTCTCGCGAAGGGCTGCGCCAAGCCTTCGGCGACGCCGGCTATCTGCCGCGCGAAGGCTTCCTGCACTACGTCGTCGACGGCGATCCGCTGCGCATCGTCGCGCTCGACACCAACGTCCCCGGCTTCCACCACGGCGAGCTTTGCGCCGAGCGGCTCGCCTGGCTCGACCGCGCGCTCGCCGCAGCCCCGAACCAGCCGACGCTGGTG
>DATJOB010000033.1:0-2854 GCA_035507475.1 Allostellaceae bacterium | reverse complement strand
TCGCCTTTTCGAGCGCGGCAAGCGCCTCCTCGCAGCTCCGCTCGGCGCACCACGCGGCCATGCGCCGGGCGATGTCCGCGCCGTTGTCGGCGCGCGCCTGGTCGTCGGCGAAGCGCGGCTCGGCAGCCCAGCCGGGCTCGCCGATCATCTCGCACCAGCGCTTGAACATCGGCGGCCCGATCACGGTGGTGACGATCCATCCGTCGGTGCAGCGATAGACGTCGCCGGGCGCGTTGTTGAAGGCGCGATTGACGGTCGCGACCCGGCCGACGCCGGTCATCGCCTGCTCGATCAGCATCGCGTTGCTGATCGCCACCGCGGTGCGCAACAGCGCGCCCTCGACCTTCTGGCCGCGCCCGGTCTTGCCGCGCTCGATCAGCGCCGCCAGCGTGCCGAACGCCGAGAGGAAGGCGGTGCCGAAATCGACCCACGGCACCTTGGTCATGATCGGCTGATCCGCGAACCCCGAGAGATAGACCGCGCCCGACATCGCCTGGCCGATCCCGTCGAAGCCGTGCTTGTGGCTGAGCCGGCCGCCGGCGCCGAACCCGGTCACCGTGGTCAGGATGATGTCGGGCTTCACCTGCCGCAGGCTGTCGAGGTCGAGCGCCAGCGAACGCAGCACGCGCGGCGGCAGGTTGGCGACGACGACATCGGCGGTGGCGACCAGCTTGCGCACGATCTCGCGCCCGCGCGGCGTAGCCGGGTCGAGCGTCATGCCGCGCTTGTTGCGGTTCATCGCGAGGAACATCGCGCCGCCGCCGTCCGCGTCGGCGCCGACCGGGATCATCGCGCGATCCTCGCCGCCGCCGAGCCGCTCGATGCGGATCACCTCGGCGCCGAGATCGCCCAACAGCGCGGCGCAGAACGGGCCGGCGATATAGCGGCCGAAGTCGAGGACGCGGATCCCGTCGAGCACACCAGCCACGATTTCCCCCTGCGGCGCAGGGCTTCAGCGTAGCGGCTGGTGCGGCTTCCGCAAGAGGCCGGCGATCGCCGCGCCGCCGATCAGCACGGCGAGTGACACAAGGCCGATCAGCGCCGCGCCGAGCACGAAGAGAAAAGCCAGCCCGGCGACCGCACCGACGCCGAGCGCCAACAGCAGCGTGGTGACCGGCCCGATGCGCCCGGCATAGACGTAATGCGTCGCGTGCCGCTCGTCCCGGGTCCAGGCGTCGGAGCGCCGGGGTAGCGGTTCGCCGGGCGGGATGATCTCCGGCTCGCGCCGGGGGGCGTATGGATCGTTCATCGCTGTGATGTAGGGCGGCGGCGGTGCGCGGACAACGCCGCACACCGCTCGCCCCGCCCGGCCACGGCGCCAGGCCGCGGCCGATCTGCGGGCGCCGCCTTACGACGGCTGCTGCCCCAGATAGTCGCGCTTGCCGACATTGACGCCGACGCTGCGGATGATGTCGTACGCCGTCGTCGCGTGAAACTGCACCTGCAGCATCGCGAAATGATAGAGGTAGTTCTGGCACTTGAACTCGCGCGGGTTGCCGCCGACCGGCGCCGTGACCGTCGCTTCGTCCTTGCCGGCGAACTGCTCGGGCCGCAGTCCTTTCAGGAAGTCGACGACCTTGTCGATGCGCGCATGCATCTCGGCAAAGCTGCTGTCGTGGTCGGGCAGCGAGGGCAGATCGACCCCGGCGACCCGCCCGGCGCCGAGCGAGTGCGTGCAGACCTGCCGCACCTGCCGCTCGAGCGGGAACATGTCGGGGAAGAACCGCAGGTTCAGCACCACGGCGGGATCCCATTTCTGCGCGGTGGTGTGTTCCTCGGCCTTTGTCAGCACGGTCTTGAGGCCGCCCAACAGCTGGAGGCACACCGGCACGAAGCCGCTATACAACGTGACTGCCATGGAATTCTCTCCTCGGGGGGCTGGGGAATCGAGCCCGGCCGAGTTTACCCCTGCGTCGCGACGAGACAAGCCGTATGGAGCGAGGGTGCGCCGGCGCCTCGGCTCAGCGCGCCTGCGGCAACGGCATGCGGACGGCGATCGCGGCGCCGGCGACGACCGCGCTGTCGTGCCCGTCTTCGCCCGGGATGTCGAGCCCGCCCTTGACGATGCGCACGCTCACTTGGCCGTGCGGCAGCGCCGCCTTGACCGCCGCCGGGTCGACCCGCTCGGGGTGCTGCACGCCGATCGTGACCTCGACCTGCATCGTCTTGCTGTCGAGCCCGAGCGAGCGGATGAACGACAGCGAGCTGTGGTGCAGCGCGTCCTGCACCGCGCGCAGCGCCGCCTTGGTGTAGTCGCCGCCGTGCAGGTCGGTGCCGCTGCCGGTTTCGAGGATGATGCGCTTCGGCTGCATCGCCGCCGCCTCAGACGTCGAGCCGCACGATCGCCGCGGCATGCGCGAGGATCAGCGCGTCGCTGCCGGCATCGTTGGGAATCTCGAGGCCGCCCTCGACGACGCTGACCGTGCCGCTGCCGTGCGGCAGCACCGCCAGCACCGCCGCCTTGTCGACCCGCTCGGGATGCGGCACGCCGATCACCACCTCGACCCGCATCGCATCGGCCGGCAGCCCGACCGCATCGGCGATGCTCAGCGAATTGTGCCACAGCGCGTCGCGCAGCGCGCGCACCGCGGCCTTGGTGCAGTCGGCGCCGCGGATGTCGGTGCCCATGCCGAGCTCGACCGCCATGCGCTTCAGGGCCATGCTCCGGTTCCCCGCGCTGTCAGCTGGTGACCAGCCCGCCATCGACGTTGTAGGCTTGGCCGGTGATGTTGCGCGCGCCCGGCGAGGCGAGGAACACCGCCATCGCCGCGATGTCCTCGGGCGTGTTGGCGCGGCCGATCGGGATGCTGCGTTCCTGCTCGGCCTGTAGTTCCTCGATGGTAATGCCACGCGC
>DATJOB010000032.1:0-8563 GCA_035507475.1 Allostellaceae bacterium | reverse complement strand
CGATCCCTTCCTCCTCGGTGGTCAGCGGCACGCCGCGCATCTGCGGGTCGGCGCCGACCCGCTCGATAAGGCGCACATGACCGGCATCGGGCACATAGCCGACCTGGCGGATCCCGGCCGCCTTGAGCGCGGCGAAGATAGCGTCGCGCCAATCGCTCGGGGCAGGATCGCGCGGTCCCGTCGCCGATGCCATCAGTCGAGCTCCGCGCTGGGACAGGTGGCGTGCCGCATCGCGGCGCGCGGCTTGTCGGTCCAGGTCGCGGGGTCGGTCGTGCCCATCGGGATGCATTCGGCCAGTTGCTGATCGAAGAACTGAAGACGCGGCGGTCCGCCGTCGCGCGGGAAGGCGAAATCGAAGGCGCCGAGATACTGCCATCGATCACCGCGCGCGGATATGACGGGCTCGCGCGCGAACGGCTTTAGCGTGAAGAGGTAATCGCTGCCGAACGGGCTGAGCACCGCGAAGCGGCCGTCGTCGACGCGGTAGACGCCGGTGCGCGGGTAATGCGGCCAATCCCGCCCGGCGAGCTCCCAGCGATGCACCGCCGTGCCGGTGACGAGGTTGATGTAGCGGCCGGAATCGGCGGCTTCGTCGCTCGTCCGATAGAATTCGAGGCGCAGGTTGAAGGCGTATTTCTCGAACTCGCCGACCGCCATGTAGCGCGGCACGAAGGTGTAGTAGGCGACATAGCCGGCGACCAGCAGCGCCGGCACCGCGGCCACCCCGCAGAGGATCGCGCCGACCACCAGCGCGCGGCGCACAAGGTTCTTCGGCAAGGGCACGATCAGGAGTGCGGACGGTTTCCGGTATAGCGGGCGCGCGGGCGGATCAGCACGCCGCTTTCATACTGCTCGATCGCATGCGCGATCCAGCCGACCGAGCGGGCGACGAGGAACAGCCCGAGCGCCGCGCCCGGCGGCAAGCCGAGCACGGTGGCCGCCAGCCCCAGGCCGAAATCGACATTCGGCGGGGCGCCGCCGAGCCGCACCGCGGCATCGGTCACCCGCTCGATCCATTGCGCCCGCTCGGGCACCGCGCGCTTCGCCGCAGCCAGGATCGCCGCGGCGCGCGGGTCGCCCTCGGGGTAGAGCGGCTGGCCGAGGCCGGGCAGCGTCTCGTCGCGCGCCAGCCGCGCCGCCATCGTCGCCAGCGGGTCGCCGCCGGCGGCGATCTCGCGGCACAGCGCCTCGACCCGCGCCGCCGCGCCGCCGTGGTGGCGGCCGGAGAGCGCGGCGAGCGCACCGGCGACCACCGCGTAAGGCGTCGCGCCGGTCGAGGCGATGCAGCGTGCGACAAAGGTCGAGGCGTTGAGCTCGTGATCGGCGAGCAGCACCAGGCAGCGGCGCACCAGGTCGGCGCCCGCCGCATCGAGGCCCCAGGCGGCGCCGAGCGCGGCATGGGTCGGGCGCGCCGCCGCGCCGCCGCCGACGCAGCCTGCCAACTCGCCGAGGAGCCGGGTCGCGGTGCGGACGACGCCGGCGCGCGTCAGGTCGAGCGCGCCGAGATCGGCCGCGGCGAGCTCGGCGAGGCGGACCTGGCAGCGCTCGACGACTTCGGCGCGCCCGTCGCCCCGGTCTTTTCCCGGCACGCGGGAAGCGCGAAGCGGCCGCGCCGAACGCATTTCAGGGTGAGGCGGGATCGTGGGCGGCTCCGCATCCCACAGGATCGCTGCGACCTCTTCGAGGGTCGCGCTCTCGGCCAGCGCCAGCGCGTCATGGCCACGGTAGTAGAGGCGGTGGTCGTCGATCAGGCAGATCGCCGAGGGGATCACCGGCATCAGTGCCGGGGCGCGCGCCTCCGCCTTGCGGCCGCCGCGGAAGCGCTCGATCTCGGCGGCGTCGTAATGCCGCTCGCGGCTGTCGGCGACCGCGACGGAATGGATCAGCCCGCGGCTCACATAGGCGTAGAGCGTGTCGCGCTTGATGCCGAGCAGTTCGGCGGTTTCGCGGGCGGAGAGCAGCATCGGCAGAGCAATATTGATCGAATGAATCAAGATTGACGCGGCCGGCCCCTGAAGGCAAGGCTCCTCGCCGCGACAACAGAGGAGGCCAGTAGATGGCGAAGCGCATCGACCCCGCAACCGCGCAAGTGCTCATCGGCACAACCTATCCGCCGCCCTATGACGAGCCGTGCCGCGCGCGCGAGCGCGTTCGGCTCGGCGCCGCCGCCGGGCTCACCCAGTTCGGCGTCAACCTGCTGCGCCTTGCGCCCGGCGCGTGGTCGAGCCAGCGGCACTGGCATGTCGGCGAGGACGAGTTCGTCTACGTCCTTTCGGGCGAGGTGGTGCTGGTGACCGACGCCGGCGACGAGCTGCTGCGCGCCGGCGACTGCGCTGGCTTCAAGGCCAATGACGGCGACGGGCACTGCCTGCAGAACCGCTCGGGCGCCGACGCGACCGTGCTCGAGATCGGCACGCGCGCCGCCGGCGGCGACACCGCCTACTACCCGGAATGCGACATGGTCGCGGTCCCCGGCGGCAGCTACACCAGGCGCGACGGCACGCCCTACCCGCCACAGGAACGGCGAACCGCCTGATCCGCCGACTGTCGCCGGACAGCCGAAAATCCAACAAGGAGCCGCAGCCCATGCCCAAACGCATCGATGTCGCATCGCTGCCGGTCGTCACCGGCACGCTTTATCCCCCGCCGTTCGACGAGCCATGCCGCGCGCGATACCGTCAGCGGCTCGGCGATGCGGCGGGGCTCACGCAATACGGCGTCAACCTCGTGCGGCTGGCACCGGGCGCCTGGTCGAGCCAGCGGCATTGGCATGTCGCGCAGGACGAGTTCATCTACATCCTGTCGGGCGAGGTCACGCTGGTGACCGATGCCGGCGCCGAGGTGCTGCGCCCGGGCGACTGCGCCGGGTTCAAGGCCGGGGAGGGTGACGGCCATCACCTGCAGAACCGCTCGGGTGCGGACGCCACATTCCTCGAAATGGGCACCCGCCCGCCGGACGACGCCGCGTTCTATTCGGACATCGACATGAAGGTGTCGGCCGCCGATCCGCCGGGCACATACAAGCACCGCGACGGCACGCCCTACCCGGCGCAGGAGCGCCGCGGCCCCTGAGGTGCGGGCCGAGCTGCCGGGCGAGCTGTCGGCCGAGCTGCCGGGCGAGCTACCAGCCGAGCGCGTAGGCGGCGCGGCGCGGGTCGGCGCCTGCTTCCAACGTGCCGCGGCCCTTGTCGACGAGGATCGCGCACACCGCCCCTGCGGTCCACACCCAGTCGGGCCAGCGCTCGACCTTGTGGCCGCGCCGCGCCAGTTCGCCGAACACTTCCTCCGCGAACCGGCCTTCGAGGTTGAGCCGGCCGGGGTAGTAGTCGAACGGCGCGAACGACGAGGGATAGGAGTAGCTGGCGAAGCGCGGCGCCTCGATCGCGCCCTGCACATCCATGCCGTGCGCGAAGATGTTGAGCAGCACCTGCAGCATCGCCTGGGTCTGCACGTCGCCGCCGGGCGTGCCGAACGGCAGGAACTGTGCCCCGTTGCCGCGGATCGCCAGCGCCGGATTGGGGGTGAGGCGCGGCCGCTTGCCGGGCGCCACGCCGGCCGGGTGCTTCGGGTCGGGCCGCGACTGCGAGCCGCGGTTCGACGGGATGAACCCGGTGCCCGGGACGACCGGCGAGCCGTAGGAGCCGTCGCTCGGCGTCGCCGAGAACAGATTGCCCCAGCGGTCGGCGGCGCAGACATAGGAGGTGTCGGGCTCGGGGAACGGGTTGGCGGGGCTCGCCGCCAGCACCTGTCCCGAGGCGCCGAGCGCGCCCGGCGGCGGCATCTCCGGCCACGCCCGGTGCGGGTCGATCAGCTTCTTCCGCTCGGCCGCATATTCCGATGAGATCAGCGTCGGCAGCGGCACGCTGCCGGTTGCCGGGTCGGTGTAGTAGGCCTCGCGGTCGGCAAAGGCGAGCTTCAGCGCCTCGGTCAGCAGGTGGACGTAATCGGCGCTGTTGTGGCCGAGCGCGGCGACATCGGTGCCTTCGAGCAGCGCCAGGGTCTGCAGCAGCACCGGCCCCTGGCACCACGCGCCGCAGGTGAAGACCTCGAGATCGCCGAAGCGCCGCCGCTCGGGCGGGCCGACCGGCGAATGGTAATCGGCGAGATCCGCGGCGGTCAGCAGCCCGCCCTGCTCGCGATGGAAGGCGACGAACTTGCGCGCGATGTCGCCGACATAGAATGCCGAACGCGCCGCCTCGAGCCCGGCCTCGCGGCCGCGGCCATTGGGCCGTTGCGCAGCCGCCTTCTCCTCGTCCGCCATGTATTGCAGCGAGGCGGCAAGCTCCTTCTGATAGAACAATTCGCCGGTCTCGGGCGGCCGGCCGTTCGGCAGGTAGACCGCGGCGCTCGACGGCCACATCGCATGCCGTTCGGCGTGGTTCTTCAGGCTCGCCGCCATCAGCGGGTACATCGGGAAGCCGTCGCGCGCGAGGCGGATGGCAGCCGCCGCGACGGCACCGAAACTCATCGTACCGTAGCGTTTCAGCGCGGTGATCCAGGCGTCGGGCGCCGCCGGAATGACGGTGCGCAGCACGCCGAGCGGGATCTTGCCTCCGTGCTCGCGCACGAAGAGCTCGGGATCGAGCGCCTTCGGCCAGGTGCCGAGCCCGGCGATCGTCACTACCTCCTGCTTCTCGGCGAGATAGATCATGATCGGCGCGACGCCGGCGCAGTTGACCAGATCGCTCTGCAGCACGCCGAGCGCGATGCCCGCGGCGACGCCGGCATCGACCGCATTGCCGCCGGCCTGCAGGATGTCGAACCCCGCCGTCGTCGCGAGATAATGACCCGCGGCGATCGCATGGCGGGTCACGGCGATGGTCGGCCGGTGCGCGCTCGTGCTCATCAGGGGCTCTCCCTCGGTACGTGCGCAGAGGTTAGCCCGCCAGGCGCCGCTTGTCGAAGGGCCAACGGGCTATGGGACAGGCCGGGAACGCGATAAACCATCCCCGCGTAGAGTTTCAGATCGCGAGAATTGAACCAGAGGAAGGATCGTCTGATGATGCGTCGCTCGCTCAGCCTTGCCGCCGTCACGCTTGCCGTCGGCCTCGTCTCGTTCGCGCCCGGCGCCTTCGCCCAGGGGCCCTATCCGGAGATCAACCAGGCGGAAGGCTCGCTGCAGGCGGCGCTCGCCCAGCTCCGTGCGGCGCGCGACGTGTTCGGCGGCCACAAGGCCGAAGCCGAGCGGCTGATCAACCAGGCGCTCGCGCAGCTCCAGCAGGGCAAGGCCTTCGCCGCATCGCACGGGCATTGAGGCGCGGCGACACAGCGACCGTATCTGCCGGCTTCAGAGGCTGCGCGCCGCGCGCTAAAGTCCCACCGACTTTTGCCGGGGAGCGCAGCCGATGGCCGAATACGACCTCGTCATCAAGAACGGCACCGTGGTGACCGCGGCCGATACGCAGCACTGCGACATCGGCATCAAGGACGGCGTGGTCGCCACGCTCGGCCGCGGGCTCGGCAGCGCGACGCGCGAGATCGACGCGACCGGCAGGCTCGTGCTGCCCGGCGCGATCGACAGCCACTGCCATATCGAGCAGCGCTCCGGCTTCGGCGTGCTGTGCGCCGACGATTTCTACAGCGGCACCGTCGCTGCCGCGTTCGGCGGCACCACCACGATCATCCCGTTCGCCGCGCAGCACCGCGGCCAGTCGCTGCGCCGCGTCGTCGAGGACTACCGCGAGGCGGCGCGCCCCAAGGCGGTCATCGACTATGCCTTCCACCTGATCATCACCGACCCGACCGAGCAGGTGCTGGGGCAGGAGCTGCCGGCGCTGATTCGCGACGGCTACACCTCGTTCAAGGTCTACATGACCTACGACGCGATGCGCCTCGACGACGGACAGATGCTCGACATCCTGGCGCTGGCGCGGCGCGAGGGCGCGCTCGTCATGATCCATGCCGAGAACCACGACATGATCAAGTGGCTGGCGAGCCGGCTGCTGGAGCGGGGGCTCGGCAATCCGCGCTACCATGCCGTCAGCCACGCGCGCGTCGCCGAGGGCGAGGCGACCAACCGCGCCGTTGCGTTGTCGCAGCTCCTCGACGTGCCGATCCTCATCGTCCACGTCTCGGCGGCCGAGGCGATCGAGGTGATCCGCGGCGCGCAGACCGAAGGGCTCAAAATCTACGGCGAGACCTGCCCGCAATATCTCTTCCTCACCGCCGACGACATCGGCATGGACCTCGAAGGCACCAAGTTCTGCTGCTCGCCGCCGCCGCGCGACCATGCGGCGCAGGAGGCGGTGTGGCGCGGCCTGCAGAACGGCACCTTTCAGGTGTTCTCCTCCGACCATGCGCCGTATCGCTATGACGAGACCGGCAAGCTCCTCAAGGGCGACAAGACGACCTTCAAGGACACCGCCAACGGCGTCCCCGGGATCGAGCTGCGCGTGCCGCTGCTGTTCTCGGAGGGGGTGCGGGCCGGGCGGATCGATCTCAACCGCTTTGTCGCGCTGACCGCGACCAACCACGCCAAGCTCTATGGGCTCTACCCGCGCAAGGGCACGATCGCGGTCGGCAGCGACGCCGATATCGCGATCTGGGACCCGGAGAGGCATGTCCACGTCTCGGCGGCGATGCTGCACGACAACACCGGCTACACGCCCTATGAGGGCCGCCACGTCACCGGCTGGCCGGTCACGGTGATCTCGCGCGGCCGCGTCGTGATCGAGGACGGCGAACTCAAGGCCGCGCGCGGCAGCGGCGACTTCCTGCCATGCGAACTTTCGGAGATGGCCAAGCCCCTGGGTCGCGCCCAGCCCGAACTGGCCTTCGCCGCGGCGCGCGGTGCCAGCCTGGTGTAGCTAGACGGTCGGGCCGGTCCGCCGATCGGGTTGGGGAACGGCGATAGCGAGGCGAGGGTCGGTGCGATCCGGGCGGCTCACGCTGCGAGCCTCGCGGCGAGCGCGCGTTGCGTCGCCGCCGCGCAGGCGCAAAGCCCCGCGATGAGCTGCTGAAGGTCGGGGGAGCCCGCGCTCGCCGCGCTCTCGACCGCGATCGCGGCGTCGGACAGCGCGGCGGCTCCCAGCTGACCGGCGCTGCTCTTCAGCGAATGCGCCGCGCGCCGCACCGCCTCGGGGTCGGCGTCGGGCGCGGCGATCGTCGCGGTCAGCTCGCCGCACTCGCCGATAAACAATTCGATCACCGCGCGCGCCGCCTCCGCCCCGATATGCTCGATCAGGTCGTCGAGTACCGCGCTCTCCAGCACCTTCTCGCTCATGCCGCGCGGAACCGCTTGCCGACGCCGACCAGCCTCTCGGCGGGTAGCGACACCGACCGGCTCGGGTCGGCGACGGCGCGGCCGATGATCTGGGCTTTGCGGCCGTGGCCGGCGAGGATCGCCAGCGCCGCATCGGCATCGCCCGGCGCGACCACGACGCAAAACCCGACCCCCATGTTGTAGACCTCGAACATCTCGGCGCGCGCGATGCCGCCGAGCCTTTCGATCAGCCCGAAGAGCGGCGGCGGCTCGGGCAACGCATCGATCACGAAGCCGACCGGCGCGGCAACCCGCGCCAGGTTGAGCAGCCCGTCGCCGGTGATGTGCATCAGCGCCTTGACCGACGGAACCCTGTCCAGCACGTCGAGAATCTCCGGGACATAGATCGCGGTCGGGCGCAGCAATTCCTCGCCGAGCGTGCAGCCCAGCTCGGCGAACCGGCTGTCGACCGTCGCCCCGGCCTGCTCGAAGAAGACGCGGCGGGTCAGGGTCATGCCGTTGGCATGGATGCCGCTCGATGCGATGCCGATCACCGCATCGCCCGGCAGGATGTCGCTGCCGATGCGGATGCGGTCGAGCGCCACGGTGCCGATCGCGGTGCCGACCAGATCGAAGCCGCGCACCACATCGCGCAACTGTGCGATCTCGCCGCCGCTGATCGAGATGCGGGCCTGTCGCGCCCCATCGGCGAGGCCGATGGCGATCGCATCGAGCATCGCCGCATCGGCCTTCTCGACCGCGATGTAGTCGACGAGCGAGACCGGCCGCGCGCCGACGCAGATGAGGTCGTTGACGTTCATCGCGATGCAGTCGACGCCGATCGTGTCGTACTTGCGCATCATCTCGGCGATCATTGCCTTCGAGCCGACGCCGTCGGTGCTGATCGCCACGCCGATGCCGCCGATATCGACGACATTGGCGAAATAGCCGATCGGCAGCTTGACCGCGCCGAACCCGCTTTGCGGCCAGGTCGCGGTGATCCGGGCGACGATATTGCCGAGCCCGCGGTCGGCCTCGGCGATATCGACGCCGGCGGCCTTGTGCTGGTCTGCCGCGAGATTGCGCCCCGCCAAATCCGCCGCCTTGAAGAAGAAAGCCCGCCCGCCCCGCTTGATAGCGGGTCGGACGGGCCGACTCAACTCAATCTCCCGCTCCGGCAAGGGGCGGGGAGGGCGTTTCCTCGCTACGCGACGTGCTTCTGCATGAAGGCGTGGATCGGCGCGTGGGTTACGTCGGTGTTCCGCGCGGCATTGTCGAAATAGGCGATCTCGATCTCGCCGCCGGCCTTGCGGTAGTTCGAGACGAAGCGCTCGGGCTCGTTGCCGGGGAAATCCGAATCGG
>DATJOB010000031.1:0-2353 GCA_035507475.1 Allostellaceae bacterium | reverse complement strand
GGCGGCAGCCTGGTCAACCTCGGCGTCATCACCGGTGGCGGTGGCGGTAGCGTCGGGTTCGGCCCGGGGGGACCATCCGGCATCGGCGCGTCGGCAACCGGCGGCGTCCTGACCAATGGCACGGTCGGCGGCGATTCCGCGCTGATCCAGGGCAGCGTCGGCTTCGTCGGTTACGGCACGGGTGCGACGGTCGTCAATTACGGGACAATCGCCGGTTTCTACGGCACGGCAGTGAGCCTGCAGAGCGGCGACACGCTGGTGATCGAGGCCGGCAGCACGCTGGTCGGCGCGGCCGTCGGCAATGGCGGCACGCTGGCCTGGGGGGGTGCCGGCGGGCCCGGCACGATCACCGGCCTCGGCAGCGAATATTCCGGCTTCTCGCACTACGCCGTGCTGGCCGGCGCGGACTGGACGCTAACGGGCACGCAGACCATCCCGCCCGGCGCCGCGCTGACCGATGCCGGCACGCTCGCCGTGTACGGCGATTTGAGCACTGCCGCCACGGTCACTAGAGCACGATCCTTTTAAGCCGAAGCGTAACCTGAGTTGACGAGATAGTTGGCGCATTCCTTTGGAGTGAAATTGTCGAGAAGTGCGCCGATCTCTCGCCAGGTTGTCTCGATGGTGCGCGGATCGGCTTTGCGCAGCAGGGTCTTGAGTTTTGAGAAGACCTGCTCGATCGGGTTGAGATCGGGGGAGTAGCGCGGCAGGAAGAACAGCTTGGCGCCGGCGGCGCGGATCAACTGTCGGACCGCCTGGCCTTTGTGGCTGCCCAGATTGTCCATGATGACGATGTCCCCAAGACTGAGGGTTGGGACGAGAAACTGCTCGACATAGGCGCGGAAGCTGATGCCGTTGATCGGCCCGTCGATGACGCAGGGCGCCTCGATCCGGTCGCAGCGCAACGCCGCCAGGAAGCTCAGCGTGCGCCAGCGGCGGTGCGGCACCTTGGCAATCAGGCGGGTGCCGCGCGGCGAGCGCCCGCCGCGGCGGGTCATGTTGGTCTTGGCCCAGGTCTCGTCGATAAACACCAGTCGCCTTGGATCAAGCCGGCCCTGATACTTCTTCCACCGCCGCCGCCGCCGCGCGACGTCCGGCCGGTCTTGCTCGCTGGCGTGCAGGCTTTTTTTTGAACGTCACTCCTTCGCGGGCGAAGAACCGCCACACCGCCCCGTAGCTCGCCGGGGTGCCGCGCTCAGCCAGCTCGGCCATTACCGCCCGCAACGTCAGGTCCGGCTTCTCGGCGATCCGCGCCAACAGCCACTCCCGTTCGCTCTTCAGCCGCAGCGGACGCCAGCCGCCCATCCGAGAGGGCGCCGCGCTTCCCGTCGTCCGCCAGCGCTGACACCACTTCACCACGCTGGCAACGCTCACCCCAAACAATGCCGCCGTCACTCGGCACGAACGGCCCGCCGCCACCGAGCCGACAACACGATCTCGAAGGTCTGTCGAATAGGGTCTCGCCATCGATGCTGGCCCCCAACCCCAGCCAGCATCTTGAATCAGAAAATCTACCCGATGGGAATCCCCTTCGGCGATTCAGCCTACAAGGATCGCGCTCTAGGATCCAAAAGGACGCTGCGTCCTTGGCGCCGCGATGTTCTTTTTGTGCGCCTCAACCCTGCTTCGGCAGCCAGCCGGCCAGCCGGCGGGCGGCTTCCTCGATGTCGGCGGTCGACCCGGCGAAGCTGAGGCGCAGCCAGTCGTCGCCGCCGATCGGGTCGAAGTCGCGGCCCGGCGTCGTCGCGACGCCGGTCTCGGCGAGCATGCGGCGGCAGAACGCCTCGCTGTCGCGGGTCAGTGCCGCGATGTCGACATAAAGATAGAACGCGCCCTCGGCTGGGGCGAAGCGGCTGAGACCGGCCCCTCTTAGCATCGCGACCAGCCGGTCGCGGTTGGCGCGGTAGCGCGCGACATGGCCGTCGAGCTCGGCGCGGCATTGGAACGCCGCGACCGCCGCCAGTTGCGAGAGCGCCGGCGGCGAGATGTAGAAATTCTGCGCCAGGCATTCGACCGAGCGCGCGAGGTCGGGCGGCACCAGCATCCAGCCGAGCCGCCACCCGGTCATGCTGTAATATTTCGAGAACGAGTTGACGATGATCGCCTCGCGCCCGAAGGCGCGCGCGGTCGCGGCGTCGGCCTCATAGGTGATGCCGTGATAGATCTCGTCCGACACGAGGCGGATGCCGCGCTCGTGGCAGTATTCCGCGAGGCGGCGCAGCTCGGCGGCGGCGATCATCGTGCCGGTCGGGTTGGCCGGGCTGGCGATGATCAGCCCGGCGATATCGCCGACTTCGCCCAGGAGCTCCGGGTTGGGCTGGTAATGCGCGTTGGGGCCGACCTCGATCAGGAC
>DATJOB010000030.1:0-2825 GCA_035507475.1 Allostellaceae bacterium | reverse complement strand
GTCGGACACGGCCCCGACGCGAGCGCTCGTTTGCGGCTTTTTAACCTAATGCGCCTAGCGTCGCCCGATCGTACCGCGAACCGAAGCGGTGCGAGGCGGATGAGGCATGAGAATTTTGCTCGCCGATGACCATCACCTCGTGCGCGAGGCGATCGCCAGCTATCTGACGCGCGCGGCGCCGGATATCTCCTGCGTCGAAGCGGCGGATTTCCCGCAGGTGCGCGAGCGGCTCGAGCGCGACAGCGCGTTCGACCTG
Organism: Allostellaceae bacterium; assembly: GCA_035507475.1. GTDB lineage: Bacteria > Pseudomonadota > Alphaproteobacteria > ATCC43930 > CGMCC-115725 > DATARH01. Next base: position 2,569 of record DATJOB010000030.1, on the reverse strand, counting down.
GTCATTCTCGACTACCGGATGCCCGGCATGAACGGGCTCGCCGGGCTGGACGAAGTCAAGCAGCGGCTGCCGCAAATCACGGTCGCGGTGATGTCGGGGGCGATGGACCCCGACGAGGCCGAGCGCGCGCTCGAACGCGGCGCGGCCGGCGTCATCATGAAGAATTTGCGCGGCACGGCGCTGCTGACGGCGCTGCGGCTGATGGCGGCGGGCGAGACCTATGTGCCGCGCGCGGTGATCGAGGCGCGGCCCGGCCGCCACGCGGCGCGGCCCTCTTTCGACAATCTGACGCCGCGCGAGCTCGACTGCGTCGAGCAGCTGGTGCACGGCTTGCCCAATCGCGAGATCGCGGCGCGGCTGGCGATCTCGGAGGTGACCGTTAAGCTGCACCTCAACAGCGCCTTCAAGAAGATGGGCGCGCGCAACCGCTCCGACGCGGTGCGCATCGCGATGCTGCAAGGGATGAGCGGGCTGTGATTCGAGCTTTGGAGGGCGGAACATGCACTCGGTTCTGGTGATCGACGACGATCAGGTATTCTGCGCCGTGGTGCAGAGCATCCTCGAAAACGCCGGCTACAGCGTCACCTCGGCGGGCGACGCGCAGAGCGGGATCAGCCGCTTTGACGAGATCGACCCCGACCTCGTGATCGTCGACATCCTGATGCCCGGCAAGGAGGGCATCGCGACGATCCTCGAACTGCGCGAGGCCAATCCCGACGCGCGCATCCTGGCGATGACCGGCGGCGGCAATTTCGCCGCCGGCGACGTGCTGCGCATCGCCGAGCTGCTCGGCGCCGACAACAGCCTCAAGAAACCGTTCGAGCCGGCGGCGCTGCTGGCGACCGTGGAGCGCTGCCTGGCGGCCTGAGTCGGCCGCGAAATGACGCTCGCCACCCCATACCAATGGTCTAATCGGCAGCGTTTCGGGTGGGGGTCGGACCGCTGCGCGCCGCCGTCGGGCGCGATACGGTCGGCCGCATGGTCACGGTTCTCCTCATCCATCGCGACGCTGCGGTGCGGCTCGCCGCGCGGCGCACGCTGGAGCCGGCGGGTTTCGTGGTCGGCGAGACAAGCGATGAAACCGAACCCGACCTGGTGATCGCCGACCCCGCCGGTGCCGAAGCCACCGCGCGCGCCTATCCGGCGGCAGGCATTCTGGCGATCGGCGCCGGCACGGCGCTCGAATCGTCGTTCACCGCGAGCCGGCTTCTGGCGGCGGTGCGGCTTGCACTGGCGCGGCCGGGGCCGCGGTCGCGCGGCGCCACCAGGGGATCGCGACGACGCTCACCACGACCGCCAGCCCGACCAGCCTAAACACGGCGGAGAAGGCCGCGAGAAAGCCCGGCGCGGTATCGGTCGCGCCGTGACCGATCCGGCTGAAGATCAGCGTCAGCAGGGCAGCGCCGGTCACCGTGCCGATCGTCCGCGTCAACACCGACAGCGAGCCCGCGACGCCGCGATCGGCGCGCGGCGACGAGCGGATCACGATATCGGTGTAGGAGACCTGGAAGAGCCCGACGCCGACGCCCTGCACCGCGAGCGTCAGCGCCATGGTTCCCGGCGCGATGTCCGCCGGCCAGAACCCGATCAGGAACAAGCCGCCGCCGACGCATAACAGGCCCGCCGCGCCGATGCGCTCGGCGGCGACCCGGGTAATGAGCCGCCCCGCGAGCGGCGAGGCGAGGGCCGTCGTCACCGCGCTCATCGCCAGCACGGCCCCCGCAAGCGGCAGCGGCATCAGGCTGAACCGCGCGAAAAAATACGGCACGAACAGCAGCACCGAGAACGAGGCCAGGTTCATCAGCACGTAGACGGCGTTGATCGCCGCAAAGCCGGCATCGCGGAACAGTCCGATGCGCACGATCGGCCGCACCGCGCGCCCTTCCCACCACGCGAAACCCCCGAGGCTCAGCGCCGCCGCAACCAGCAACGCCGCCATCTCGATGCCGAGCCCCAGCCGCGACGCGGCGTTGATGCCGAGCAGCATCGCCGTCAGGCCGGCCGCGAGGAGCAGCGCACCGGCGACGTCGAACCGCTCGCCCTTGCCCGTCGTACCGGGCGCCAGCCCGCGCAGGAACAACAGGCTCGTCAGCGCGATCGGCGCGCGGAACCAGAACACCGCCGGCCAACCCCAGCGCGCCACCAGCGCGCCGCCGATCAGCGGCCCCAGGGCCGAACCGAGCGCGAAAATGAGGGTGAAGATGCCGACCGCGTGGCTGCGCCGCTCTTCGGGGTAGAGCCCGGTCACCAAGGCCGGCGCGCAGCTAATCACCAGCCCGGCACCGATCCCTTGCAGGAAGCGGAAGAACAACAGCCAGCCAAACGCCGGCGCCGCCGCGCACAGCAGGTAGGCGACAAAGCTCCACGCCAGCCCGGCGCGAAACACCCGCGCATGCCCGCCGATATCGCCGATCCGGCCGAAGGCGAGCATCAGCGCGGCGTAGGTCAGCACATAGCAGATGACGACCCATTGGATCATCGACAGCGGCAGGCCGAAGCTCCGCGTGATGTCGGGGAAACCGATATTGACCGCGGTGTCGAGGGGCACGATCGACATGCCGAGCCCGAG
>DATJOB010000029.1:0-3049 GCA_035507475.1 Allostellaceae bacterium | reverse complement strand
ATGCGATGCGATTGCGACACCGAATTTTGGCCGGCGCGGAGCCGGCCGGGCGGCGCGACTCGCGCCCGCGGCTCAGCGTCGCGCCACGCTCCGCCCGGCCTCGCGGATCAGCGCCGCGAGCGGCAGATGCAAGTGGTCGTTGGCCGCCAGCACGTCGCCGCTCGCCATCATCGTGTGCCCGCCCGACAGGTCGCTGACATAGCCCCCCGCCTCGCGTACCAGCAGCATCCCGGCCGCGATGTCCCACGGACAGAGGCCGAACTCCCAGAACCCGTCGAAACGGCCGGCCGCGACATAGGCGAGGTCGAGCGCCGCCGCCCCGAAGCGCCGCACGCCGCAGGTCGCGGCGGCGATCGCCGCGAGGGTCGCGGCGTAGAGCGGCTGATCGCCGCGGTCGCGGAACGGCATGCCGGTGCCGATCACCGCGTCGCCGAGCTGGCGGCGCGCCGAGACCCGCAGGCGCCGGTCGTTGAGATAGGCGCCGACGCCTTTCTCGGCCCAGAACAGCTCGTCGCGCGTCGGCTCGTAGACGACGCCGGCGATCATCTCGCCGTCGCGTTCGAGCCCGATCGAGATCGCGAAATGCGGGATGCCGTGCAGGAAGTTGGTCGTCCCGTCGAGCGGATCGACGATCCAGCGGTGCCGCTTGTCGCTGCCTTCGCTCGCGCCGGCCTCCTCGAACAGCATGCCGTAGCCCGGCCGCGCCCGCCCGAGCTCGCTCTTCAGCGTCCGCTCGGCCTTGAGGTCGGCGGCCGAGACGAAATCGCCCGGCCCCTTGATCGACACCTGAAGCTGCTCGACCTCGCCGAAATCGCGCACCAGACCGCGCGCCGCCTTGCGCGCCGCGGCCATCATCACGTTGATCACCGGCGAGCGCACCGCCACGATGGCTACCCCTGCGACTGGACGGTCCGCTCGGCGCCCAAGCGGGCGTCAGTCCTTGGCCCGCTCGACGTAGCTGGCATCGGCGGTGTTGATGACGATCCGGGTTCCGGCGCCGATATGCGGCGGGATCATCACCCGCCGGCCGTTTTCGAGTCGCCCCGGCTTGTACGACGAGGACGCGGTCTGGCCCTTCACCACCGGGTCGGCCTCGACCACTTCGAGGGTCACCGTCTGCGGCAACTCGACCGACAGCGCCAGCCCCTCGTGCAGCGTCACCGTGCAGACCATCCCGTCGGCGAGGAAATCGGCCGGGTCGCCAATCACCTCGCGCGGCACCGTCACCTGCTCGTAGTTCTCGCTGTCCATGAAGGTCGCCTGGTCGCCCTCCATGTAGAGGAACTGCATCTCCTTCTCGTCGAGCCGCACCCGCTCGACCGATTCCTGGGTGCGGAACCGCTCGCTCAGCTTGCTGCCGCCGCGCAGGTCGCGCATCTCGACCTGGGCGAAGGCGCCGCCCTTGCCCGGCTGGACTAGGTCGCGCTTGAGCACGAGCCACAGTTTGTTCTGGTGTTCGAGCACGTTGCCCGGCTTGATGTCGATGGCGTTGATCTTCATGGAATGGGTCTCGACAGGAGGTCCGCGTTTGGCCGGTTTCCTATCAGTTTGGCGGTGACGGGGAAAGCGTCATGGCGGCCGCGGACAGCGGATGGTGGCGCCCCGACCGGCTCGCCGCGCGTCACGCCAACCTTGCCGCACGCGGCCGGGTCCTCGGCGCCGTGCGGCGATTTTTCGACGACCGCGGCTTCACCGAGGTTCAAACGCCGGCGCTGCAGATAAGTCCCGGGCTCGAGCCGCATCTCAAGGCGTTCCGCACCGAATCGCACGATCCGCGCGACGGCGCGGTCAAGCCGCGCTACCTGCACACCTCGCCCGAATTCGCGATGAAGAAGCTGTTGGCCGGCGGGATGCGGCGCATCTGGCAGCTCGCACCGGTGTTCCGCGATGGCGAGCGCGGCGCGACGCACCATCCGGAATTCGCCATGCTCGAATGGTATCGCGTCGGCGCCACCTACCGCGACCTGATGGACGATTGCGCGGCGCTGCTGCGCGCGGCGCAGGCGGCGGCCGCGCCGAATGGCGCCACCGGCGGCGCGATGCGGTGGCGCGGCACGACGGCGGACGCGCGGCTGCCCTTCGAGCTTCTGTCGGTCGCCGAGGCGTTTGCGCGCCACACCGGCATCGACATCCTGGCGACCGCGCCCGACCCCGAGCGGCCCGATCGCGCGCGGCTCGTCGCCGCGGCGGCGTCGCTCGGCATCGCGCCGCATCCGGGCGACGACTGGGAGAGCCTCTATTTCCGCATCTTCCTCGAACGGGTCGAGCCGCATCTCGGCGTCGGCGCACCGACGATCCTCTTCGACTATCCGGTCGCGATGGCCGCATTGTCTCGCCGCAAGCCCGACGACCCGCGGCTCGCCGAGCGCTTCGAGCTTTACGTCTGCGGCCTCGAACTCGCCAACGCGTTCCAGGAGCTGACCGACCCGGCCGAGCAGCGCCGCCGCTTCCGCGCCGACCAGGCGAGGAAGCAGGCGCTTTACGGCGAGACCTACCCGATCGACGAGGACTTCCTCGCCGCGCTCGACCACGGCTTGCCCGAATGCGCCGGCATCGCGCTCGGCTTCGACCGCCTCGTCATGCTGTGCAGCGGCGCCGCGCGCATCGAGGACGTGCTGTGGGCGCCGGTGGATTGAGCGCGCCGGCGCTATTTCGGGGCGCCGAACGTCCCGGTGACCTCGGACTTGGCCAGGGTGTTGAAGTGAAGGTTGAAGCCGACCTTGGCGCCCGAATCCTCGGGGCCCAGCGGCAGCTTGTCGACCTTCAGCGCGTAGACCGTGAGGTGATAATGGTGCGGCGGGTCGCTCGCCGGCGGGCATGGCCCGGAGTAATGCGCGATGCCGCCGTCGTTGCGTCCCTGTCCAGCCCCCGCCGGCAGGCTTTTGGCGTCGCCATCGCCGGCCCCGGCGGGCAGGCTGTGCACGCTGGCCGGAATGTTGAACACGGTCCAATGCCACCAGCCGCTGCCGGTCGGGGCATCGGGATCGTAGAGCGTGACTGCAAAACTCTTGGTATCTGCCGGCTCGCCCGACCACGACACGGCCGGTGA
>DATJOB010000028.1:0-7366 GCA_035507475.1 Allostellaceae bacterium | reverse complement strand
TGCTGCGCATCCGTAACATCCTGGCGCGGCGCAGCGCGCCCGCCGAGCCCGCGCCGCCGCCCGACCTGCGCTTTGGCGAGTTCCGCTTCGATCTCGGACGCGGTGAGCTCTACCGCGACGGCGAGCCGGTGCGGCTGACGGCGGGCGAAAGCGCGCTGCTGGCCAGCCTGGCGCAGCATGCGCCGCAGGCGGTGTCGCGCGAAGAGCTGTCGCAATCGGCGCAGTTCAGCGGCAATGTCCGCAATGTCGACGTGCAGATGACGCGGCTGCGGCGCAAGGTCGAGAGCAACCCGCGCAACCCGCGCTACCTGCAAACGGTGCGCGGCACCGGTTACGCGCTGCGGCCGGACTGAGCGGGTCGCGATGGCACTCAACGACCTCTCGCTCGGCGCGCCGCCGGAACGGCTCGACGAGCTGCACATCCGCCAGCGCAGCTGGATCAAGCGCACGCTGCCGAACACGATGTTCGGCCGCTCGCTGCTGCTGATCATCATGCCGCTGGTCCTGGTGCAGATGATTTCCGCCTGGGTGTTCTATACCCGCCACTGGGAGACCGTGGCGCACCGCTTCGCGGCGGACGTGGCGGCCGAGATCGCGCTGCTCGGCGCCAGCCTCAGCCTGCCGATGAGCGATGTGCGGGCAACCGAATTGATGAGCGCGGCGGCGAGCAAGACCGAGCTCCAGTTCGGCTTCGAGCGCGGCGCGATCCTGGCGGGCCCGGGTCCCGCGACCGGCAGCGCGAACGAGGAGCATCTGCGTACCGCGATGCGCGAGCGGATCAGCGCCCCGTTCCGCATCGACAGCGTGAGCGTGCCGGGCAGCATCCTCGCCCAGGTCCAGCTGCCGACCGGGGTGCTGACCACGACGATGTCGCAGAAACGGCTGACCACCTCGACCACCTACATCTTCATCCTGTGGATGATCGGCTCCTCGGTGGTGTTCTTCGTCGTCGCCGCGATCTTCCTGCGTAACCAGGTGAAGTCGCTGCGCCGGCTCGCCGCCGCCGCCGACGGGTTCGGCAAGGGACGGCCGATCGCCTTCTCGAAGGTCGAGGGCGCGCTCGAAGTGCGCCAAGCGGCCGTCGCCTTCATCCAGATGCGCGACCGCATCCAGCGGCAGATCCGGCAGCGCACCGAGATGCTCGCCGGCGTCTCGCACGATCTGCGCACGCCGCTGACCCGGATGAAGCTGGCGCTCGAACTGATGGGCGACGACCCTAGCCTCGCGGAGCTGCGCTCCGACGTCGCCGAGATGGAGCACCTCGTCCAGATCTATCTCGATTTCGCGCGCGGCGAAGGCACCGAGACGCCGGTCGCCACCGACATCGCGCCGCTGATCGAGGAGATCGCCGCAGCGGTACGGCGCGAGGGCGCCGCCATCGTCCTCGACCAGCCGTCGGAACTGGTGGCGACGGTCCGACCCAACGCGCTGCGCCGTTGCCTCGGCAACCTGATCGCCAACGGCGCCCGCTACGGCACCCGGATCTGGCTGACCAGCCGGGACGTCGCGGACGGCGTCGACATCCTGGTCGACGACGACGGTCCGGGGATCCCGCCGAGCGAGCGCGAGCACGTCTTCCAGCCGTTCATCCGGCTCGACACCTCGCGCAACCCGACGACCGGCGGAATCGGGCTCGGCCTGACGATCGCGCGCGACGTGGCGCGCAGCCACGGGGGCGACGTGCGGCTCGAAACCTCGCCGCAAGGCGGGCTGCGCGCGCGGGTCCACCTGCCGCGCTAGGTGACGAGCGGTTCCGTAAGCTCTTGCGAATGCCTCAGAACAGGCGGCCGCCGTCGGGCACCGGCATGTCCGGGCGGACCAGCACGACCGCACCGGTCTCGTCCGGGAAACCCAGCACCAGCACCTCGGACATGAACGGGCCGATCTGGCGCGGCGCGAAATTGACGACCGCGGCGACCTGCCGCCCGAGCAAGGCGTCGGCGGCGTAGCGAAGCGTGAGCTGCGCCGAGGAGCGCTTGACGCCGATATCCCGGCCGAAATCGATCGTCAGCTTGTAGGCCGGCTTGCGCGCCTCGGGAAACGGATCGACCGCGACGACCGTGCCGACCCGGATGTCGACCGCGGCAAAGCTCTCGTAGGGAATCGCCATGTCCGGATCATAACCGCAGCGAGCGGGCGGCAAAAAGGCCGCGTCCGTTGCCGGGCGCGGCCCCTTCCGTCGCAGGCTGATTGGCGCGTCAGGCAGCCGTCTTGCAGGCGAAGGCGCGCATCTCGTCGAGGCCCTCGGTGGTCCGCTTCTGCAGGACCTCGCTCGCCTCGCTGCCGGCCTTGGCGGCGAGCGCCGCGATCTCGCGGCCGTGGGTCAGGCTCTTGTCGATCATCTTCTTGGTGTACTCGGTATGCTTGGCGATGCGGTCCTCGGCCGAGGTCGGCTGCGCCATCTCGCGGACCAGCGTCGACAGGTCCTCGAGCGCCTGCTGGGTGATCTCGATCTGCCGCTTGGCGACGGCGTGAACGCCCTCGACGGCGAGCTGGTTGGCCTGGCTCAGCGCCTCGATGTTGCGGCGCTGCGCCGCCCAAACGGCCTCGACATCGAACGGGCGAAAGCGGAAATCGGCAAACAGTTTGGTCACGTCGAAATCGAAAAACGGGGTGCGGCCTTCGGGCATGGCAGGGTTCTTCCAGGGTTCGGGGTAGAGCCGTATTGTGCAGTGCACAATGACGGCTATATGGCGGTCGCCTGTTTTGGCGTCAAGTGCTTTTTTGCGATGCAGCATCGCCCGGCAGCGGCGGCGATCGGCCTCAAGCCTCTGCGGCGCGAGCTCCAGTCCGGCCGCGGCCGCGAGCAAACCAGCGCTCGATCCCGCGCAACCGCCGGTCGAGCGTCGCCATGGTCGGGGCAAGGTCCGGCGAGTCGTCGCGCCGCCAAATGTGCGATGCAGCAAGGAAGGCCGCGGCGGTCAGCTTGACCGCGATCATGCCGACTATCCCGTCGGTGGCGATTTCGGCGGCCTCGAGCATGAGCCGCATCGAGCACAACAACCCCGCCCCGGCGGCCAGGGCGGCCGGCGGATCGAACGGCAGGTCGCGGCGCAGCATCTCCAGCGCGGGGCGGTATGGCTGCAGCGCGTCGAAACGTCGCATCAACAGATCGAACACCCGGTCGCGCGGGCGCTCGCCCGGCTCGGCCGCTACCGGATCGGCCAGCACCGCCTCGTCGATGCGACGGAAGAAGCCGCAAAGGATCGCGCTTTTCGACGGAAAAAGCCGATAGACCCGCAGGATCGGCAACCCGGCCTCGCGCGCGACGGCGCCGAGCGAGACATTGCGCCAGCCCTGTTCCGCGATCAGCCGCAGCGCCGCATCGATGATGCGATCCGCACCGTCGTCCGCCTCACGCGCCGCCGCGTTGCGTGCCCGCCGCGCGCGACCCTCGGCCATCGCCGGCTCCGCGCCTCAGCCCGCCAACTCGCGCGACCGGCGGGTCGCCGCGGCGACGGCGCGCTCCATCAATGAGGCCAGTCCGTCCTCGCTCATCAGCACGTCGAGCGCCGCGCGCGTGGTGCCGCCGGGGCTGGTCACATTCTCGCGCAGCCGCGCCGGCGCTTCGTGCGAGACCCGCGCCAGTTCGCCGGCGCCCGCCACCGTCGAGCGCGCCAGATGCAGCGCCAGCGCCGGCGGCAGCCCGGCCTTCTCGCCGGCCGCGGCGAGCGTCTCGATCAGCAGGAAGACGTAAGCCGGGCCGCTGCCCGACACCGCGGTCACCGCGTCGAGCAGGCCTTCGTCCTCGACCCAGGTGCTTTCGCCGATCGCCGCCAGCAGCGCCCCGCACAGCGCGCGCTGAGCCTCGCTGACCTGGGGGCTGGCACAGGCGACGCTGATCGCCCGGCCGATCGCCGCCGGCGTGTTCGGCATCACCCGGACGATCGCCGCCTCGCCGAGATGGCGCCGCAGATTGCCGATCGTGGTGCCCGCGGCGATCGACATGAACACCGTCTGCGGCCGCACGAACCGGCGATAGAGCGGAACGATGTCGCCGATCACCTGCGGCTTGACCGCGAACACCACGGCCTCGGGCGCGAGCCCCTCGGGGAGATCGGCGGCGGCGCGGTGCGCGTCGACCCGCGGCGACGGCGCCAGCACCTCGGGCGCGCCGGCCGGCTCGACCACGACAAAGCGCTGGCCGGCGCCGCTCTTCAGCCAGCCGCGCAGCATCGCCGAGCCCATCTGCCCGCAGCCGACGAGGACGACCGTGCCCGCGCTCATCCGCTTTGCCCTTCGACCGGCGGTCTCAGGCTTCGCCGATCGGGTCGATCATCGCCGCCGCCATCGCCTCCTCGGCGGGCTTGCCGCCCCACACGACGAGCTGGAACGCCGGATAGAAGCGCTCGCATTCGGAGATCGCGATATCGACCAGATCCTCGACCTGCTCGCCGCTCACCGCCGAGAGGCCGCGCAGCAGCACCGCGTAGCGGAAGGACGGCGAATTGTCGCCGGCGGCGAGGTCGAAATGGCCGAGCCATAAACGCTCGTTGGCCAGCGCCAGCAGCTCGTAGAGCCCGCCGCGCCGGCGCTTCGGCACCTTCATGTCGAAGCCGCAGGAGAAGTGCAGCGCGGTCAGCTCCTCCTGCCATAGGAAATAGAGGCGGTAATCGCACCAGCGTCCGGTGATCTCGACGACCAGCTCATCCTCGCCGGCACGGTCGTGCGCCCAGTCGTTGGCGATGACAATCTCCTCGACCAGATCGATCGGATTGCCGTGCTGTGGCCGGGTCTCTTCAAAAGAAAGAGAAGTCATCGCGCGCTCCTCGGAGCCGACGGAAGCGGCGCCGTCGCGCCCCTTTTAGCAATTTTGCGGCCGGTGCAAGCCAAAAAATCGATCGTGCCGCCTCGCCCGAGATCGCCGGGCCGGGCTACGCTGCCAAAGCAGGATGACGGTTGCAAGACCAGATGTAGCGGTTATTGCCGAGAAGGCCGCGAAACCTAGGGCTGCTTCCTGTTGCGTGGGGTTCGCTGCGGGCGCTTCTTCGCCTCCGCTTCGAGCGCTGATTCGAGCCTGGCCAGCCGCTCCAGCAGCTCCTCCTGCTCGGCCCGCGCCTTGGCCGCCATCGCCTTGACCGCCTCGAACTCCTCGCGGCTGACGAGATCCATGCCGGCGAGAACGCGCTCCAGCTGGTCGCGAATCCTGGCGGCGAGCTCGTCGCGCACGCCCGACAGCGCGCCGACCGCACCGCCCGCCACCCGCGCGAGGTCGTCAAAGAACCTGTTCTGGCTCTGCATCGGGCCGGCCCTTGCGTTACCGCGGATTATATCGGGCCGCGCCGCCTGCCACGCAAGCGGCCGAGCCCGCGCCGCCTCGCCTATTCGGCGGCTTCCTTCTTCGCCGCGCCGCCCTTGCCCGCCGCATGCCGGTCGATCGCCTTCTGGATCGCCGCCGCGGCCTGGCCGCCGAACTCGACGTGATGGTCGGCCGCGTAATTGTAGCTCTCGACCAGCAGCTCGCGGCTTTGCTGGAACTTGGGATGGACGAAGCGCGCCATCAGCTCGAAATGCCGCTTGGTCGCCTCCCAGTCGGCCCAGTTCTGCGCCAGTTCGCAGAGCACGCCAAACCCGCCCGAGCCGGTCATCAGCCGGTCGACATAGGCGACCGCGTCGTCGGGCGTGCCGATGCAGCCCGTGCCGGTCTCGATCAGCCATTCGATCGGGTCGCCGACATCGCCCGGGATGATCGGGAAGGTCGCCACGTCGCGGAAATACTGCGCGAACTGCCGGATCCCGAATTCGACGTTCTTGCGCGCCTGCTCGCGGGTCTCGGCGATGTGGAAGAACCCCACCACCCGCCAATCCTTGCGATTGGGGGTGTGGCCGTTGGCGCGCGCGGTCTCCTCATAGAGGTTCCAGTTGGCGGTATGCCGCTCCATCTGCGCCGGCGCGGTGCCGCCGATCGACAGCATGCCGACACCGTGGGTCCCGGCCAGCACCGAGCCCGAGGGCGAGCGCGCCGCGGCGACCGCCAGCTCCATCGTCGGCCTGGTGTACGGACGCAGCTGCAGCTTGGCATTGGTGATGTTGAACCAATCGGTCTTCTTGTTGACCTCCTCGCCGCGCAACAGCCGGAGGATGACGTCGAACGATTCCTCCATCATCACCCGCTGGTCGCCCGGGTCGATGCCGATCTTCAGCGCGTCGTGCACCAGCGCGCCGGGACCGACCCCGAACATCGCGCGGCCGCGCGTCATGTGGTCGAGCTGCACCATGCGGTCGGCGAGCTTGAACGGGTTGTGGTAGGGCAGCGAGACGACGCCGGTGCCGAGCCGGATGTGGCGGGTGCGCTGCGCCGCCGCGGCGATGAACATCTCGGGGCAGGCGATGATCTCGAACCCGCCGGAGTGATGCTCGCCGATCCACGCCTCGTTGTAGTTGAGCCGGTCGAGGTGCTCGAGGAGCTCGAGGTCGCGCTCCATCGACAGCGTCGGGTTTTCGTCGTGGTTGTGGAACGGTGCCAGGAAGATGCCGCTGCGGAGGTAAGGCGCGCTCATGCCGGGATCCTTCGAGGGGAAAGCCCTGAATAGCAGATCGTCGGCCATCGGACTCGGTTCCCGCAAGCGCTTTCCCGGCAGACCGCCATGCGCGGCGCCGGTCGCCGGCGAAGCGGCCGCGAGAGGCGCGGCCGGATCAGCGCCCCGTCAGCCGCCGTTGCCGGCCTGGCACAGCGAGAGCGCATGGTTGTAGAGCGCGTCGCACTGCGCCGCGCGCGCCGCATCCCGCGCCCCGGTATAAAAACAGTTCACCCGGCTGAACTCGGCATCGCCGGCGCAGGACGCGGCGGCGAGCTGCGCGCCGGCCGCCAGCAACGCTGCGGCAAGCACCACGGCGGATAGCGTTCTCATCTCGCACCTCGATCGCGGCCGATCCTCGACATGGCTGATGGTTAACGGAGCGGGCGCGGCGCCCGTTGCGCGGCTGCGCGGCAGCGCCGCATGGCCGGCGGCCCGCGCGAAGCCGCGCCGTACGCGCTCAGCTCGGCTCGGGGCCGCGACGATAGCTCAAGGCTTCGGCGACGTGGCGGCGGGCGACCGTCGCGGCGCCGTCGAGATCGGCGAGCGTGCGGGCGACGCGCAGCACCCGATGATAGCCGCGTGCCGACAGGCGCAGCCGCTCGGCGGCGCGCACCAGGAGGGCGCGGCCGGCCTCTTCCGGGGTCGCGACCTCGTCGAGCAGCTCGCCGTCGGCCTCGGCATTGCTGCGAACCCGCCGCGCCGGCGGGAGCTTCGCATAGCGCGCGCCCTGGCGGGCACGGGCGGCGGCGACCCGCGCGGCGACCTCGGCGCTCGCCTCGCTCGGCGGCGGCAGCGCGAGATCGGCCGGCGACACGGCCGGCACGTCGATCGTCAGGTCGATGCGG
>DATJOB010000027.1:0-9112 GCA_035507475.1 Allostellaceae bacterium | reverse complement strand
CCGCCCGGCGGCAGCATCGCCAGGTGGCGCGGGCCGCCGAGCACGATTTCGGCGGTCTCGACCAGCGCGCGGGCCGCCGGGCTGAGGCCGGCGAGCCCGTCGTCGCCGATGCCGACGACGGTCAGCCAGGCGCTCACCCGCGGTCCCCGCCGGCGAGCGCGTTGACCGCCAGCGCGTTGACGGCGGCGGCGGCGAGCGCGCTGCCGCCGCGCCGGCCGGTGAGCGCGACGAAATCGACCGCGTCCGCGCAGTCGGCGCGGTAATCGACGAGCGCGGCCTTGGCCTCCGCCGCGCCGACGAAGCCGACCGGGAAGCCGAGCACCAGCGCCGGTTTGGGCGCGCCCGCCGCGAGCATCTCGAGCAGGTGGAAGAGCGCGGTCGGTGCATTGCCGATCGCGACGACGGCGCCGGCGAGATGCGGCCGCCACAGCTCGACCGCGCCGGCCGAGCGCGTCGTGCCGAGGCGACGGGCGGTCGCCGCGGCGGCGGGGTCGTCGAGCGTGCAGATGACGCGGTTCCGCGCCGGCAGCCGGGCCGCGACGATGCCGGCGGCGGTCATCGCGCCGTCGGCGAGGATCGTGGCGCCGCCGGCAAGCGCCCGGCACCCTGCGGCGCCGGCACCCGGCGACCAGACGAGGTCGGCGAGGATCGTCGCGTCGCCGGCGGCGTGCGCGAGGCGCAGCGCCAGCGGGCGCATGTCCGCCGGAAACCGCGCCAGGTCGGCCTCGGCCTCGACGAGCGCGAAGGACTGGCGGTAGATCGCCTCGGGGTCGCGCAGATAGGCGTAGCGCGGCGGCGTCATCGGCGGGCGCCTCCGGGCGCTTGGTCATTCGCGCGGGAGCGCGGATCCGGGGCGACCGGGGCGGCGCCGGCCCCGGGTCCCCGCCTTCGCGCGGGCGACGACGATGGCTGCTGCCTGGCCCGCAGCCGCGGCGCGGTGACGCCGAGGGTCCAGGCCTCTTCGTCCTCGACGACCCGGCGCTGCTCCGGGGTCAAGCCGGGGTCCCCGGCGAACATCGCGGCGAGCGCTCCATCGGCGGCACGGCCGGCGAGAAGGCCGGCAACGTAACGCACCTGGGCCTGGTCGTTGACTTCGCCCGGCCGCAGCGCCGCCCGCCAGTCGCGCCACCAGGACGGCCAGATCTCGGCGAAGACGATGCGCGCCTCGCTCGCCGGCTCGCGAAGTCCGGTCTCGAAGGGCCAGACACGGGCCTGGTCCTGCCATCGGGCATCGTCGCGCAGCGCGCGCACCACCGGTATCCCGGTCAATGCCTGGCTGCCCACCGAGCCGGTATAGGCGAGCTTCCAGCACGGCTGCGCGCCGATCATCCACTCGTCGATCACGCGTCGCTCGCGAAGCGGCTCGTCGATCGTGTGACCGTTGTGATGGCGGCAACCGAGAAATTCGCCCGCCTGCGCGGCGGGGCAGCCCCAGAACGGAAACGGCCCGCCCGACACGCGGCGATTGAATTCGGCACCGACGCAGAACCGGTTGTTGCGATTGTCGTCGTCGTCGCTGATCAGCCGGTCGATCTCGTTCCACAGAGCGCGCCAGGGCTTGGCGCCCGTGAGCCCAAGCCGGCGGGCAAACCCGGACGGGTAGCCGAACGGGAAATCGAAGCCCAGCAGCGTGCGCTCGCCCGCCCGTGTCGCCTCGTCGAGCAGGGCGCTCAACCAGGCTTTGGCCGCGGCTCGTGTCGCCAGGTTCGCCGGCTCCCGTCCGTGCTGGCATACCCAAATGCTGTCGCGGCCAAGCTTGCGATGGTTCGCGGCGCTCCAGTCCACGACGACAATCCGGTCAAACATCAGCGATGGCGACGATCATGGTGGTGGTGATCGTGCCCGTGGTGGTCGTGCGGGCCGTCGCCGCCGCGGACATGGTGATGGTGCGCCTGCTGCGGCGCGCCGGCGTCGCCCTCGTAGCCGACGAGCTGCGCGCGGTATTTGCAGAGCTGGCAGTTCATCGCCGGGCTGCCCCCGGCGATCTCGCCGACGCGCTCGACAAAGGCGTCGAGCAGCAGAGAATGGTCGCCCAGATAGGACGCCTTGACGATGTCGAGCGCGGGATGCCGCCGCGCCGCCGCGTCGGCCGCCGCATAGATGCGCTTTACCAGCACCCCGGTGAACAGGAAATAGGGGAAGACGACGATGCGGCGGAAGCCGAGCCGGGCGGCGCGGTCGAGCGCCGCGTCGACGCGCGGATGCGCGACCCCGCTATAGGCGGTCTCGGCCCAGCCGAAGCCGAGCCCCTCCCACAACATCCGCGCGACCTTGGCGACGTTCGAGTTGGCGTCGGGGTCGTTGGTGCCGCGGCCGACGACGAGGAGCAGCGCCTCGTCGCGCCGCTCGGGGATGGCGGCGGCGATCTGCGCGCCGGCCGCGTTGATCAGCTTGGCGTCGACGCCGAGATCGCGGCCGAGCCGCACCTCGACCGCGGGGTGCGCGGCGGCGAAGCTGTTCATCTCCCACGGCAGGTCGTTCTTGACGTGGCTCGCGGCGAACAGCATCCCCGGCACCGCGTAGATCAGCCGGGCGCCCTGCGCGGCGAGGGTGGCGAGCCCGTCGCGGATGTTCGGCGTGGCGAATTCGAGATAGCCGGTGGCGAAAGCGTGATCGGGGAAACGCGGCCGCAGCGCCGCGGCGAGCCGCTCGAACTCGCCGATCGCCTCTTCGTCCCGGCTGCCGTGGCCGCAGAGCAGTACGCCGGTCTCGCTCATGGTCGGGTGATCTCCTCGCCCTTCCACAATAGTCTCGGGCCAGTATGGTTTCGGGCATGACGTTGCCCGGGCTGCACGACCCGCTGCTGCTGCTCTATGCCGGGCTGATGCTCGACGCGCTCTGCGGCGAGATGGCGCCGCTGTTCCGGCTTGTGCCGCACCCGGTGGCGCTGGCCGGCCGCGCGATCGGCGCGTTCGAGCGGCGGCTCAACCGCGAGCGGCGCAGCGGGCGGTCGCGGCGGCTGCGCGGCGTCGCGACGGTGCTGGTGCTGGTCGGCGGCGCGGCGGCGCTCGGCTGGGGGCTGCACCGGCTGTGCCGCGGCAGCCCGCTCGGCGCCGTGCTGGAGGCCTTCGCGATCGCGGTATTGCTGGCGCAGCGCAGCCTCTTCGAGCATGTCGCCGAGGTCGGCCGGGCGCTCGTCGAGGGCGGGCTCGCTTCGGCGCGCCTCGCGGTGGCGCATATCGTCGGCCGCGACCCGGCGAGCCTTGACGGCGCCGGCGTCGCCCGCGCGGCGATCGAGAGCCTCGCCGAGAACTTCTCCGACGCGGTGGTGGCGCCGGCCTTCTGGTATCTGCTGCTCGGCCTGCCCGGCGTCTTCGCCTACAAGATGGCGAACACGCTCGACAGCATGATCGGCCATCTGAGCGAACGCTATCGCGACTTCGGCTGGGCGGCGGCACGCTTCGACGACCTCGTGAACCTGGTGCCGGCGCGGCTCGCCGGGCTGCTGCTCGCCGCGGCCGCGGCCTTCGACCGGCGCAGCTCGGCCGGGGCGGCGACGCGGGTCATGCTGCGCGACGGCGGCAAGCACCGCTCGCCCAATGCCGGCTGGCCGGAAGCGGCGATGGCGGGCGCGCTCGGCCTGGCGCTCGCCGGGCCGCGGCACTATGCCGAGGGCAGCGTCGACGACCCGTTCCTCGGCGACGGCACGCCGATCGCGACGCCGGCCGACATCAACCGCGCGCTGCGGCTTTACGCGCATGCCTGCCTGATCCTCGCAACGCTGCTGCTGGCGGCATGGCTGGCGCGTCATTTCACGCCGCCCTGGTGAGCCGCGGCGGGCGCGAGGCGGCGAACAGCGCGTCGAGGTCGAGGTGCGCCGCGCAATGCTCGGCGAGCCGGTCGAGCGTGTCCTCGACCAGGTCGTCGTGGTCGAGCCCGCTGCCCGCGGCGCCGAGCCGCGCGAGATAGGCGCGGCGGAACGCGCCGCCGGCGAAGAGACCGTGCAGGTAGCAGCCGGCGACGCGGCCATCGCCGCTGACCGCGCCGTCGTCGCGCGCGCCGAGGCGCAGCATCGGCCGGGCGAGTCCGGGACCGGTGGTGACGCCGACATGCATCTCGTAGCCGCGCACCGCCGCGCCGCTCGCCAGCTCGGTGCCGTGCGCGGCATCGAGCCGCTTCTCGGGCCCGAGCACCGTGTCGATCTCGAGGAGGCCGAGCCCGGCGGCGCTGCCCGGCGCGCCCTCGATCCCGTCGGGATCGGCAAGACTGCGGCCGAGCATCTGGTAGCCGCCGCAGATGCCGAGGACGCGGCCGCCACGCCGGCGATGGGCGAGGAGGTCGATATCCCAGCCTTCGCGGCGCAGCGCCGCGAGATCGGCGAGCGTCGCCTTCGATCCCGGCAGGATGACGAGCGCGGCGTCCGCCGGCAGCGCCGCGCCCGGGCGCACCAGCGTCAGCGCCACGTCCGGCTCGGCGCGCAGCGGGTCGAGATCGTCGAAATTGGCGATATGCGGCAACAGCGGCACGGCGATGCGGATCGGCCGACCCGCGCCCGCCTCGCTAGGCTGGGCACCCTCTCCCGCTTGCGGGAGAGGGATTTTCTGCAGCGCCATGCTGTCCTCGGCCGGCAGCAGATGCGCGTGCTCGAACCACGGCACCACCCCGAAGCAGGCGAGCCCGGTGCGCGCGCCGATCGCGACGATGCCGCCGTCGAAGAGGCTCCGATCGCCGCGGAACTTGTTGACGATGTAGCCGACCAGCCGCGCCCGCTCGTCCTCGGCGAGCAGTGCGTGCGTGCCGACGAGCTGGGCGATGACGCCGCCGCGCTCGATGTCGCCGACCAGCGCGACCGGCAGATCGGCCGCCTCGGCGAACCCCATATTGGCGATGTCGCCGGCGCGCAGGTTGATCTCGGCCGGGCTGCCCGCGCCTTCGACCAGCACCAGGTCGGCGCCCGCCGACAGCCGCGCGAAGGCGTCGAGCACCGCGGGCAGGAGCGACGGCGCCAGCGCGCGATAGTCGCGCGCCGCGGCGGTGCCGCGGACCCGGCCGCCCACCACGAGCTGCGCCTGCTGGCCGGCCTGCGGCTTCAGCAGCACCGGGTTCATGTCGACGCTCGGCGCGACGCCGCAGGCGCGCGCCTGCAGCGCCTGGGCGCGGCCGATCTCGCCGCCATCGGTGGCGACCGCCGCGTTGTTCGACATGTTCTGCGGCTTGAACGGCCGCACCTTGAGGCCGCGCCGGGCGAAGGCGCGGGCGAGGCCGGCCACCAGCAGCGACTTGCCGACATCGGAGCCGGTACCCTGGAGCATCAGCGCGCGGGTCATCGGCAACGGATCAAAACTCGATCCCCTTCTGTGCCTTGACGCCGGCGCGGAACGGGTGCTTGACGAGCGTCATCTCGGTGACGAGGTCGGCCAATTCGATCAGCTCCGGCTTGGCGTTGCGCCCGGTGACGATGACATGCAGGTCGCGCGGCTTGGCCTTGAGCACGTCGAGCACCTCGGCGAGCGGCAGGTAGTCGTAGCGCAGCACGATGTTGAGTTCGTCGAGCAGCACCAGGCTGTAGCTCGGGTCGGCGATCATCTGTGTTGCGGTCTCCCAGGCGGCGCGCGCCGCGGCGATGTCGCGCTCGCGGTCCTGGGTGTCCCAGGTGAAGCCCTCGCCCATCGCCCGGCAGGTCACCAGCTCGGGGAATTTCGCCAGCACCTCGCGCTCGCCGGTCGCCCAGGCGCCCTTGACGAACTGCACCACCCCGACCCGCATGCCGTGGCCGACGCAGCGCAGCACCATGCCGAAGGCCGCGGTCGATTTGCCCTTGCCGAGCCCGGTATGGACGATGACGAGGCCGCGCTCCTCGGTCTTGGTCGCGAGCATGCGGCGCCGCGCCGCCTGGCGGCGGGCCATCTTGTCGCGATGCGCGGCGTTGATGTCGCTGTCGCTCATTGCACCAGGGCTTCGCGCGTCGAGTTGCGCCTGGGCCGCCACAGCCCGCGCGCGACCGCCTCGGCAAAGCGCGCGGTGATCTCGGCGAGCGCGGCCGGGTTCGCCTGCGCCAGGAAATCGCGCACCGGCGGGTCGCCGAGATAGGCGTCGTAGAGCGCGTCGAAATGCGCATCGTCGACCGCCCGCGCGGTCGCCGCAAAGGCGAAGAGATAGTCGACCGTGGCGGCGATCTCGGCGGCGCCCTTGTAGCCGTGGCGCATCACCCCGGCGATCCAGCGCGGGTTGGCGGCACGGCCGCGCACCACCCGGCCCAGCTCCTCGCGCAGCGTGCGGATGCGCGGGCGGTCGGGCAGCGAGTGGTCGTTGTGAAAGACCGCCGGCGCGCGGCCGGCGAGGCGGCGCACGACCAATGCCAGCCCGCCCTCGAACTGGTAGTAGTCGTCGCTGTCGAGCAGATCGTGCTCGCGGTTGTCCTGGTTATGCAGCACCGCCTCGACCGCGGCGAGCCGGGTTTCGAGCAGCGAGCGCTCGGCGCCGGCCTCGCCGCCGGCGGCGTAGCCGTACTGGCCCCAGGTGAGCCACGCCTCGGCGAGCTCGCCCTCGTCGTCCCAGGCGCGCTCGTCGATCAACGCCTGCAGCCCGGCGCCGTAGGCCCCCGGCGGCGCGCCGAAGATCCGGTAGCCGGCGCGGCGCGCGGCGTCGGCCGGGCTGGCGCCCGCCGCTTCGAGCGCGGCGCGGTCGATGGCGTAGCGCGCGGCGAGCGGGTTGACGTGGCCCGGCTCGTCGAGCGCGGCGACGGCGCGCACCGCGCTGTCGTAGAGGTCGACGAGGCCGGGGAAGGCGTCGCGGAAAAAGCCGGAGATGCGCAGCGTGACGTCGACGCGCGGCCGGTCGAGCACGCCCGCCGGCAGGATCTCGAACCCGGTGACGCGGCCGCTGCCCGGCTCCCAGACCGGGCGCACGCCGATCAGCGCCAGCGCCTGGGCGATGTCGTCGCCGCCGGTGCGCATGTTGGCGGTGCCCCAGGCCGAGAGCGCGACATGAGCCGGATAGCGGCCGTGCTCCTGCGCGTAGCGCTCGACGACCAGCCCGGCCGAATGCCAGCCGAGCTGCCAGGCGGCCGGGGTCGGCACCGCCCGCGTGTCGAGCGAATAGAAATTGCGCCCGGTCGGCAGCACCTCGGGACGGCCGCGGCTCGGCGCGCCCGCCGGGCCGGGCGGCACGAAGCGCCCGTCGAGCCCGGCGACGAGCGCGGCGAGCTCGGCCGCGCCGCAGGCCTCGACCGCCGGCCGCAGCGTGTCGCCGATCCAGCCGAGCACGGCCGTGGTCCTGTGCCACGCCGGCGCCGGCCGTGCCGTGCCGGCGACGAGGCGCAGCGCCAGCGCCTCGAGGCGTTCGAGCGTGTCGCCGGCGGTGCGCCATGGGGAACCCTCACCCGTCCTCGGGCCGCCACCCGCGACCACCCTCTCCCGCCGGGCGGGAGAGGGATATTCGAGCGCGGCGGGCCGCGGCCCGGTCCACGGCGCGGCCAAATCCATGGTCAGCGGGTCGCCGCCGAGGCCGAGATCGGCGGCCAGCGCGCGCAGCAGCGATTCCTCGCGCGGCGCGCCGCCGCGCCGGGCGCGGGCGATCGCCAGGAGCAGCCCGTCGCACGCCGCGCCGCAGGGGCTGGTGCCGAACACGTGCAGCCCATCGCGGATCTGCAGGTCCTTCAGCTCGCAGAGAAATCCGTCGAGCTTCATCAAAGCGTCGATGCGCTCGTCGTCCGCTCCGATGCCGCAATCGCGGTCGATGCCGGCGGCGCGGGCGCGTTCGAGGATTTCGCCGGCGAGCGGCGCGATGCGCCGCGGGTCGCTGCGCGCCGCGTCGTAATATTCGTCGATCAGCCGCTCGAGCTCGGCGGCTTCGCCGTAGCTGCCGGCGCGGGTCAGCGGCGGGGTCAGGTGGTCGACGATGACCGCCTGGGCGCGGCGCTTGGCCTGGGTGCCCTCGCCGGGATCGTTGACGATGAACGGGTAGAGATGCGGCAGCGGTCCGAGCACCGCCTCGGGGAAGCATTCGTCCGACAGGGCGAGCGCCTTGCCGGGCAGCCATTCGAGCGTGCCGTGCTTGCCGAGGTCGACCACCGCGTCGGCGCGGAACTCGTCGGCGAGCCAGGCATAGGCCGCGAGATAGGCATGCGGCGGGACCAGCGCCGGGTCGTGATAGGTCGCCTTCGGGTCGCGGTTGTAGCCGCGCGCCGGCTGGATCAGGACGGCGACGTTGCCGAGCCGCAGTGCCGGGATCGCGAGGCGGCCGCAATCGAGCTCGCCCGGCCGGAAGAACGGGTCGCGCTCGGCCGATCCCCATTGCGCGGCGACGCGCTGCTGCAGCGCCGGCGGCAGCGTCGCGCAGAACGCCGAGTAGTCGGCAAGCGACAGGGTCTCGGCCACGGCGGCGCCGGGCCGCGCGGCGCCGGGTTTTTGATTAGTCGGGCCGGCGAGCAGGCGGTCGAGCAGCGCGGCGCCGTCCGGCGGCAGGTCGTCGACGCGGTAGCCGGCGGCGGCGAGCGCGTTGAGGATCGCCACGGCCGAGGCCGGCGTGTCGAGGCCGACGCCGTTGCCGATGCGGCCGTCCTTGTTCGGGTAGTTGGCGAGCATGATGGCGACGCGCCGCTCGCCGGGCGCCTTCGCCCGCAGCCGCGCCCAATTGCGCGCCAGGGTGGCGACAAAGGCGACACGGTCGGCGACCGGCCGGTAGCCGAGGAGGTCGGCCTCGGTCTCGGGGTCTCGGCCGTCGGCCAGCGCACCGGGCGCCGCCTTGAACGAGACGGCCTTGAACGAGACCGCGCGCGACAGGATGCGGCCGTCGATCTCGGGCAGCGCGACGTTCATCGCCAGGTCGCGCGGCCCGAGTCCGCGGGTGCCGGTGCGCCACTCCGCCTCGTCGCCGCCCGAGAAGACGACCTGCAGCACCGGGCAATCGCGGCGCAGCGGGTCGGCGCCGCCCGCCGCGGCCGCCGAGAAGCCGGTGGCGTTGAGGATCACGGCCGGCGGATGCGCGGCGAACGCGTCGGCGATGAGCGCCGCCGCCTCGCCGTCCTTGAGGCTCTGCACGTAGATCGGCAGCGGGTTGAGGCGGCGCGCCGCGAGGGCGGCGGCGAGCGCGGCGACCGGCGCGGTGTTCCCGGACTGCGCCAGCGCCCGGTAGAAGACGATCGGCACCACACCGGCGTCGCCGCGCCAGC
>DATJOB010000026.1:0-3462 GCA_035507475.1 Allostellaceae bacterium | reverse complement strand
GGCCTGGCGATCTTCCCGAGCCTGGCGATCCTCGCGGTGATGCTCGGCCTCAACATGCTGGGCGACGGGTTGCGCGACGCCACCGACCCGCGGCTGCGCTATGACTGAGCCGGCCGCCCCTGCCGCGGCGGCGACGCCGGCGCTTGCGGTCGAGGGGCTGACGACCGAGTTCCGCATCGACGGAAGCTGGTATCCAGCGGTGCGCAACATCGACTTCACGGTGGCGCGCAACGAGACGCTGGCGCTGGTCGGCGAGTCGGGCTGCGGCAAGAGCATCACCGCGCTCACGGTGATGGGGCTGGTGCCGAAGCCAAACGGGCGCGTCGCCTCCGGCCGCGTGCTGCTCGACGGCCGCGACCTCGTCGCGCTCGACGAGCGCGAGATGGAGAAGATCCGCGGCAACCGGGTGGCGATGATCTTCCAGGAGCCGATGACCTCGCTCAACCCGGTCCTGACCGTCGGGTATCAGGTGGTCGAGGCGCTGCGCTATCACACCGATCTCTCCCCGGCGGCGGCACGGGCCCGTGCGCTCGACCTCTTCGAGCAGGTCAAGATCCCGTCCGCGGCGCGGCGTTTCGACGATTATCCGCACCAGTTCTCGGGCGGCATGCGGCAGCGCGTGATGATCGCGCTGGCGCTCGCCTGCGCGCCGCAGGTGGTGCTCGCCGACGAGCCGACGACGGCGCTCGACGTCACGATCCAGGCGCAGGTCCTGGCGCTGCTTGCCGAGCTGAAGGCGCAGAGCGGCCTGGCGATGGTTTTCATCACCCACAATCTCGGCGTCGTCGCCTCGATCGCCGACCGCGTCGCGGTCATGTATGCCGGCGACATCGTCGAGCTGGCGCCGGTGGACGCGCTCTTCGAGGCGCCGCTCCACCCCTACACCGAGGCGCTGCTGCGCTCGATCCCGCGCGTCGACCGCGACGCGCTCGATCTCACGCCGATCCCCGGCCAGGTGCCGCCGATCACCGCGATGCCGGCCGGCTGCCGCTATGCCGAGCGGTGTCCGCTGCGGCAGCCGCGCTGCGCCGAGGTGCCGCCGCTGGTCCCGGCGCCGGGGCGGCCCGACCACCTGCTGCGCTGCTGGGTGCGCGGCGAGGGCGGCGGGTGAACGCGCCGCTGCTCGAGGTCCGCGGCCTCAGCAAATCCTTCGCCGCGGCCCACAACATCCTCGGCGCGGTGACGGCGCGGGTGCACGCGGTCGTCGGCGTGTCATTCGCGGTGATGCCCGGCGAGGCGTTCGGCCTCGTCGGCGAGTCGGGATGCGGCAAATCCACCACCGGCCGCGCCTTGCTGCGGCTCGTCGAGCCCGACGCCGGCAGCGTCTTGTTCAAGGGCCAAGACGTGCTGCGCGCCGGCGCACGCCGGGTTCGGCGGCTGCGACGGCAGATGCAGATCATCTTCCAGGACCCCTATTCGTCGCTCAACCCGCGGCGCACCATCGGCCAGGCGCTGAGCGAGCCGCTCCGGGTCCATCGCCTCGCCGGGCGGCGCGAACGGCGCGCCCGCATCGCCGCGCTGCTCGCCGAGGTCGGCCTGCCGCCTGACGCGATCGACAAATACCCGCACGAGTTCAGCGGCGGCCAGCGCCAGCGCATCGGCATCGCGCGCGCCCTGGCGCTCGACCCGGAGCTGATCGTCGCCGACGAGCCGGTCTCGGCGCTCGACGTCTCGATCCAGGCGCAGATCCTGGTGCTGCTACGCGGGCTGCAGCAGCGCCGCGGGCTCAGCTTTGTCTTCATCTCGCACGATCTCGGGGTGGTGCGCCATTTCTGCGGCTCGGTCGCGGTCATGTATCTCGGCCATATCGTCGAGCGCGGCCCGGTGCCGGCGATCTTCGACGCGCCGCTGCATCCCTACACGCAGGTGCTGCGCAACGCCTCGCCGGTGCCCGACCCCAAGGCGAGGGTGGCGATGACCCGGCTCGATGGCGAGGTCGCCTCGGCGCTGGCGCCGCCACCCGGCTGCCACTTCCACCCGCGCTGTCCGCAGGCGATGGAGGTCTGCCGCGCGGTCTATCCCGAATGGGTGCAGGTGACGCCGGAGCGCGGCGTCGCCTGCCATCTCTACCCCGCGGCCCGGTGATGCGGGCGCTCTTCGCCGAGAGCGCGCTGTTGCCCGACGGCTGGGCGCGCGCCGTGCGGATCGCCGTCGACGACACGGGAACGATCGCCGCGCTGACCGCCGACGCCGCGGCCGAGGATGCCGAGCGGCTCGCCGGCCCGGTGCTGCCCGGCCTGCCCAACCTGCATTCGCACGCCTTCCAGCGCGCGATGGCCGGGCTGACCGAGCGGGCGGGCCCGGCAGGCGACGATTTCTGGAGCTGGCGCCAGGCGATGTACCGCTTCCTCGCGGTGCTGACGCCCGAGGATGTGCAGGCGATCGCCGCGCAGCTCTATGTCGAGATGGTGAAGGCCGGGTTCACCGCGGTCGGCGAGTTCCATTATCTGCATCACGACCGCGACGGCACACCCTATGCCGACCGCGCGACGATGGCCGAGGCGGTGATCGCCGCGGCGCGCCAGGCCGGGATCGGCCTGACGCTGCTGCCGACGCTCTATTGCGCCAACGGCTTCGGCGGCGCGCCGCCGAGCGCCGGCCAGCGCCGCTTCATCGACAGCGCCGCCGGCGTGCTGGCGCTGCGCGAAACGCTGGCGCGCCGGCATGCCGGCGACCCGCAGCTGCGCCTCGGCCTTGCGGTGCACTCGCTGCGCGCGGTGCCGCCCGAAGCGCTCGACGAGGCGGTCGACGGGCTGCGCGCCGCCGACCCTGCCGCACCGCTCCATCTGCACATCGCCGAGCAGCTGCGCGAGGTCGAGGAATGTGTCGCCTGGTGCGGCCGGCGTCCTGCCGCCTGGCTGCTCGACCGCATGCCGGTCGACGAGCGCTGGTGCCTCGTCCACGCCACGCATGTCGACGCCGGCGAGACCGCGGCGCTGGCGGCGAGCGGCGCGGTCGTCGGCCTCTGCCCGACGACCGAGGCCGATCTCGGCGACGGGCTCTTTCCGTTCGGCGATTTCGCCGCCGCCGGCGGTCGCTGGGGGGTGGGCTCCGACAGCCATGTCTCGGTAAGCCCGGTCGAGGAATTGCGCTGGCTCGAATACGGCCAGCGGCTGCGGCACCGCCGTCGCAACCTCGCCGCCGGTGCCGGCGCGTCGACTGGGCCGGCGCTGTGGCAGGCCGCGGCGGCCGGCGGAGCGCGCGCCCTCGGCCGGCCGCTCGGCCGCCTCGCACCCGGCTGCCGCGCCGACCTCCTGGTGCTCGACGGCGACGCGCCGGCGCTCTACGGGCGGCGCGGCGACGCGCTGGTCGATGCCCTGGTGTTCTCCGGCAACGTCCCGACGATCCGCGACGTCATGGTCGGCGGTAGCTGGCGGGTGCGCGACGGCCGCCATGCCGCCGAGGACGCGGTCGCAAGCGCGTTCCGCCGCACGCTCGACCGCGTCCTCGCCGCCCTCGACG
>DATJOB010000025.1:0-13138 GCA_035507475.1 Allostellaceae bacterium | reverse complement strand
GCAACGCCGAGCTCGGCGATCTCGTGCATGTCGCCGGTGCGGATCTGGATCTCGATGCGCTGCCGCTCGGGACCGATCACCCCGGTGTGCAGCGAGCGGTAGTTGTTCGGCTTCGGCGTCGAGATGTAGTCCTTGAAGCGGCCCGGAACCACATGATATGCCGAATGGATGACGCCGAGCGCGTGGTAGCACTGGCCGACATCCTCGACCAGCACGCGGAACGCCATGACGTCGGCGAGCTGCTCGAACGGCACGTCCTTGCGCTGCATCTTGCGCCAGATCGAATAGGCCGATTTCTCGCGCCCGGAGACCACGGCGGCGGCGAGGCCGCCATCGGCGAGCTTGCGGGTCAATTCGCCGGTGATCCGCGCGACGATGTCGCCGCCACGGTCGCGCAGAAAACCGAGCCGCGCGGTGATGCTGGCACGCGCGTCGGGATAGAGCTCGGCGAAGGCAAGGTCCTCGAGCTGGTCCTTCATGCGGTGCATCCCGATCCGCTCGGCGAGCGGCGCGTAGATGTCCATCGTCTCGCGCGCGATCTGGCGCCGCTTCTCGGCGCTCTTGATGAAGCGCAGCGTCTGCATGTTGTGCAGCCGGTCGGCGAGCTTGACGAGCAGCACCCGGATGTCTTCCGACATCGCAAGCACCAGCTTGCGGAAGTTCTCGGCCTGCTTGGTCTGGTCGGAGTGCAGTTCGAGGCGCGACAGCTTGGTGACGCCGTCGACCAGCCGGGCGATCTCAGGGCCGAACACCTTCTCGATGTCGTCGAGCGTCGCCGTCGTGTCTTCGACCGTGTCGTGCAACAGCCCGGTGACGATCGAGGCGGTGTCGAGCTTCATCCGCGCGAGCAGCCCGGCGACTTCGACCGGGTGCGAAAAATAGGGATCGCCCGAAGCGCGCAGCTGCGCGCCGTGCGCCTTCATCGAATAGACGTAGGCGCGGTTCAGCACCGCCTCGTCCGCCTCGGGGTCGTAGGCTTTGACCAGGTCGACGAGATCGGGCTGGCGCATCATCGTGCAGCAGCCTCACCCGCCGCGGCGTGACGCTCCGCAGCGACGCCGCCGGCGCCCGGCGATGGCAGCAGCCTCGGGCGCCGCCACGTCAGGGGGCTTCCTCCTCGAAATTCTCCGGCTCGGCGTCGGCGTCGGCGTCGGGCAGCTCCTCGAGCTCGCTCTCGTCCTCGACCGATAGCATGTCCTCGGCGAGCTCTTCCTCCTCGGCGAGGTCCTCCCCTTCCTCGAGCTCCTCGCCGACCCCCGCCACGCCGAGCGCCTCGGCGACGCCGAACAGGTTCGATTCGAGCTCCGGCGTCTCCTCGGGCTCGTCGATCTCGACATGCTTCTGCATGCCGCGGATCAGCGAGTCGCGCAGCCGGTCGAGCGGCACCGTGTCGTCGGCGATCTCGCGCAGCGCCACCACCGGGTTCTTGTCGTCGTCGCGGTCAAGCGTCAGTTGCGCCCCCGCGCTGATCTCGCGCGCGCGCTGCGCCGCGACCAGCACGAGGTCGAACCGGTTGGGCACCTTCACCACGCAATCTTCGACCGTGACTCGCGCCATGCTGCTACCTTTCCGTCAGCAATCTGGATTTACTCAAATATATGGGTGACGCCGCGGCCGGGCAACACCGCCTCCCGCGGCAATAACGCTCGACAGGCCCGGTTGCTTCCCACCCCTGCGGCTTGACCCGGCCGGAACCGGCTGCCTATATCACCGCGCATTGCGCCGGCCGGCCGGATGGCAGAGTGGCTATGCAGCGGACTGCAAATCCGCGTACAGCGGTTCGATTCCGCTTCCGGCCTCCACCGCCCTCGCCCGGCCGCCTCAGTCCTCCGCTATCGGCAGCGCCGCAAACGGCTTGACCTCCCCGAGGATCACGCTCGACCGGGTCGTCGAGATGCCGGGCAGCGGCACGATCGCCTCCATCAGCAGCGCCGAGAACTCGCGCAGGTCGCGCGCCACGACGCGCAGCTGATAATCGCTGTCGCCGGTCACCGACAGGCATTCGACGATCGACGGCCGCGCCTCGACCTGGCGCTGGAACTCGTCGATGTTGCCCTTGGCGTGGCGCTCGAGGCTGACATTGACGAGCCCGGCGATGCCGAGGCCGAGCGCGGCGGGATCGAGGACCGCGCGATAGCCGCGGATCACCCTGTCGGCTTCGAGGCGCTGGACGCGCCGCGCGCATTGCGACGCCGAGAGGTGCACTTCGGCGGCCAGCGCGATGCTGGTCATCCGCCCGTCGCGCTGCAGCGCGGCGGCGATGCGGCGATCGAAGCGGTCGAGCGCCATGCGTGAATCCTCCCTTTGGCGGTCACAAGGCGCGAATAATACGCGGATTTGGCATAACGGACGCATCGCTTTGCGCGGAAACCGCATCGCCGCGGCGCTATGCTCGTCGCCAGGCGTTTTCTGCTCAGTTGCCGCAACGGAGGCGCGTATGGCGGGCGGAACCGGCGATCTGTGGGACAACCCGATGGGCACCGACGGCTTCGAGTTCGTCGAGTACACCGCGCCCGATCCCGCCGCGCTCGTCGCGGTGTTCGAGCGGATGGGCTTTGTCGCCGTCGCCCGGCACCGCTCGAAGCGGGTGACGCTGTACCGCCAGGGCGACGTCAACTTCATCGTCAACGCCGAGCCGGAAAGCTTCGCCCAGAGCTTCGCCCGGCTGCACGGGCCGAGCATCTGCGCGATCGCGTTCCGCGTGCGCGACGCCGCCGCGGCGCACCGCCGGGCGATCGAGCTCGGCGCGCGGCCGGTCGAGGGGCGCATCGGCGCGATGGAGCTCAACATCCCGGCGATCGAGGGGATCGGCGGCAGCCTCATCTACCTGGTCGACCGCTACGGCCCGCGCGGCACGATCTACGACGTCGATTTCGTGCCGCTGCCGGGGGTCGCGCAGGACCCGGCCGGGGTCGGCCTCGCGGCGATCGACCACCTGACGCACAACGTCCACAAGGGCCGCATGGATGTGTGGGCAGGGTTCTACGAGCGGCTCTTCAACTTCCGGCAGATCCGCTATTTCGACATCGAGGGGAAGCTGACCGGCGTCAGGAGCCGGGCGATGACGAGCCCGGACGGCAAGATCCGCATCCCGATCAACGAATCCGGCGGCAGCGTGCCGGGGCGGGTCGACCAGATCGAGGAGTATCTCCAGGCCTATCGCGGCGAGGGCATCCAGCACATCGCGCTCGCCGCGCGCGACATCTGCGCGACGGTCGAGGCGCTGCGCGCCGGCAACGTCGCCTTCCTCGACACTCCCGACGCCTATTACGAGCGGGTCGATGCGCGGCTGCCGGGGCACGGCGAGGACCTCGCCCGGTTGCGCCGCGACCGCATCCTGATCGACGGCGGCCCGGACGGGCTGCTCTTGCAGATCTTCACCGACACGATGATCGGCCCGGTGTTCTACGAGATCATCGAGCGCAAGGGCGACGAGGGGTTCGGCGAAGGCAACTTCAAGGCGCTGTTCGAGTCGATCGAGCTCGACCAGGTGCAGCGCGGCGTCCTGCAGGCGTGAGGCCGGCGATGCCGCTGGGCGAGGAGAGCCTGCCGCACCGCGCCGACTGGACGGTCGACCAGGACTGGGAGCGCTACACCGCGGCCGAGCACGCCACCTGGCGAACCCTGTTCGAGCGCCAGGCGCGCCTCCTGCCCGGCCGCGCCTGCGACGCGGTGGTCGCCGGCATGCGCGACCTCGCGATCGCCGCCGACCGCATCCCCGATTTCCGCCGCCTGAGCGAGCTCCTGCTGCGCCGCACCGGCTGGCAGGTGGTCGCGGTGCCGGGCCTGGTGCCGGCCGACGTGTTCTTCCGGCACCTGGCGCAGCGCCGCTTTCCGGCCGGGCGGTTCATCCGGCGGCCGGCGCAGCTCGACTACATCGAGGAGCCGGACGTCTTTCACGACGTGGTCGGCCACGTACCGCTGCTGATGCACCCGGTCTTCGCCGATTTCCTCCAGGCTTACGGCGAAGGCGGGTTGCGGGCGAACCGGCTCGGCGCGCTCGACCAGCTCTCGCGGGTCTATTGGTTCACGATCGAGTTCGGCCTGTTGCGCCAGGCCGACGGGCTGCGCATCTACGGCGCCGGCATCGTCTCGTCCTTCGCCGAGACCCGTTTCGCGCTCGAAGACGCCTCGCCCAACCGGCTCGGCTTCGACCTGTTGCGGGTGATGCGCACCCGCTATCGGATCGACGACTTCCAGGAGAGCTATTTCGTCATCGACCGGCCCGACGACCTGCTGCGCCTCGCGGCGATCGACTTCGCGCCGCTCTACGAGAAGGCGAAGGCGCTGAAGGAGATCGAGCCGGGCGACGTGGTGCCCGGCGACAAGCTCGTCGCGCGCGGCACCGGCGCGTATCATCGAGGGAAGCGCAGCGCCTGACGCTAGCTACCGCCGCGCAGGCGGATTGACGATCGCGGAGAGCCGGCCATGACCGAGAAGCGCCTCGCCTATCTCACCGGCTTTGCCAGCGAGCACGCGAGCGAGGCGGTGCCGGGGGCGCTGCCCGAGGGTCGCAACTCGCCGCAGCGCCCGCCGCTCGGCCTCTACGCCGAGCAGCTCTCGGGCACGCCGTTCACCGCGCCGCGCCACATGAACCGGCGCTCCTGGCTCTACCGCATCCTGCCCTCGGCGGCGCAGCCGGCGTTCCGGCGCATCGACGACGGGCTGTGGCGCAGCGCGCCGTGCCATGAGGCCGATCCGCCGCCCCACCGGCTGCGCTGGGACCCGTTGCCGCTACCGGATGCACCGACCGATTTCGTCGACGGCGTCGCGACGATGGCGAGCAACGGCGACGCGGCTGCGCGCATCGGGGTCGCCATCCACCTCTATTGCGCCACCCGGTCGATGCGGGACCGCGTCTTCGCCGACGCCGACGGCGAGCTGTTGATCGTGCCGCAAGAGGGCCGGCTGCTGCTCTGCAGCGAGCTCGGCGTGCTCGACGCGGCGCCGGGCGAGATCGCGGTCATGCCGCGCGGCGTGCGCTTCCGCGTCGAGCTGCCGGACGGCCCTGCGCGCGGCTATATCTGCGAGAATTACGGCGCGCCCTTCGCGCTCCCCGAGCTCGGCCCGATCGGCGCCAACGGGCTCGCGAACGCGCGCGACTTCCAGACGCCGGTCGCGTGGTACGAGGAGCGCCGCACGCCCACCGAAAGCATCCTCAAGTTCGAGGGCCATCTCTGGGCGACGACGCTCGACCATTCGCCGCTCGACGTCGTCGCGTGGCACGGCAATCACGCGCCCTACAAATACGACCTGGCGCGGTTCATGACGCTCGGCACGATCAGCTTCGACCACCCCGACCCGTCGATCTTCACCGTGCTGACCTCGCCGAGCGACACGCCGGGCACGGCGAACTGCGATTTCGTGATCTTCCCGCCGCGCTGGCTGGTCGCCGAGGACACGTTCCGGCCGCCCTGGTTCCACCGCAACGTGATGAGCGAGTTCATGGGGCTGATCCGCGGCGTCTACGACGCGAAGGCCGCGGGGTTCCTGCCCGGCGGCGCCTCGCTGCACAACGCCATGGCGCCGCACGGCCCCGATGTCGCGACCTTCGAACGCGCCTCGAGCGCCGCGCTCGCACCGCAGAAGATCGCCGACACGCTCGCCTTCATGTTCGAGACGCGGCTGGTCATCCGACCGACCGGGTTCGCACTCGCCAGCGAGGCGCTGCAGCGCGACTACGACGCCTGCTGGCGCGGCTTCGCCCCGCGGTTCGCGGCCGGCTCATAGCGCGATGGGCTCATAGCGCGATGGGCTCATAGCGCGATAGCCGGGGCGTCGAGCAGCTTTTCGATCCGGATCGGCAATTCGCGGATTCGCACGCCGGTGGCGTGGTAGACCGCGTCGAGCCGGCCTGCGGGATGGGCGGCGCTAGGCCGCCGGGCGGTCGAACAGCCGGCGCAGCCGGTCTTTCGCCGCCTCGAGCACGCGCCGCCGCGTGGCCGGCAGGTTCTTGCCGGCGCGGTTTATGTAGAAGGTCAGCATCGACATCGCCGAGCGGAACGGGCTCGCCTTGCGGCGGTCGCTGCGCTCGGCCGAGCGCTTCAGCGAAGCGGCGATCCGATCGGGATCGTCCGCCTTGAAGACGTCCGGCTCGACATCGAGCGCGTCGCTCGTCTCGTTGACCTTGGCCGACCATTTGCGCGGCGCGCGGCGCGCCCTCTTCGGCTTGCTCGCGCCGCGCGAGGAGCCGGTCGCCTGCGACTTCGCCATCTCGTTTTCTCCACTGCCGTCCCCCAGAGAACCCGGCGACGGCGGCGATGTTCCGGAACCGCGCGGCGAGCCGGCGGTTCCTAGAGCATGATCATCGTCGTTACCGGCGCGAGCGCCGGGGTTGGCCGCGCCACCGCGCGCGAATTCGCCCGCCGCGGCTGCGACTGCGCGCTGATCGCGCGCAACGCAGCGCGGCTCGAGGCCGCCGCGGACGAGCTGCGCGCGCTCGGCGTGCGCGCGCTGCCGCTGGTCGCCGACGTCGCCGACGCCGCCGCGCTCGACGATGCCGCCGCCCGGGTCGAGAACGAGCTCGGGCCGATCGACGCCTGGGTCAATAACGCGATGGCGACGATCTTCGCGCCGTTCGACCGGATCAGCCCGGAGGAGTTCCGCCGCGGCACCGAGGTCACCTATCTCGGCCAGGTCTACGGCACGATGGCCGCGCTGGCGCGGATGAAGCGGCGCGACCGCGGCACCATCGTCAATGTCGGCTCCGCCCTCGCTTACCGCGCGATCCCGCTCCAATCGGTCTATTGCGGCGCCAAATACGCGGCGCGCGGCTTCGCCGACTCGCTGCGCACCGAGCTGCTGCACGACCGCAGCGCGGTGCGCCTCGTGATGGTCCATCTGCCGGCGGTCAACACCCCGCAATTCGACTGGGCGCTCAACAAGACCGGGAAGCGGCCGCAGCCGGTGCCGCCGATCTTCCAGCCCGAGGTCCCGGCGCGCGCCATCGTCGACGCGGCGCTGCACCCGCGCCGGCGCGAGGTCTGGGTCGGCATGCCCACGGTCAAGGCGATCGTCGCCAACAAGCTGGCACCGGGGCTGCTCGACCGCTATCTGGCGCGCACCGGATATAGCGGCCAGCTGACCGACGAGCCGCTGCCGTCCGATGCGCCGGCCAACCTGTTCAAGAGCGCCGACGGCGATTACGGCGCCCACGGCCGCTTCGACGCGCGCGCCCACGCTGTCTCGTACGAGGCTGCGGCGGCGCGGCACCGCGGCGCGCTCGCTCTCGGGCTGATCGGGATCGGCGCCGGGCTCGCCGCGCTGCTCGGCCGCTCCCGATACGGCGGATAGGCGACCGGAAACAAAGTCGGGCGGCGAATAAATCGTCAGGCCGCGAACAAATCGTCAGGCGGGACGGCCGCCGCCGCGCTGCAGCACCGGGCCGCAGAGCCGCAGCGCGGTGTTGATCAGCGCGAGGTGGCTCAGCGCCTGCGGGAAGTTGCCGAGCATCCGGCGCTGCCGCGGGTCCCACATCTCGGCGAGCAGCCCGACATCGTTGCGCAGCGCGAGGACGCGCTCCAGATAGCCGCGCGCATCGGCGGCGCGGCCTTGCAGCGCGAGGCAGTCGGCGAGCCAGCAGGTGCAGGCGATGAACGCGCCCTCGCGCGGACCGGCGTCGCGCGACCAGCGCCGCACCAGCCCATCCTCGACCAGCTCGCGCTCGACCGCCGCGACGGTGCCGACGATGCGCGGGTCGTCGGCCGGCAGGAACGAGACCAGCGGCAACATCAGCAGCGCCGCGTCGAGCGTCTCGCCGCCGAGCGTCTCGACGAAGCTGTTGCGCGCCGCGCTGAACCCGTCGCGGCAGATGAGACCGTGCAAATCGTCGCGCAGCCATTCGAAGCTGCGCCGCCGCGCAGGCTCGATCGCGTCGAGCTTCAAATAGCGGTCGATGCCGACCCAGGCCATCACCTTGGAGTGGGTGAACTGGCGCGGTGGACCGCGCGATTCCCAGATGCCGCTGTCGGGCTGTTGCCACACCGCAGCGATGTGGTCGGCGAGCCGCGTCTCGACGGTGATCTCCCAGGGCCGCTCGCGCAGCCCCGCCTGCTCGCACAAATGCAGCGCGTCGAGCACCTCGCCGTAGATGTCGAGCTGGAACTGGTCCGCCGCCGGGTTGCCGACATGCACCGGCTTCGCGCCGTCGTAGCCCGGCAGCCCCGGCACCTCGTGCGGCAGCGTGTGGCGGCCGCCGTCGAGCTGATACATCGTGCGCAGCTTGTCGGGCGCGCCGGCGGCGACGCGCAGCAGCCAGTCGCGCCACACCCGCGCTTCCTCCTCGTATCCGGCGTTGAGAAAGGCGCTCAGCGCGAAGGTCGAGTCGCGCAGCCAGCTGTAGCGGTAGTCCCAGTTCTTGTCGCCGCCCGGCACTTCCGGCAGCGACGTGGTCGCGGCCGCGACAAAACCGCCCGTTTCGCGATGGGTGAGCGCGCGCAGCGTCAGCAGCGAGCGCTTCACCGCATCCGGCCAGTCGGTCGGCGCCCGGAACCGCCCGATCCACTCGTGCCAATGGTCTTCGGTCGCAGCCAGTTCGCGCCGCGCATCGAACGGCTCGGGCTCCGGCGCGTGGGCCAGCCCGTATTGCAGCGTGAAGACGAGATCCTGGCCGGCCGCGACGTCGAATGCGGCGGCGACGCGCTCGTCGTCGCAGGCGAGATCGACCGGCGAGCGCAGCACGACGAGGTCGGGGCCGACCACCGCGCGCACCAGCCTCGGCTCGACGCACAGCCACGGCGGCACCCCGCCATAATCGAAGCGCAGCGCCAGTTCGAGCCGCATCGCGACGCGGCCGGCTTCGCCGACGACCTGCCGGATGACCGCACCGTGCGGCGTATCGAGCGGCATCGCGTCGACCACCCGGACGCTGCCGGTCGCGGTCTCGTGGCGGGTTTCGAGGATCAACGTGTCGCCGCGATACGACCGGCTGGTGCGCTGCGCGGCGTCCCGCGGCGCGAGCCTCCAGAAGCCGTGCCGCTCGTCGCCGAGCAGCGCGGCAAAACACGCGTCGCTGTCGAAGCGCGGCCAGCACAGCCAGTCGATCGATCCGTCGCGCGCGACGAGCGCCGCGCTCCGCCGGTCGCCGATCAGTGCGTAATCCTCGATCCGCTTGCTCACCGTCCATCGTCCCGAGGCTTGGAACCGCACCAGGAACCCGACGTTGAACGGAGCGGCGAGGCCGAAGGTTTCGTGCCTTGGATTTTCGACCGCGCCGCACCAGCAACCCGTCAGGACATGCAGCATGGCCAAGACCGTCGGCGATTTCTTTGTGGAACGCCTCCATCGATGGGGCGTCCGGCGGATCTACGGCTACCCCGGCGATGGGATCAACGGCGTGTTCGGAGCGCTGCGCCGCGCCGAAGGCAAGATCGAGTTCATCCAGACCCGGCACGAGGAGATGGCCGCGTTCATGGCCGCGGCGCACGCCAAGTTCACCGGCGAGCTCGGTGTCTGCATCGCGACCTCGGGCCCCGGCGCCGCGCATCTCATCACCGGGCTCTACGACGCGCGGCTCGACCATATGCCGGTGCTGGCGATCACCGGACAGCAGGCGCGCACCGCGATCGGCGGGCACTACCAGCAGGAGGTCGACCTTCCGGCGATGTTCAAGGACGTCGCGGGCGCCTTCGTCCATACCGTGACGATGCCGTCGGCGGTGCGCCACATGACCGACCGCGCGGTACGTATCGCGATCGCGCAGCGCCGCGTCACCGCGATCGTCTTTCCCAACGACCTGCAGGACCTGCCCTATGAGGAGCCGGCCCGGGCGCACGGCACGCTGCATTCCGGGATCGGCTACAGCGCGCCCAAGACCATCCCTTACGAGCAGGACCTGCGGCGCGCCGCCGACGTGCTCAACGCCGGCAAGAAGGTCGCGATCCTGGTCGGCGCCGGCGCGCTCAACGCCACCGACGAGGTGATCGGCGTCGCCGACCGGCTCGGCGCGGGGGTTGCCAAGGCGTTGCTCGGCAAGGCGGCGCTGCCCGACGAGCTGCCCTGGGTAACGGGATCGATCGGTCTCCTCGGCACCGAGCCCTCATGGAAGCTGATGACCCAGTGCGACACGCTGCTGATGATCGGCTCGGGCTTCCCCTATTCCGAGTTCCTGCCCAAGGAGGGCCAGGCGCGCGGCGTGCAGATCGACATCGCGCCCGAGATGCTGAGCATCCGCTACCCGATGGAGGTGAACCTCGTCGGCGACGCGGCGGAGACGTTGCGCGCCCTCATGCCGTTGCTGCGCGAGCGCGGCGAGCAGGGATGGCGCAAGGAGATCGAGGGCTGGACGCAGGGCTGGTGGAAAAAGCTCGAAGAGCGGGCGTTGCAGCCGGCGAAGCCGATCAACCCGCAACGCGTCACCTGGGAATTGTCGCCGCGCCTGCCCGAGCGGGCGATCGTCACCAGCGACAGCGGCTCCTGCGCCAACTGGTATGCGCGCGACCTCAAGATACGGCGCGGCATGATGTGCTCGCTGTCGGGCGGGCTCGCCTCGATGGGCGCGGCCGTGCCCTATGCGATCGCCGCCAAGTTCGCGCATCCCGACCGGCCGGTCATCGCGCTCGTCGGCGACGGCGCGATGCAGATGAACAACATGGCCGAGCTGATCACGGTCGCGAAATACTGGCGGCAATGGAAGAGCCCGCACTGGATCGTCGGCGTCTTCAACAACGAGGACCTCAACCAGGTGACCTGGGAGCAGCGGGTCATGGAGGGCGACCCGAAGTTCAACGCCTCGCAGCGCATCCCTAACGTGCCCTATCACAAATTCGCCGAGCTGATCGGTCTCAAGGGCATCTTTGTCGACGACCCGGAGCGGATCGCGCCGGCCTGGGAGGAGGCACTCGCCGCCGACCGCCCGGTGGTGATCGAGTTTAAGACCGACCCGGACGTGCCGCCGCTGCCGCCGCACATCACGCTGAAACAGGCGAAGGCGTTCGCATCCTCGCTGATCGAGGGCGACCCGGACGAGCGCGGCATCATTCTCGGCACCGCGCGCCAGGTGCTGGCATCGGTGCTCCCCGGCAGGGGCAAGTGACGCGGCAGATGCCGAGAAAAGCGACAGCCGCGACGCGCCTATCATGCCCGCCACCGCCCGCTCCAGCGCCGGCCTGGCGCTGAGCGCGGCCGCCGCGGCGGCCACCGCCGCCGCGGTCGAGCGCGCCTGGTGGCGCCCGCAGGCGCTGCGCGGGGCGCCGCATCATGCCGCCGCGGGGCGCGGCCTCAGCGCCGCCGCGGCGCTGCTCGCCGGCGCCGCGCTCAGCGACAGCGCGATCGAGCATTATCGCGGCTCGTTCCACAATCCGGTCATGGTCCTGCCGCTCGCGGTCGCGTCGCAGGCGCTCGGCGTCAGCCTGCACGGCATGACCGAGCGCCGGCCGCAGCCCAGCGCGACGCGCGCCTTCGCGCATGCGCTGGCGCTGGTGACCGGCATCGCCGGCAGCGGCTTCCACCTCTACAACATCGTGAAGCGGCCGGGCGGCTGGGGCTGGCTCAACCTGTTCTACGCCGCGCCGATCGGAGCGCCGGTTGCGCTGTCGCTCGCCGGCATGCTCGGCCGGCTCGCCGAGCGCGTCCGCCGCGGCCGGATCACGACCTGGGGCATGCTGCCGGGCCGCCTCGTCGCCTGGCTCGTGGCGCTGGGCCTCCTCGGCACCAGCGGCGAAGCCGGGCTGCTGCATTTCCGCGGCGCCTACCACAACCCGGCGATGGCGATCCCGGTGACCGCGCCGCCGGTGGCCGCGGCGCTGTTGACCGGCGCGGCGATATGCCCGCGCCTCGCGGCGCCGGCGCGCTGGTCGCTGCACCTCTTGACCGCGATCGGGCTGATCGGCGCCGGGTTCCACGCCTACGGCGTCCAGCGCAACATGGGCGGCTGGCGCAACTGGTCGCAGAACGTGCTGAACGGCCCGCCGCTGCCGGCGCCGCCCGCCTTCACCGCGCTGGCGATCGCCGGCCTGGCGGCGCTGCGGCTCCTCGAGCGCGAGCGGTGAGCGAGCGGTTTCCCGGCTACGACGTGCTCGCCAAACGGCACACGCCGTCGTGGAACGAGAAGACGCGCCAGGTCATCGACCGGCGCCTGGCGCTGCCGCGCGAGCCGCGCTTCCTGTCGGCCGAGGCGTTCGCTACGCTCGCGGCGGTGTGCGCGCGCATCGTGCCGCAGCCGGCCGACCGCCCGCCGGTGCCGGTCGCGGCGCTGGTCGACGCGAAGCTCCACGAGGACCGCCGCGACGGCTACCGGGACCATCGCCTGCCGCCGCTGCGCGACGCCTGGCGCCGCGGCCTCGCCGCGATCGAGGCCGAGGCAAAGCGCCGCCACAATGCCGGGTTCGCGGCGCTCGACCGCGACGAGCAGGATGCGCTGTTGCGTGCGGTCGAGCGCGGCGAGGTCGCCGGCGATTGGGGCGGCATGCCGCCTGCTTTGTTCTTCGCCAAGCGGCTGCTGACCGACATCGTCAGCGCCTATTACGGCCACCCGACCGCGTGGAACGAGATCGGCTTCGGCGGCCCCGCCGCGCCGCGCGGCTATGTCCGGATGGACTTCGACCGGCGCGATCCGTGGGAGGCCGCCGAGGCCAAACCCGGCGCCGCGGCTGCCGCGCGCAAGGACAATGACCGCATCGGATGACCCGCAGCTGACGCCGCGCGGCCGGAACGGGCGCGCCCCGGACCCGTTCCGCGTCGGCGGCTGGGTGCCGATGCGGCAGTACCGCGAGGACGAGCCGGTCGATTTCGCGATCGTCGGCACCGGCGCGGGCGGCGGCACGCTCGCCTGCCGGCTCGCCGAGATGGGATTTTCGGTGGTCGGGCTCGACGCCGGGCCGTGGTGGCGGCCGCTCGAGGATTTTGCCTCGGACGAGGCGCATCAGGAGAAACTCTACTGGACCGGCGAGCGGATTTGCGACGGGAACGACCCGCTGACCCTCGGCGCCAACAACAGCGGCTGCTCGGTCGGCGGCAGTACCGTCCATTTCGCGATGGTGTCGCTGCGCCTGCGGCCGGAGTGGTTCAAGGCGCGCAGCCTGCTCGGCTACGGCGCCGACTGGCCGCTCGATTGGCGCGAGATGTGGGACTATTACGCGCAGGTCGAGCAGGCGCTGAAGATCGCCGGCCCGATCACCTATCCTTGGGGACCCCCGCGACC
>DATJOB010000024.1:0-12904 GCA_035507475.1 Allostellaceae bacterium | reverse complement strand
CGATGCGCTGCTCGACCAGGCGGAGCGGCTGGCGCGCAACGCGATCCGCGCGATGCCGGACGGCCGCTACGCCTTCGAGGACTGGATCGACGACGACGGCATCGACCCGCAGCCGATCCCGATCCGCGTCGCGATCACGGTCGCCGGCGACCGGCTCGTCGCCGACTTCACCGGCACCGCGCCGCAGGTGCGCGGCGCGATCAACTCGCCGCTGCCCTTCACCAAATCGGCGGTCTATGCCTGCGTGCGCCACCTGATCGGCGGCGACCCGCCCAACAACGAAGGCTATTTCCGGCCGATCGAGGTGATCGCGCCGGCCGCCAGCATCGTCAACCCGGTGATGCCGGCGCCGGTCGCGGCGCGCGGCCTCACCGGGTTTCGCGTCGCCAGCGCACTGTTCGGCGCGCTCGCCCAGATCGCGCCCGACCGCGTCTTCGCCTGCGAGATGGGCGGCGACACCGGGATCAGCTTTGGCGGCTACGACGCCGAGCGGCGCCCCTTCGTGTTCCTCGAATTCCTCTACGGCTCGTGGGGCGGCCGGCCGACCAAGGACGGGATCGACGCCGCGGCGAGCGCGGTCGTCAACTTCTCGAACAACCCGATCGAGATCGTCGAATCCGAGTACCCGCTCTTGATCGAGCGCTACGGCTACGTGCCGGACAGCGGCGGCGCCGGCAAGTTCCGCGGCGGGCTGGCCCTCGTCCGCCAGTATCGTTTCCTCGCCGAGGAGGGGATCCTGCAGCTGCGCACCGACCGGCGCACGCACCTGCCCTATGGGTTGCAGGGCGGCCGCCCCGGCACGCCGTCGACGAACCGGCTGTGGCGCGACGGGGAAATGCAGGAGCTGCCCGCCAAATGCCGGCTCACCATCCGCCGCGGCGACGTGTTCCAGCACGTGCTCGCCGGCGCCGGCGGCTGGGGCGAGCCGGGCGGCCGCGACCCGGCGCGCGTCGCCCACGACGTCGCCGAAGGCAAGCTGTCGGCCGACTATGCGCGGCGCGAATACGGCGTCGCGGTCGATCCGGCGGACCCGGCCTGAGCGGCGGAGGACGCGATGGAGCTCTTGTTCAAGCGCGCGGAGTATCTGGCGCGCATCGCCCGGGTGAAGGCGGCGATGACGGCGCGCGGCATCGACCTCCTGCTCGTCGCCTCGCCGGCCAACCAGTTCTGGCTGACCGGCTATGACGGCTGGTCGTTCTATACGCCGCAGATGGTGGCGGTCAGCCTCGACGCCGAGGAACCGATCTGGGTCGGCCGCAAGATGGACGCGGTCGGCGCCCGCTTCACCGCGTTCCTCGACCCGGCCAACATCGTCCCCTACCCGGACCATTACGTCGGCTCCGACGAGCTGCATCCGATCGACTATCTGGTCGAGGAGCTGCGCCGCCGCGGCTGGGCCAAGGGCTCGATCGGCGTCGAGACCGACGACTATTATTACACGGCCAAGTGGGACGCGATCCTCAAGGCCGGTCTGCCCGATGCCCGCTTCGTCGACGCGTTCCTGCTGGTCAATCGCTGCCGGATGCGCAAGTCGCCGCGCGAGATCGAGTTCATGCGGCAGGCCGGGCGGATCGCGGCGGCGGCGCAGCGTGCGGCGTTCGAAGCCGCGGCGCCGGGGGTGCGGCAGTGCGACGTGATGGCCGAGCTCTACCGGGTGACGACGGCGGGGCTGCCCGAGTTCGGCGGCACCTTTCCGTGCAAGCCGCCCAACGCGATGGTCGGCGAGATCTGCGCCGCGCCGCATCTGTCATGGACCGACGATCCGCTGAAGCCGGACGATTTGTTCTACATCGAGATGGGCGGCGTCCGGCACCGCTACCACGCGCCGCTGTCGCGCTGCATCTATCTCGGGACGCCGCCGGCGGCGATGGAGCGCGTCGCCAAGGTCATCGCCGAGGGGCTCGCGGCGGTGCTCGACGCGGTGCGCCCGGGTGTCGTGCTCGAAGAATTGGCCGCGGTGTGGAAGGCGGTCATCGCCCGCCACGGCATCGAGAAGGACAGCCGCATCGGCTATCCGGTCGGCATCGGCTACCCGCCGACCTGGGGCGAATTGACCGCGAGCATCCGCGCCGGCGACCGCACCGTGCTCGAGGAGGGCATGACCTTCCACTGCATCCCGGCGATATGGCTCGACCGCTACGGCATCGTGATCTCGGAGAGCTTCGCCGTCACCGCGCGCGGCGCCGAGTGCTTCGCGGACTACCCGCGCATCCTGTTCGCCAAGGGCTGAGCCGGGGCAGCGCGCCCGCGCCGCCGCGGCTCCCGGGTTCAGCGCTTCCTGATCGAGCTCTGCATGTCGCGCAGCGCCATCAGGTAGCCGTAGTGCCAATACGCGCGTTCCTGGGTGCCTTCGTCGAGGTGGCGCTGCTCGCTCGGGCAGCGCGGCGCGTGCTCCTCCAGCCAGCGTGCGAGGCTGTCGGCACGCATATCGATAAGCCTTTCCAGCCGCGCCGCATCCCCCTCCGAAAGCGGGCACCAAACGCTCGGAGCCATATCCGTCACCATCTCTTCCCGTCGAAACCCTGTCATCGCTCGGTCACTCTGCCGTCGGTTGGTTATCAAATCGCAAATTCGTACCGGCTCAGCGTTCGGTTCCCCGACAGACGAAACGCGCCTGTTTGTTTAATTCTCGGCCACTGCGGAAACCGGCGTCACCCGGCGGCCGCGAGTTTAGGCGAAAACCGCCCGGTTCATGCCTTGTTAAGCCGGCGGTGCGA
Source organism: Allostellaceae bacterium (assembly GCA_035507475.1). GTDB lineage: Bacteria > Pseudomonadota > Alphaproteobacteria > ATCC43930 > CGMCC-115725 > DATARH01. The sequence continues at coordinate 10,187 of DATJOB010000024.1, read as the reverse complement.
CATTCGGTCCCGCTAGGCGGGGCGCTCGTGGGTGGAACCCGCGGAGGCGCCGTGTGTTCATCTCGCCCGTCGATCTTCAGCGACATCTGCCGACCGGACGCAGCCTGGGGCTGATCGCCGCGGTGCTGGTCGCGCTCACGCTGGCCGCGGCGGGGGCGCTCATCTGGGACCAGCGCGCCAGCGCGCTGGGCCACGCCCGGCAGGAGATCAACGATCTCGGCGTGATGCTCGCCGAGCAGACCGATCGCTCGCTGCAGGCGGTCGACCTGGTGCTGCGCGAGACCGAAGCCGCGGTCGAGAGCCGTGTCGTGGCGCGCGCCGGGGCCTTCAGGGAGGCGCTCGGCGGCGAAGCCGTGCACGCCTTGCTGCAGGCGCGGCTGGAGCATCTGCCGCAAGCCGACGGGCTCGCGCTGATCGCGGCAGACGGCAGCCTCGTCAACGTTTCGCGCGTCTGGCCGGTGCCCGACCTCAACCTCGGCGACCGTCCCTATTTCCAGTATCTGCGCGACCACCCCGACGCCGATCTCTGGGTCAGCGATCCGATCAAGAACCGCGTCACCGGCACCTGGACCGTGCAGGTCGGCCGGCGTCTCGTCGCGCCGGACGGCGGCTTTCTCGGTGCGGTCATGGCGACGATCGAGCTCAGCTATCTCGAGGAGGTCTACCGGGCGATCGCCGCGCAGGACGAACGCTCGGTCGGCCTCATGCGGCGCGACGGCACGCTGATCGTCCGCTCCCCGCCGCTCGACGACAAGATCGGCGGGAGGCTGCCGGCGTGGTCGCCGTTCTATGCCGTGGTCGCCGCGGGCGGCGGCACCTATCGCGCGCCGAGCGGTCTCGACGGCGTCGTCCGCTGGGCCGCGATCCAACCGCTGCGCGCCTATCCGCTGGTCATCTCGGTCACCCGCAGCGAGCGCGCGATCCTCGCGGGCTGGTATCGCCAGTCGCTGCTCATCGGGCTCGGCGCGCTGGTCGCGATCGGCGGCTGCCTGTGGCTGTTCCGCGTCCTGGCGCTGCAGCTGCGGCGCCACGAGCAGGCGCAGGCGGCGCTTGCCGAACGCAACGCCGCGCTCGAAGAGAGCCGCGCCCAACTCGAGCGCCAGGCCTCCGAGCTGCGCCAGAACGCGGAGGCGCTGGCCGCCGGTGAGCGCCGGTTCCGCGATTTCGCCGAGTTGACCCTGGAATGGTTCTGGGAGCAGGACGCCGACCTGCGTTACACGTGGTTCTCCGACGCGGTGGGGCGCCCGGGGCTGGTGTTCAACCTGATCGGCCAGACGCGCTGGGAAATGGTCACCGAGGGCGTCACCGAGGAGGAATGGGCGGCGCACAAGGCGCTGCTCGCCGCCCGCCAGCCGTTCCGCGACTTCCGCTATATCCGCACCGGCGACGACGGCGCGGTGCATCACATCAGCGTCAGCGGGCGGCCGATCTTCGACGAGCAAGGCAGGTTCGTCGGCTATCGCGGCGCCGGTCGCGAGATCACCGCGCAGATCGCCGCCGAGGACGCGCTGCGCCGGGCCAAGGCTGAGGCCGAGACGGCGCATGCCGAGGCGGAAGCCTCGCGCCGGGTCGCCGAGGAGGCCAACCGCCAGCTGCTCGAGGCGCAGCGCATCGGCAAGATGGGTCACTGGGTCTCCGACCGCGAATCCGGCCGGGTCCACTGGTCGCCGCAAATCTTCGAGATCGCGGGTATCGAACCGCCCCCGACCCTGACGGCCAGGGCCGCGGAAGCCGCGGTCCACCCGGACGATCGGCTCGAGTTCAGCGCGGCGATAAAACGCGCCATCGACAGCGGCGAGACGCTGACCTTGGAACATCGCTGGGTCCGGCCCGACGGCGAAGTCCGGCAGGTGCGCATCGACATGCGCGCGCAATATGACGGCGAGGGGCGCTGGACCGCGCTGCTCGGCACCGCGCGCGACATCACCGAGCGCAAGGCCGCAGAGGCGGCGTTGCGCGCGGCGCAACGCGAGCTGATCGACGCGATCGAGGCGATCTCCGACGGCTTTGTGCTGTTCGATCGCGACGGGAACTTCGTGCTCGCCAACGAGAACTACCGTCGGCTGTGGCCGGGGCTCGGCGACGTGCTCGTCCCGGGGACGCCGTTCGAGGTCATCGCCCGCGCCGCCGTCGAGCGCGGCGCGGTGGAGATCGGCGACGAGGACATCGACAGCTATGTCCGCCGCACCGTCGCCTGGCAGCGCCAGTGCGGCGCGCCGACCGAGCTGGAGCTGCGCGACGGCCAGTGGATCCGCCTGGCGGCGCGGCGCACGCGCGACGGCGGCGTCGTCGGCATCCGCACCGACATCACCGAAGCCAAGCGCACCGAAGAGGCGTTGCGCGCCGCGCAGCGGCAGCTCATCGACGCGATCGAGTCGATCTCCGAAGGGTTCGTGCTGTTCGACCGCGACGACCGCTACGTGCTGACCAACTCCAAATACCGCGAGCTCTATCCGACGATGCTCGACGTCTTCGCGCCGGGCACGCCCTACGAGCGGATGCTGCGCGCCGGGCTGGAACGCGGCCTGTGGCAGATCGACGAGGACCCGGAGGCGTGGATCCGGCGCATCACCGACTGGCATCACGCCGCGCTCGAGCCGCAGGAGCGGCAGCTCGGCGACGGGCGCTGGATGCGGCTCAGCGAGCGCCGCACGCGCGACGGCGGGATCGTCGGCATCCGCACCGACATCACCGAGATCAAGCACGCCGAGGCGGCGCTGCTGCGCAAGGTGCGCGACCTCGAGGCGGCGCAGGACCGGCTCGAGCGGCTGAGCGCCGACCTGACGGCGATGGCGGCAGATCGCGCCGCGGCGCGCGACGCGGCCGAGGCCGCCAATCGCGCCAAGTCCGAGTTTCTCGCCAACATGTCGCACGAGATCCGCACGCCGATGAACGGCATCATCGGCATGAACGCGCTGCTGCTCGACAGCGGGCTCGACCCCGAGCAGCGGCAATGCGCGGTCGCGGTGCGCGACAGTGCCGAAGCGCTGCTGCGCCTGATCAACGACATCCTCGACATCTCCAAGCTCGAAGCCGGCCGGATCGACCTCGAGGCGATCGATTTCGAGGTCGCCGAGCTGGTCGAAGCGGCGGTCGCGCTGCTGCGGCCCAAGGCGCACGAAAAAGGCGTCGGGCTGGTCCTCGCGATCGAGCCGGCGGCGCGGGTCGGCGTCCGCGGCGACCCGACGCGGCTGCGCCAGATCCTGCTGAACCTGGTCGGCAATGCGCTCAAATTCACCGAGCGCGGCAGCGTCTCGGTCGCGGTGCGGGCGCGCCCGGCGCGCGGCAAGGGCCGGCTGCGCCTGCGTTTCGAGATCGCCGACACCGGCATCGGCATGCCGAAGGCGGTATCGCGCGCGCTGTTCCAGAAATTCCACCAGGCGGACGGCTCGATCACGCGGCGCTTCGGCGGCACCGGGTTGGGGCTGGCGATCTCGAAGCAGCTGGTCGAGCTGATGGGCGGCCGGATCGCCGTCAAGAGCGCCGCCGGACGCGGCAGCCGCTTCTGGTTCGACCTGACGCTGGCGCCGGCGGCGCCGGCCAGTGATCGGCGCGGCGCCGGCCTTCGCCCGTCCGCGTGCGATATCGCCGAGCCCCCGGCGGCCGCGGCCATCGCGCCGGCGCGGCCGCTGCGCGTGCTGGTCGCCGAGGACAACGTCATCAACCAGCAGCTCGCGCTGCTGCTGTTGCGCAAGGCCGGGCACCACGCGGAGATCGCCGAGACTGGCGAAGCCGCGGTCGCCGCCGTCGCGGCCGGGGTGTTCGACGTCGTGCTGATGGACGTGCAGATGCCGGTGCTCGACGGCATCGAGGCCACCGCGCGCATCCGCGCGCTGCCGGCGCCGAGGAACGCGGTGCCGATCGTCGCGGTCACGGCGCACGCGATGGCCGGGGCGCGCGAGCACTACCTGGCGAGCGGCATGGACGGCTACCTCTCGAAGCCGCTCGACCCGGCGGCGCTGTTGCGCGTGCTGGCCGCGGCGACCGCCGCACCGGACGAGGTGCCCGAGATGTGCCCCGTGGTCGCGACGCCCGGCGAGGCCGATCTCGACGAGGGCTGCCTCGCCGCGCTCGAAGGCTATCTCCCGCCGGCGCGCATCGCCGAGTTCCTCGCCCTCTTCGTCACCCAGCTCGACCGCCATGTCGACCGGCTGCGCGAGCTGTCCGGCGACGGCGCCGACCTCGTCGCGCTCAGCCACGAGGCGCACAGCCTCGCCGGCGCCAGCGGCAATATCGGCGCGAGCCGCCTGTCGCGCCTCGCGCGCGAGCTGCAAGCCGCCTCGACCGCCGCGGATCGCACCGCGGCGACCGCGCTTGCCGAGGCGACGATCGCCGCCGCCCGCGCTGCCCGCTCCGCGGTAGAGGACCGGCTGGCGCGGCGCGAGCCGGTATAGCGCGCCTCGCGCGCCGCGGTCTTCGGGATGAAAAGTAATCGCCGCGGGTCGTCTTAATCTATGTTACACGATCGATCGATTATTGCCTGTATTCGCCGGCTTCAGGGCATGCTGTTTCACCGGTTGTTTACCCCGACCGTGTTGTGATGATGCCATGAACCGCCTGCCGAAACTGGCGATACGGCCTCTCGACCTGGTGCTCATCGCGGTCAGCTCGGTGATCGTGCTGGTCGCCGGTCTCTCGTCGGTCTTCGACGGTAACGACGTCCACAGCCGCATCCGCCAGGACTGCGAATTGTTCTACCGTTCGGCCGGCGCGCCGGCGGTCGACAACTGCATCGCCACGATGCGCGCGGGCCGCGGCGGCCCCGTCGCCCGCTAGACAAACCCACGCCGCTTCAGTTTGAGCCGAGTTCCCGGATCGCCGGCCCGTCTCCCGCGAGGGCGGGCTGACGGCGCCGGCGATCGCGCGACGCGCGGCCGGTCGCCGCGCCCGGCTCAGCGTTCGTGCAGGCTCTGGGCGCCGCGCCGCATCACCGGCGAGAGCAGATAGTCGATGAGCCGCCGGCGCCCGGTCTTGATCTCGGCGGTGACCATCATGCCGGTGCCGAGCGCTTGCGGCCGCCCGTCGACCTGCAGACCGGTGCGGTCGAGCGACAGCGGCAGCGCCGACAGGCGCTTCGCCGCAGGGCGCACCAGCCGCGCCTTGAGCCCGGCGCGGCGCGCGGCGCGCACCAGGTCCATGTCGTCGATCGGTCCGCCGCCGCGGCCGCTCTCGTGACCGATCTGCTCGGCGCTCGCCGGTACTTCGAGGAAGCGCAGCACCCGCGCCAGCGCGGCGGCGCCGCTGTCGGGCACTTGCATCGCCGTCGGGTCCGCGTCGTGTCCGTCCATCAGGCGTCCAATCCGGAAAAAGCGGCAGCGGCCGGCGCCGCCTGCCGGCGGCGGCCGATCGCGGCGCCGCCGCGCAGCTCGTCGACCAGCGCGAGGTGGCGCGGCAGGCACGCCTTCACCGAATAATCCTCGACGATGGTCTGCCGCGCCGCCCGGCGCAGCGCGGCAAAAGCCGGCCGCTCGGCGAGCGCGAGCGCGACGGTATCGGCGAGCTCCCCGGGCGACAGGAAGTCGACGAGGAGCCCGTTGACGCCGGGCTCGATGACCTCCTCGACCGGCGGGGTGCGCGAGCCGACGACCAGGCAGCCGGCGGCCATCGCCTCCAACATCGACCACGACAGCACGAAGGGCACCGTCAGATAGACATGCGCCGCCGAGACGCGCAGCAGGCTCAGATAGCGCGGGTAGTCGACGATGCCGACGAAATGCACGCGCGCGGGATCGATCGCGCTCTCCGCGAGCAGCGTTTCGCGCCAGCATTTGCCGTCGGGCGCGGCCGGCCCGTAACCGCGCTGGTCGCCGCCGGCGATCACGATCTGCGCCTGCGGGCGCAGCGCGCAGAGCCGCGGCAAGGCGCGCATCAAGGTGTGAAACCCGCGGCACGGTTCGAGGCTGCGCGACACATAGCTGACGACCTCGTCGCCGGCGCTCAGCACGCGGCCGGTCGGCAGGGTGAAGCGGGCCGCCGGGTCGGGCGACACGGCGTCGCTGTCGATGCCATCGAAGATCACCCGGATGCGCTCGTGGAACGTCGCCGGGTGCAGCGATTTCTGCCACTCGGTCGGGCACAGCGTGCGGTCCGCCGCCTCTAGCGCGAGCAGCAGGTGGGCGGAGCGGGCGCGCAGCTTGCACCGTTCGTCGAAGGTCGAAGGGAATTCGGGGTCGAAATCGACGTCGGCGCCTTCGGGGCGATAGTAGAACTCGCCGTAGTTGAGCAGCGTCGCGGCGGGCCATGCATCCTTGACGAAAAGGCTCTCGCCCCAGCCCGGATGGGCGACGACGAGGTCGGGGCTGAAGCCGTCGCGGCGCAGCGCGAGGCAGGCGCGGACGACGCCCTGGCCGTGCAGCACGGCGTCTTCGCACTGATGCAGGTAATGATGCGTTTCGCGATGGGGGGCGCGGCTCGGCGCGTAGACGATCCGGCGGATTCCCGGCAGCTCGCGATCCTCGCGGCGGGTGATGAAGACCACCTCGTTGCGATCGTCCCGCGCCAGCGCCGGTGCCAGGTGGCGGAACTGACCCGGCATGTTCTGGTGGATGAAAAGCGCCTTCATGGGCTGCCGGACCGCTCGCTGCCGGCCGCCATCCTCGCCAGGCAGGCTTTAAAAAGGCTTTAAACGACAAGGCTCTGGCCGGCGCCGCTCGCGCAGGCGCGCGGTTTCCGCCGGCCACCGACAACCCGGTCAGGCGCAAGAGTTCTTTAAGGGGTCGCGGTTCACCATCGGGCGATGTCTCGCGCTTCGCTCCGGCACGCTTGCAGGCCGACGCTCGCCGCCATCGGCGGCCGGATCCGAACCCTGCGGCTCGGCCGCATGACCGCCGACGATCTGCTCGTCCTCGCCAGCATCGGCGTGCTGCTGACCCTGGCGAGCGGGCTGAGCTTCTCGTCCGACGCGGCGGCGATCATCAAAGGCGAGTGCGACCTGTTCTACGGGCCGCGCCCGGAGGCGGTGCATGAATGCCTCGTCCAGATGTACCGCCGCCATTTCCTGCCGACGCAGGACGAATCGACGATGAACCCGGGTTACCCGTCCGAGCCCCCCGCCGCGGGCGGACCAGTGCAGTAGTGGAGGACAAGATGGCGTTCGCCGGCACCAGCGATGTACTTGGCACGACGCGACGGCCCGACCTGGGCTCGCGTCTCGGCGCGGCCGCGGCGGCGGTGCTGCGCAAGCTTGCGATGCATCACGTCCTGTTCATCGCCTTCACGCTGATCGCCGCGGTGCCGGTCTTCACCCTCGCGTCATGGGTCGAAAATCATGCCGTGCGGCAGGAGATCGACTCGGCGACCGACAAGCACCTGCTCGTCGCGCGCAACCTGACCGCGGCCTTCTCGCGCTACGTGTTCGACCTGAAGGCCGGGTTCCGGATGGCGATCAGCACGTTCTCTTCGGGCGAGCAGGGCGAGGGGCTGAAGGACCTGCTGACCTCGCTCGAGTTCCGCCACATCTGCATCGTCAACGCCGCCACCGGCGAGGTCGAGCGCTACATGCCGGGGCTCGCCGATGCGACCTCCGACCACATCACGCTGCAGCCGCAGCAGATCGCCGAGTTCCGCAAGCTGCTCACCGGCGACGACATCGTCATTACCGATCTGCGTCGCGACGCGGCCGGCAATCCCGCCTTCTTCATCCTCAAGGCGCTGCCCGACGACCGCATCGCCTACGGGGTGATCGGCACGCAGTATCTGATCGCGCTGCAGAAGGCGATCGCCTTCGGCGCGCGCGGCCACGCGACGATCCTCGACCGGACCGGGCATGTCGTGGCGCATCCGTTCCAGAATTGGATCGACAAGGAGCTCGACCTGTCGAAGATCCCGCCGGTGAAGGCGATCATGGCGGGGCAGACCGGGGTGATGCAGTTCTATTCGCCCGCGTTCAAGGCCGACATGATCACCGCCTACACCTCGGTGCCGGAGACCGGCTGGGGGATCCTGGTGCCGCAGCCGATGGACGAGCTCTACGCCCGGGCGCGCGAGGTGCGGACCGCGGCGACCACCATCTCGTTCTTCGGCCTGCTCGCTGCCGCCCTGCTGAGCTGGTTGCTCGCCAAATACATCGCCCGCCCGCTGCAGGCGGTGGGCAAGGCGGCGGCGACGATCGCGGGCGGCGACATGTCGGTTCGCGTGCCGACGCTGTCGCCGCTGGTGCCGCACGAGCTGCATGAGCTGTCGGGCTCGTTCAACCGGATGGTCGACGAGGTCAGCCGCAAGAACCTCGAACTCGCCGACACGGCGACACGCGCCGAGGCGGCGAGCCGCTCGAAATCCGAGTTCCTCGCCAATATGAGCCACGAGCTGCGCACCCCGCTGAATGCGATCCTCGGCTTCTCCGAGGTGATGCGCGACGAGGTGTTCGGCCCGCTTGCCAACGAGCGCTACCAGGCCTACGCCCAGGACATCAACTCGTCGGCCTCGCACCTCATCAAGGTCATCACCGACATCCTCGACCTGTCGAAGGCCGAGGCGGGCGCGATCACGGTCGATCTCGGCCCGGTGATGATCCCGGAGGCGATCGACATGGCGGTGCGGCTGATCGACGGTCGGGCGCGCGAGGGCGAAATCACGGTCGACACGCAGGTCCCGCCGGCGCTCGCCGAGGAGGCGATCCTGTCCGACGGCAGCAAGGTGACGCAGATCCTGCTCAACCTGTTGTCGAACGCGGTCAAGTTCACCAAGCCCGGCGGCCACGTCACGGTCGGCGCCGAGCGCTGCGCGGGCGAGGTGGCGATCGCGATCCGCGACACCGGCATCGGCATCGCCGCCGAGGACCTCGACAAGGTGATGGCCCCGTTCGGCCAGGTGCAGAGCGCCTATCACGCCCGTGAGGGCTTCGGCCTCGGCCTGCCGCTGAGCAAGAAGCTCGCCGAGCAGCTCGGCGGCAGCCTCACCATCGAGAGCCAGCTCGACCGCGGCACGGTGGTGACGCTGCGGCTGCCGTTCGTCGCCGCCGCCGAGCCCTGCCCCGCCTAGCCTAGCGCCGGCTGCGCCCGCCGCGCTGCCGCCGACATTGGCGGCGCGGCGGCGATCTCTGCTATGCATCGTGCGATGAGCCGCGCGCCATGCCGCGGCGGAGACCGCAGGCGATGCCGACCGCCCCGCTCGACGAACGTGCCGCGTCGGCCCAGCGGCGGCAACCCGCCGACTGGCTCGCCACGGCGCGGCGCCATGAGGCCGAGGGCGATCTCTTCCAGGCCTACGACGTGGCGATGCGCGGGCTGGCGCGGTTCCCGGGCGATCCGGCGCTGCAGCACCGGGCGGTGGTCTGCCTCGCCTCGACCGGCGCGACGCGCCAGGCGACCGAGCTGTTCCGCCGCCTCGGGCTGACCGCGAACCTCGCCGACGGCGCCGGGCTGACGGCGCGGCTGCGGCTCGACATCGCGACGCTGCACGGCCGGCTGCTGAAGGACGCCGCGCTCGCCGCGCCCGGCGGCAGCCGGCACGAAGCGCTGGGCGCGGCGGCCGCCGCCTACGAGGCCTGCTACCGGCACGAGGCGGCGGCCGGCAACCGCGAGGCCTACTACCCCGGCGTCAACGCCGCCACGCTGCATCTCCTCGCCGGCAATCGCGACGCGGCCGCCGCGCTGGCGCGCGCCGTGCTCGCCGCGTTGGCGAGCCCGTCCGGCTATTACGAGATCGTCAGCGCCGCCGAGGCGCATCTCGTGCTCGGCGAAGCGGAACCGGCGCGGCGGTTGCTGCGCCGCGCGCGGGACGGGCTTGCCGGCACCGCGGAGCGCGACTTCCGCGCCCTCGCCAGCACGATCCGGCAGCTGCGGCTGGTGGTCGAGGCCAACCGGCTCGACGCGGCGCTGCTCCGGGTGCTCGCCCCGCCGCGCGTGCTGCACTACAGCGGACACATCATCGCCGCGCCCGGCGCCGCCGGCCGCTTCCCGGCCGACCAGGAGGACCGGGTGCGCCGCGAGATCGCGGCGGCGCTCGCCGCGGCCGATATCGGCTTCGGTTACGGCTCGCTGGCGGCCGGCGCCGACATCCTGTTCGCCGAGGCGCTGCTCGAGCGCGGCGCCAGTGTGCATGTCGTGCTGCCGTTCGACGAGCGCGAGTTCATCGAGCAGTCGGTGCGCCGCTCCGGGCGCGGCTGGGTCGGCCGCTACAGGCGCTGCCTCGCCGCCGCCACCAGCGTGCGCTACGCGACGCGCGACCGCTATCTCGGCGACGACCGG
>DATJOB010000023.1:0-3106 GCA_035507475.1 Allostellaceae bacterium | reverse complement strand
CGTCGTGCCTTGAAAGTCGTCGGCGATCGCGGCCGCGAGATCGGGCTGAGGGCTGCAGGCCGAGCTCGCCCACTTGCCCTCCATCGCGGTGATGAGCTTGACGGTGGCGTCGTCCGGCGCGCCCCACCTGGCGTCCTGGGCCAAGCTTGGCGTCGCAAGACAGCCGAGCAACGCGATCGCGGCCATGAATGCTGTCGGACGGCGCATGGTCGTCTAGGCGACCAGGGTCCTGGCCCGATGGTTGCCGCGTTCCGGGCGGAAGGCGACGAGCAGCAGGACGGCGAACACCAGCGCGGTCGTCGCGATCACGGGCGCGCTGGCGTCGATCAGCAATCCGTACGACCGATACAGCGCGACCGACGCGCCGACCGTCGCCGCGCTCGACACCAGCCAGAAGGCGATGAAGCCGCGCCGGCGCCGCGCCTGCGCGCCCGTGATGACGATCACGCCGAGGCCGCCCGCCAGCATGAGGGCGATCTCGATCGGGTCGCTCCACGCCGGTCGCCGCAGCAAGCTGCCGGCCAGCATGTCGCGCAGCGCCCGCGCGTTCAGATAGACGCCCGGCATCGGGCCGATCGGCGTCTGCCGCGTGTCGTTCAAGCCGGCGGCGGTCGCGCCGATGAGCGCGATCCGGCCCGCCAACGAGCCCGGCGCCACGCCGCCTCCAGCACCTCGTGGGCCGACACGCCACGCGGCGACGCCAGCGCGAGGTTCGGCCAAACCTCGCCCGAGCGATCCGTCGGCACGACGAGATCGTCCATGGTCACGTTCGCGATGCCGAATGGCCCGACGTTCACCCGCACGTGCTCCGCCGACCGCGCGACGCGCGCGAGCTCCAGCGCGAACCCCGGCACGACGCGGTCGGGCAACCGGGTGAGCATCGGCAGATGCCGGACCATGCCGTCGGGATCGGGGTGGAGGTAGAGGGTGAGGAAGCCGGACCCCGCGGCGGATCGCGCCAGCAGGGGCAGCGAGCTGATGACGTTGCGCGGATGCGCGAGATAGGGCGCCGCGGAATGCCCCTCTACCGCGATGGTCGGCGTGATCGGAACCGCGCCGGCGCCGGCGCGATCGATGAAGAAGGGCAGGACGACGCGCCCCTCGCCGATCGCCTGCGCGAACAGCTGGTCGGTGTCCGGCGCCGCCGCGAGCGCGCGCGCCAGCGCCGGGTCGACATAGTCGAGCGCCCGTGCGAGCCGGCTCGGCGACAGACGATCGGGCTCGGCGAACACGAGGTCGAAGCCGACGACCGCGCCGGCCTCGGTCAGGCGGCGCGTCAGCGCGGCCTCGACGGCGCGCGACCACGGCCACTGGCCGAGCGCGGTCAGGCTCGCCTCGTCGATCTCGACCACCACGACCTTGTCGGCGCCCAGCGCGGACGGCGCCGTCGTCTGATACAGATCGAACAAATTGTCGCGCGTCAGCACGAACGGGCGCCAGTCGACGACGCCCAGCCCGACCAGCATCGCGAGCAACAGGGCCAACAGCCAACTGGGGCCGCGCACCAGGGCGACGATGGTTCGGACCGGTGCGCCGATCCGCGCCGCGACGGCCTGGACCGGTGCCGGAAGGCGGGGCAGGGCCGGCAGCCGCGCCCGGTAGCTCGACAGGACGCAGCCGATTGCCCAACGCAACGCGGCGCGATCGTCCTCGATGTGATCGAGCTCGCGGCGCATCGCCTCGGCCCACTCGCGGTGCGTCGGCGGCAGCACGCGCGCGGCATGATCCACGGCCGCCACCGCCCAGCGCCGCAGGCGGTGCGGCGCGGCGGTCATGCCACGACGCCGCCGCGATCGCGCGCGATCGGCGGCGCGGCGCGCGTCTGCTCGTGCGCGAGGGCGAGGCCGGTCGGCGTCAGCCGATAGACGTGGCGCGGCGGCAGGCCCGGCCGCTCGGCGTCCTGCCAGCTCGCCTCGAGGAAGCCTTGCTCGCTCAGGCGCATGAGCAGCGGGTAGAGGGTGCCGGACTTCAGCCCGGTCTCCTTCGAGAGTCCGTAGCCGTGCCGCCATGCCTGCGGCCGGTCGAGCAAGGCCGCCAACAGCGCCCGTGTCTGATGCGAGGTGTTCGGTCGACGCGGCATGGGGGTTATTGTCGATATATGTAGAGTTATGTCAACTGCAGCAACCGCCGCGCATCGCTTGGGTGCGGCGGTACGGCCTATCTGAGGTTTGCGCCGAAGAATTCCGTCGCGTGCGCGATCGTCGCGGCGTGGATGGCGGCGCGGTCGACGCCGGGCGCGTCGACGCACAGGCGAGGTGCGGTGATGCGTCCCGCCGCGGTGCACAGGTCGACGAAGGTCAAATGGCCGACCGCGCCTGGAACGATCGTCAGCTCGGCGTGCGGGATCTGGGCGGCATAGACCTTGGCGTTGAATTCCGGCGGCACGACCGTGTCGCCGGCGCCGGCGACGATCGCCACGGGGAGCGTGATCGCCGCCAAGCTCTCGGACGTCACGACCTGGGCGAGGCCGGGCGCGATGGCGAACACGGCGCGCACGCGCGGCTCGCGCACCGAAGCCCGGACGTCTCGCAATGCCGCGGCGCAGGCGGGATCGGCGCGCCTCAGCGCCTCGGTGCGCTCGACCAGATCGGGAAACTCGGGCGGCGGTTTGCAGCCACCGCACGAGATCCCGAACACGGCCGGTGCAGCGATGCCGCCCGCGAGCGCGATCACGGTATAGCCACCGAGCGAGTAGCCGGCTGCGCCGACGCGCGCCGGATCGAGACGCCGGGCGAATGGTGCGTCTGCAAGCAGCGCATCCAGCACGACACTCAGATCTCGGGCGCGCTGCGACCAGAGCGTGGAGCCCTGCACGGTCTTCGGCTCGAGCGCGGAGTTGCCCGGATGATTGACCCCGGCGACGATGTATCCGCGCGCCGCCATCCCGGCGGCAAACCAAGAGAGCGACTGCGCGGTGCCGCCGTTGCCGTGCGACAGCAGGATCACCGGAAAACGGGCCGGAGCCGGCGCAAGCGCGGCATCGGCGATCGCACCGTCCGCCTGGAAGATCGTCGGTTCCCCGGCCGTGGCGGTGGGCGGTGTCGTCGGGTCGATGCTCGCGTCGGCGGGATACCAGATCACCGTGTCGAGGGCGTGCCTCGCCGCG
>DATJOB010000022.1:0-7926 GCA_035507475.1 Allostellaceae bacterium | reverse complement strand
CCGATGGCGTGGTCCGCCGCGGCGCCAAGGTGCGGCTGCTGCGCGACAACGTCGTGATCCACGAGGGCAGCCTCAAGACCTTGAAGCGCTTCAAGGACGAGGTGCGCGAGGTGCGCGACGGCTACGAGTGCGGCATGGCCTTCGAGAATTACGAGAACATCCAGGTCGGCGACACGATCGAATGCTTCGAGGTCGAGGAAGTCGCCCGGGCGCTTTAGCCGTATCCTTCGAGATGCGCCGTGCCGGCGCCCCTCAGGATGACAAGTTGATGCCAGCAAGAGCCGCCGTCACGCCGAGGAGCAGCGCCGCGCGCCGCGCCTCGAACGACGCGAGACGGTGTTAAAGCCGCGATGCCGCGACCCCCATCCGAGGAACCCGCCGGGCGCAGCCAGCGGCAACTGCGCGTCGGCGAGGAGCTGCGTCACGCGCTGGCGCAGATGCTGCGGCCCGGCGAGCTGCACGACCCGGCGCTCTACGACGCCAACATCACCGTGACCGAGGTGCAGGTCAGCCCCGATTTGCGCAATGCCAAGGCCTTCGTCATGCCGCTCGGCGGCGGCAACGCCGCGGACATCATCGCCGGGCTGCGGCGCAGCGCGCCGCATCTGCAGGGCCGCGTCGCGCGCGCGGTCCGGCTCCGCCGGGTTCCCCAGCTGAGCTTTGCGCTCGACGGCGCCTTCGACAGCGCCGAGCGCATCGCCGCGCTGCTCAACGGCGAGGCGGTCGAGCGCGACCTGCAAGACAAGAATGGCGGATGAGCCGAGCCGCCACGGCTGGCTGGTCATCGACAAGCCGGGCGGGATCACCTCGAACCGGGTTGTCGAACGGCTGCGCCGCGCCACCGGCCTCAAGACCGGGCATGCCGGGACGCTCGACCCGCTGGCGACCGGCGTCCTGCCCGTCGCGCTCGGCGAGGCGACGAAGACCGTCGGCTTTGTGGCCAAGGCGACCAAGCGCTACCGTTTCCGCATCCGCTGGGGGATCGCCACCGACACCGAGGATAGCGAGGGCGCCGTCGTCGCCGAAAGCGCGGCGCGTCCCGACAGCGCGGCGATCCAGGCGCTGCTGCCCCGCTTCACCGGCCCCCTCTCGCAGCGGCCACCGGCCTATTCGGCGATCAAGGTGGCGGGCCGCCGCGCCTATGCGCTGGCCCGCGCCGGGCAGGCCCCGGTGCTCGCCGAGCGGCGCGTCGAGATCGCCGAGCTCGCGCTCGTCGCCGTGGCCGACCCCGACCATGCCGATTTCGCGGCGACCGTCGGCGAGGGCACCTATATCCGCGCGCTTGCCCGCGACCTCGCCGAAGCGCTCGGAACCTACGGCCATATCGTCGCGCTGCGCCGCACCGCGGTCGGCCGCTTCACCGAAGACCAAGGGATTTCGCTGGATTTGGCGACGACGCTTGGGCATAGTCTTTTCGCTTCCGGGCATCTACTGCCGATCGAGGCGGCGCTGGACGACATCCCGGCCCTGCTGCTGACGGCGGACGAGGCGGCCCGGCTCCGCCACGGGCAAGCGCTTGCGCTGGCCGGCGGCGGAGGTGATCGCCTCGACCGGTTTGACGACGGCACGATCGTCGGCGCGCGCCACGGCCAGCTTCTGGTCGGCTTGGCGCGCATCGAGAACGGCCGCCTCCTTCCGGTGCGGATGATCAATCACCAAATGAAGGACTGATTGCGATGTCGATCACCGCCGAGCGCAAGCAGGCGCTCATCTCCGAGTATGCCGTGACGTCCGGCGACACCGGTTCGCCCGAGGTGCAGGTCGCAATCCTGTCCGAGCGCATCCGGAACCTGACCGACCATCTCGGCACGCACCGCAAGGATTTTCACTCCCGGCGCGGCCTTCTCGTCATGGTCGGCCAGCGCCGGCGCCTGCTCGATTATCTCAAGCGGGCGGACGCATCACGCTACGAGACGCTGATCGGGCGCCTCGGCTTGCGGCGTTGAGCCCTTGACGGACCCGTCTCGCGCTTTTCGACCGGCGTCCCTCGCGGGACGCGGTTGGTGCCGATGGCGGGGTCGATGACTTCACCGAACCGCGGCCAGAGGGGCCGCATAAGAGACGCTGGCAGCACGCGGCGGAATCCGCCGCCGCGCGGGCTGCCGCCTGTACGCAAAGGATGAATGAGAATGTTTCAGGTTTATCGCAAGGAATTGGATTGGGGCGGTCGCCGCCTGGTGCTGGAGACCGGCAAGGTCGCTCGCCAGGCCGACGGCGCGGTGCTCGCCACCTACGGCGAGACCACGGTGCTGTGCACCGCGGTCGCCGCGAAGACGGCACGCGCCGGGCAGGATTTCTTCCCGCTGACCGTCAACTACCAGGAAAAGACCTTCGCCGCCGGCAAGATTCCCGGCGGCTTTTTCAAGCGCGAGGGCCGTCCGTCGGAGAAGGAGACGCTGGTCTCGCGGCTGATCGACCGGCCGATCCGGCCGCTCTTCGTGCCGGGCTTCCTCAACGAGACGCAGGTCGTCTGCACGGTGTTGAGCCACGATCTCGAAAACGACCCGGACATCGTCGCGATGGTCGGCGCCTCTGCGGCGCTGACCCTGTCGGGGATTCCGTTCATGGGGCCGATCGGCGGCGCGCGGGTCGGCTATGTCGACGGCCAGTACGTGCTCAATCCCACCGCCGCCGACCTCGAGCGCTCGCAGCTCGACCTCGTCGTCGCCGGCACGACGGAAGGCGTGCTGATGGTGGAATCGGAGGCGCAGGAGCTGTCCGAGGAGGTCATGCTCGGCGCCGTGACGTTCGGCCATAAGGGCTTCCAGGCGGTCATCGAGGCGATCATCCAGCTCGCCGAGACTTGCGCCAAGGAGCCCTGGCCGATGGCCGCCCCGCTTCCCGAGAAGGCGGCGCTTGAGGCCGAGCTGCGCGAGCTGCTCGCCGGACCGCTCGACGCCGCCTATCGCGAGCGCGGCAAGCAGGAGCGCTCCAACCAGCTCGATGCCGCGAAACACCTGGCGCTTGCGAAATACGCCGACGATGCGGCGAAGCAGACCTTTGCCGGCAAGTTCTTCAAGGACCTCGAAAAGGAGATCGTGCGCGGCGCGATCCTGCGCGGTGATCCGCGGATCGACGGCCGCGACACCAAGACGGTGCGGCCGATCACCGCCGAGGTCGGCATCCTGCCGCGCACTCACGGCTCGGCGCTGTTCACCCGCGGCGAGACCCAGGCGCTCGTCGTCGCGACGCTCGGCACCGGCCAGGACGAGCAGATCATCGACGCGCTCGAGGGCGAATACCGGCAGAATTTCATGCTGCACTACAATTTCCCGCCCTACTCGACCGGCGAGGCCGGCCGGATGGGCTCGCCCGGCCGGCGTGAGATCGGCCACGGCAAGCTCGCCTGGCGCGCGGTGCACCCGATGCTGCCGCCGAAGGAGAGCTTCCCCTACACGATCCGCGTCGTCTCGGAGATCACCGAGTCGAATGGCTCGTCGTCGATGGCCTCGGTGTGCGGCGCCTCGCTGTCGCTGATGGATGCGGGGGTGCCGCTGGCGCGTCCGGTGGCCGGCATCGCGATGGGGCTCATCAAGGAGGACGAGGGCTTCGCCGTCCTTTCCGACATCCTCGGCGACGAGGACCATCTCGGCGACATGGACTTCAAGGTCGCCGGCACCGATCGCGGCGTCACCGCGTTGCAGATGGACATCAAGATCACCTCGATCACCGAGGAGATCATGCGCATCGCGCTCGACCAGGCGAAGGACGGCCGCGCCCACATCCTCGGCGAGATGGCCAAGGCGTTGACCGGCGCGCGCGAGGAGGTCAGCGAGAACGCGCCGCGGATCACCACGATCTCCATCCCGAAGGACAAGATCCGCGAGGTCATCGGCTCGGGCGGCAAGGTGATCCGCGAGATCACCGAGACGACCGGCGCCAAGGTCGACATCGAGGACGACGGCACGATCAAGATCGCCGCGGTCGACGCCGACGCGTCGAAGGCCGCGATCGAATGGATCCGCGGCATCGTCGCCGAGCCCGAGCAAGGGCAGATCTACAACGGCAAGGTGGTCAAGGTCGTCGATTTCGGCGCCTTCGTGAACTTCCTCGGCTCGCGCGACGGGCTCGTCCATATCAGCGAGCTCGCCCAGCAGCGGGTCGGCAAGGTCGCCGACGTGGTCAAGGTCGGCGATACGGTCAAGGTCAAGGTGCTGGGCTTCGACGACCGCGGCAAGGTCAAGCTCAGCATGCGCCAGGTCGACCAGGCCACCGGCGAGGATCTCGGCAGCCAGCGCCGCCAGGCGGACCAGCCGGCGGCGGCGGGCGCCGCAGCGAAATAGCGCCGGGCCGTCCTCCATCGTTTGTGCGCGGCCTTGCGGCCGGGCATCCACGAGCGAATTTGCGGAAATGTCGTGGATGGCCGGGCCAAGCCCGGCCACGAACGTTCGGGAGACGCATTTGCTGGAAGGGTTGGAGCTTCCGCCGGTGATCGGCCATCGCGGCGCGGCGGCCCATGCGCCGGAAAACACGCTCGCCGGCTTCCGCGCCGCGCGCGCGCTCGGCTGCGGCTGGGTCGAGTTCGACGTGCGGCTGACCGCCGACGGCATGCCGGTGATCTGCCACGACGACCGGCTCGACCGAACCAGCAACGGGCGCGGCCGCATCTCGCGGCTGCCGCTCGCCGCGCTGAGCGCGCTCGATGCCGGCTCGTGGTTCGGCCCCGCCTTCGCCGGCGAAACGATCCCGACGCTCGAGGCGGCGCTCGACTGCTGCCGCGTGCTCGGCCTCGGCGCCAATGTCGAGATCAAGGCGGAGCACCGCCTGGAGCGCGCCACCGCGGAAGCGGTTGCGGCCGTGCTCGCCCGCAGCGCCGGCAGCCTTCCCCCGGTTCTCATCTCGAGCTTTCTGCCAGAGGCGGTCGCCGCCGCGGCCGCGCTCGCGCCGGCGGTGCCACGCGGCATGCTGTTCCGCCGCATCCCGGCGGATTGGGCCGCGATCGCCGAGGAGCTCGGCTGCGCGACGATCCATGCCGGGGAGCGCGAGCTCGACGCCGGGGTGGCGCGCGAGGTCGTCGCCGCCGGCTATCCGCTGCTCGCCTACACCGTCAACGACGCGGCGCGGGCTCGGCAATTGTTCGGTTGGGGCGTCGCTTCCGTTTTCTCCGACGCTCCCGATATAATATCGCCGATGGCAGACCGTACGGCGGCTGGGGAGCCGTCCGGCGCGCGCCGCGGAGCATCGACGTGAGACCGCTTGTCCCCCTGGTCATTTCGGGCCGCGAGGTGATGCCGCTCGTCGAGGGCGGCAAGGGCATCTCGGTATCGAACGGCGAGAGCTCGGGCGCCTGGGCGGCGTCGGGCGCGGTCGGCACGTTTTCCGGCGTCAACGCCGACAGCTACGACGATGGCGGCCTGCCGATCCCGCAGATCTATCACGGCCGCACACGGCGCGAGCGCCACGAGGAGCTGATCGCCTACGCGATCGCCGGCGGGATCCATCAGGCCCGCGTGGCGCATGAGAGGTCGGGCGGCCAGGGCCGCATCCACATGAACGTGCTGTGGGAGATGGCGGCCGCCGAGCAGGTGCTGCACGGCGTCCTCGAAAGCGCGCGCGGCCTCATCCACGGCGTCACCTGCGGCGCCGGCATGCCGTACCGCATCGCCGAGATCTGCGCCCGCTACGGCGTCTACTACTACCCGATCGTCTCGTCGGCACGGGCGTTCCGGGCGCTGTGGAAGCGCGCCTACCACAAGTTCCGCGACTGGCTCGGCGGGGTCGTCTACGAGGACCCGTGGCTCGCCGGCGGCCATAACGGGCTGTCGAACAGCGAAAATCCCGAAGTCCCGGAACCGGCCTATCCGCGGGTGCGCGAATTGCGCAGCCTGATGAGCGAGTTCGGGCTCGAGGCGACGCCGATCTTCATGGCCGGCGGCGTCTGGTATCTGCGCGACTGGGAACACTGGATCGGCGACCCCGAGGTCGCGCCGGTCGCGTTCCAGTTCGGCACCCGGCCGCTGCTTACCCAGGAAAGCCCGATCTCCGAAGCGTGGAAGCGCAAGCTGTTGACGCTCAAGGAGGGCGACGTCTTCCTCAACCATTTCAGCCCGACCGGTTTCTATTCCTCGGCGGTGCGCAACCGGTTCCTCGACGAGCTGCAGCAGCGTGCCGAGCATCAGGTCGCCTACGCGGTCGAGCCGGTCGGCGAGCATGTCGCGGAGTTCCGCGTCGGCGCGCGCCACCGCACCGTCTACCTCACCGCGTCCGATCGCAGCAACGCCGAGCGCTGGGTCGCCGAAGGCTTTACCGAGGCGCTGCGCACTCCCGATTCGACGCTGGTCTTCGTCACGCCGCAGCAGGCCTTCTCGATCCGCACCGACCAGATCAACTGCATGGGTTGCCTCAGCGCCTGCCAGTTCTCGAACTGGGCGCAGAACGAGCAGGGCACGACCGGCAAGAAGGCCGACCCGCGCAGCTTCTGCATCCAGAAGACGCTGCAGAAGATCTGCCACTCGGACGACGTCGAATCCGAGCTGATGTTCGCCGGCCACAACGCCTACAAATTCGCCTCCGACCCGTTCTACGCCAACGGCTACATCCCGACGGTGCGGGAGCTGGTCGACCGGCTGATCACCGGCGACTGAGCGGCGCCCCGCCGGCACGCTTTATTTTCCGGCCGCCTGCACCTATATCTGGGGCATGGACACGCGTGCGCCACATGCGGAACTCGTCGACCGGCTGCGCGCCGCCGGGCTCCGGCCGACGCGCCAACGGCTCGCCCTGGCGCGCCTCCTATACGACTGCGCCGAACGCCATGTGACGGCCGAGCAGCTGCACGGCGAGGCGACGGGCGCGCGGGTGCGCGTGTCGCTGGCGACGGTCTACAATACGCTGCACCAGTTCACCGCCGCGGGCTTGCTGCGCGAGGTCGTGGTCGAGCCGGGCCGGTCCTATTTCGACACGAATATCGACGACCACCACCATTTCTTCTGCGAATCGACCGGGCTCTTGCAGGACATCCCAGGCGCCGCGGTCAGCGTCGGGCAGCTGCCGCATGCCCCGGCGGGCACCGAGATCAGCCGCGTCGACGTGATCATCCGGGTGCGCCGGCAACCGACGCAGGCGAGCACTTTAGAATAATTCTAGTATTGGCTTGACTCGACATCTCGCCCGATCCATAAAGACGCGCCAGCAACAGATCGGTTTCATCCCCCACCGGACAGCAAAGGAGGGTCGGAATGGCTTCCCTTAAGGGCTCCAAGACAGAGGAAAACCTGAAAGCGGCCTTCGCCGGCGAAAGCCAGGCGAACCGGCGCTATCTCTATTTCGCGCAAAAGGCCGACGTCGAAGGCTACAACGACGTCTCGGCCGTCTTCCGCTCGACCGCCGAGGGCGAGACCGGCCATGCGCACGGCCATCTCGAATACCTCGAGGAGGTCGGCGACCCCGCGACCGGGCTGCCGATCGGCGAGACCGCGGCGAACCTGAAGGCGGCGGTGGCCGGCGAGACCCACGAATACACCGACATGTATCCGGGGATGGCGCGGACTGCGCGCGAAGAGGGCTTCGACGAGATTGCCGACTGGTTCGAGACGCTGGCCAAGGCCGAGCGCTCGCATGCCGGACGCTTCCAGCGCGCCCTCGACACGCTCTAACCCGGACTTTTTCGCCGACGGGAGCAGGGGCGCGGGAGCCGAACTTCCGCGCCCCTCGTAGTTAAAGCGCCCGCAGGCAGCAAAAGGGACAGCCATGCGCGAAGGCAGCCTGGAAGCCCCGACCCGACACGTATTGGCTTGGGAAGACCCGGACTTTATCGACCGCGAGAAGACCGAAGCGGAGATGGAGCGGGTGTTCGACATCTGTCACACCTGCCGGCGGTGCTTCAACCTCTGCGACTCCTTCCCGCGGCTCTTCGACCTGATCGACAATTCCTCGACGGGCGAGCTCGATGCGGTGCCGAAGGCCGATTACAAGAAGGTCGTCGAC
>DATJOB010000021.1:0-9380 GCA_035507475.1 Allostellaceae bacterium | reverse complement strand
TTGGGGCATGCGGCGGGCGATCGCGGTCCATAAAGCGGGGCACTGGCCGGAAGACGCGGCGGGCGACAGCGTCACCCTGGCCTTTGTCGACCGCCACCGCCGGCGGTTGCGCCTCGTCGCCGACAGCGGCAACCCGTTCCTGCTCGACCTGCCGCGCGTCCGCCATCTCGCCGACGGCGACGGCCTCGAGCTCGACGACGGCGCCTATGTCCGGGTCTGCGCCGCCGCCGAGCGGGTGCTCGAGATCATCGCCGACACGCCGACCGACCTGCTTCGGCTCGCCTGGCATCTCGGCAACCGCCACCTGCCGGTGCAGGCGCTGGAGGGGCGGCTGCGCATCCGCGACGACCATGTCATCGCCGACATGATCGAGGGGCTCGGCGGCCGGGTGACGCGGCTCGCCGCCCCGTTCGATCCGGAGACCGGTGCTTACGCGGGAGCCGAGCAGGGCCACGACCACGGCCACGGCCACGGGCATGACCATGGCCACGGACACTGAGCGATGAGCGCGCTCTACCGGCTCCTCGCCTGGTCGTCGCCCGCGTTTCCGACCGGCGCGTTCAGCTATTCGCACGGTATCGAGGCCGCGGCCGAGGACGGCACGGTGCGCGACCGGGCCAGCCTCGAAACCTGGATTGCCGCGATCGTCGTCCGCGGCAGCGGACGGATCGATGCCGACCTGTTGTGCGAGGCCTACCGGGCCGCGGCCGACGCCGACGCGGAGGCGGTCGCCGAGGCGCATCGGCGCGGCTGCGCCTACCGTGCGACCGCCGAGCTGGCGCTCGAATCGGCGCAACAGGGCGCGGCGTTCCTGACGGCTTACCGGGCGGCGTGGGATCCTGACCTTCCTGCGTCCTCGGCGCCGGTCGCTGGCTCCCGGCGCATCCCGGAGACCGATGAGGGGGCCTGTTACGCCGCGGCGTTCGGCGCGGCGGCGGCACGCGCCGGGGTCGCGCTGGCCGACGCGCTCGTCGCCTACCTCCAGGCGCTCGCGGCGAACCTGATGTCGGCGGGGTTGCGGCTCGGCCTTATCGGGCAGAGCGACGGGCAGCGCATCCTCGCCGCGCTGGAGCCGGCGATCGGCGCCGCGGCCGCGGCCGCCATTGCCCGCGAGCCGGCCGCGTTCGGCGGCGCGAGCTTCGCCGCCGAGCTCGCCTCGATGGCGCACGAGACGCAATATTCGAGGCTGTTCCGCTCATGAGCGCAGATTTCACCGGCGAGCGGGGACCGCTCCGCCTCGGCATCGGCGGGCCGGTCGGGTCGGGCAAGACCGCGCTGATGGACCGGCTGTGCAAGCGCCTGCGCGAGCGCTTCGAGATCGTCGCGATCACCAACGACATCTACACCCGCGAGGACGCCGAATTCCTCACCCGCAGCGGCGCGCTGGCGCCGGAGCGCATCCGCGGCGTCGAGACCGGCGGCTGCCCGCACACCGCGATCCGCGAGGACGCCTCGATCAACCTCGCCGCGGTGGCCGAGCTCAACCGGCTCTTCCCGCGCCTCGACCTGATCCTGATCGAGTCCGGCGGCGACAACCTCGCCGCGACCTTCTCGCCGGAACTCGCCGACATCACGATCTACGTCATCGACGTCGCTGCGGGCGACAAGATCCCGCGCAAGGGCGGGCCAGGGATCACCCGCTCCGATCTGTTGATCATCAACAAGATCGACCTGGCGCCGCTGGTGGGCGCGAGCCTCGAGGTGATGGAACGCGATGCCCGAAAAATGCGCGGCGAGCGGCCCCTCGTCTTCACCAACTTGAAGAGCGGCGAGGGGGTCGACACGGTCGTCGATTTCATCGTCCGCCAGGGCGGGCTGTAGGCCCGCTTGCCAAGGCAGCAAAAACGCCCCCGGTCTTCCGGGGGCGTTTCGCTTTCGATCCTGCCGCCGCCCGCAGATTCACCCGCGGGTCTGGGCGGCCGGATCGCGTCCGGCCATGACGAAGGGTCCGGGTTAGGCGGCCTTCTGCTGCTCCACCTGCTTCGGCGCGGCCTCGCCGATCTTGATCTGGCGGGGCTTCGCCTCCTCGGGCACCTCGCGGACCAGGTCGACATGAAGCAGGCCGTTGTCGAGGCTCGCCCCGGTGACCTTGATGTGGTCGGCCAGGCTGAACCGGCGCTCGAAGGCGCGCCGGGCGATGCCGCGATGCAGATAGCGGCCGGCCGTCTCCTCGTCCTCCTTCTGCGCCTTGCCGGCGATCACCAGCGAGTTCTTCTCGACGGTGAGGTCGATCTCGTCGCGCGAGAACCCGGCCACCGCCATCGTCAGGCGGTAGGAGTCGTCGCCCGTCGATTCGATGTTGTAGGGCGGGTAGGTCGGGGCGCCGGCGGTGTCGAAGCGCGTGGCGCTATCGACCAGGCGGGCGAGCCGGTCGAAACCGATCGTCGAACGGAACAGCGGAGAGAAATCAAAGCGATCCATGACCATATCCTCCATCGAGCAACATGGATTGCGGCGCCGGCCAGTCGGCCCAGCGCCAATTGCAATGCGCGACCCCGGAATGGGCGTTCGCGCAGAGTTGATTTAGGTATCCCAACGCGGCTTTCAAGCAGGCGATCGCGCGAGTGCTTCGGCTGCTCTTGAACCCTTGCACGCGCTTCCTGGAGCGGCGCGGCCCGGCGCCACCAGGCCTGCGATGTGCCGGCGAGGTGACGGAAAGCGCCGGCGCCGCGCCTTCCGGCGGGCTTCAGCGCTTCAGGCCAAAGCCCTGGAAGCGCTTGTTGAAGCGCGCGAGCTGGCCGCCGGTGTCGAGCAGGCGCTGCTGGCCGCCGGTCCAGGCCGGATGCGATTTGGGATCGATGTCGAGGCGCAGCGTGTCGCCCGCCTTGCCGTAGGTCGAGCGCGTCTTGTACGAGCTGCCGTCGGTCATCAGGATGTTGATTTCATGGTAATCGGGATGGATGCCGTCTTTCATCGCGCTCGGTCCTCGCAAGGCCGCGCGTTATACCCGGCGCCTCCCGTCAACGCAACCGCATGCCGCGCGGCGCAGATCGCCGTCCGCAACGCCCGGCTGGGGCGCCGCGGGCGGCGTCATGCTCGCGGCCGTCGTTACGGCAGGATGCGGACGATCCGGCGGGTGTCCGGATCGACCAGCACCGTGCGGTCGCCGATCGTCGCGTACTCGTAGGTCCAATGACGGTCGGGCGGGAAGCTGTAGAGCTCGACCGATGGCGGCAGCACCGCGCCCATGTTCACGACAAAGCCGGCCGGCGGCGCGATCGGCGCGCGATGCTCGCGCACGATGTACTCGTGCATCTGGCTCTCTTCGGCCGGCGCGATCGTGGTTGTCGTCACCGTCGTGGAGGTCTGCGCAAGGGCAGGAATCGCCAGCAGCGAGAACGCCGCTGCTACAACGAAGGGTTTCACAGCCTGATCCTTTCGGGGATTACAAGTTCCCGTCGCAAACATCAAAAGGAAAGGCCGGTTCCCCGCATCAGTCCTAATTCGATAAAGGGCAGGTTTAGTCGAAAACGGCAAGGTTGATTTGGGTTATTCTTATGTCGCGTCGGCGAGATATTCCATTGCCGCGAGGACGCCGCCCTTGCCGTGGGGCACGCCGGTGAGCTCCAGCGCCATCTCGACCGCGGCGAGGGCGCCCAGCACCATCGCCTCGTTGAGCTCGCCCATGTGCCCGATGCGGAACAGCTTGCCCTTCAACGCACCGAGCCCGCCGCCGAGCGAGACGTTGAACCGGTCGAGGCAGACCTCGCGCAGCTTGTCCGCGTCGCAGCCATCGGGCAGCAGCACGCCGGTCACCGAATCCGACTGGCCGGCGGGGTCGATCGAGAACAGCTCGGGCCCGTCATTCTGCCGCCAGGTCCGCACCGCTCGGCGCGTCGCTTCGCCGAGCCGGTGGTGCCGCGCGAACACGTTGTCGAGGCCTTCTTCCTCGAGCATGCGCAGCGCTTCGCGCAGCCCGTAGAAGAAGTGCACCGGGATGGTGCCGTTCCAATAGCCCTGGTGGCCGCCCTGGCCGAGCAGGCGCTGCCAGTCCCAGTAGACGCGGGGCAGCTTGGCGGCCGCGTTCGCGGCGAGCGCCTTGGCGCTGACCCCGGTAAACGCCATGCCGGTCGGCAGCATCAGCCCCTTCTGCGAGCCGACGACGACGACGTCGACGCCCCATTCGTCCATCCGGAAATCCATCGAGCCGAGCGAGGAGATCACGTCGACGCAGAACAGCGCCGGGTGCTTCGCCGCGTCGATCGCCTGGCGCATCGCCGCGATCGGATGCACGACGCCGGTCGAGGTCTCGTTGTGGACCGCGAGCACCGCCTTGATCTCGTGGTTCTTGTCCTCGCGCAGGCGCGCTTCGAGCCGCGCCGGGTCGACGGTGCGCCGCCAGTCGTTGGCGAGCGTCTCGACCGACAGGCCGAAGGCCTCGGCGCGCAGCCCCCAGTTCACCGAGAAGTAGCCGGTCTCCGGGATCAGCACCTTGTCGCCCGGCGAGAACAGGTTGACGAGCGCCGCTTCCCAGGCGCCGTGCCCGGTCGCCGCGTAGCCGAGGATCGCCTCGTCGGTCTTGAAGATGCGCTTGAGGCCGGCAAAGCATTCCTCGGCGATCGCCTTGAACGCGGCGCCGGTGAAGTCCATCGTCCCGCGGTCCATCGCACGCAGCACGCGGTCCGGGATGTTGGTCGGTCCCGGGTTCATGAAGAAATGCCAGCCGTGCGTGTTAGCCATTTCGCCGTCCTCGCGTGGTCGCCGTGTCGCCGCTTTGGTGGAAGGCGCGCAGGATACCCACCCGCCGTCGCGAGGCAACCGCGAAATCCCTGCTTCGATTGCGCGCCTGAAAGCGGGCGCTGCCTCTCGGCCCGCATAAAAAATAGGCAGGGACGCGCCCTGCCTGCGATTGTGGGACCCTTGGCCGAGCGCGAATCGGCGTCGCCGAGCGCGCTCTTTCAACCTCCCTGAACTCGGGCCGGGCGTTTTGCCCATGCACGGTGCTGTTGCCGTCAGCTTAAGCAGAAACCGCGCGCGGCGTCACGCGGTTTCTGCTTAGAACGCGGCGTATTTGACGACGAAAACCGCCGCCAGCACGACCAGCGACGGGCTCGCCTCGCGCCAGCGCCCCGAAAGCAGCTTTGCCGCCGCGTAGGTGATGAAGCCGAAGGCGATCCCGTTGGCGATCGAGAAGGTGAGCGGCATGGTGATCGCGGTCACCACCGCCGGCGCATATTCGGTGACATCGTCCCAGTCGAGCTCGGCAAAGCCGCGGGCCATCAGGCAGGCGACGAACAGCAGCGCCGGCGCGGTCGCGTATTCGGGTACCGACTGGGCGAGCGGCGCGAAGAACAGCGTCAACAGGAAGAGCAGCGCGACGACAACACCGGTCAGCCCGGTTCGCCCGCCGGCGCGGACGCCGGCCGCGCTCTCGATATAGCTCGTCACCGTCGAGGTGCCGAGCAGCGAGCCGGCGATCGAGGCGGCCGAGTCGACGACGAGCACCCTTCCGAGGCGCGGGATGCTGCCGTCCGCGGCGACCAGCCCGGCGCGATAGGCGACGCCGACCAGCGTCCCGGTATTGTCGAACAGGTCGACGAAGAGGAAGACGAAGACGATCGTCGCGACCCCGATGTCGAGCGCGCCCTTCAAATCGAGTGCGAGCAGCGTCGGGGCGAGGCTCGGCGGCGCGCTGACGATGCCGGCGAAGGGCGAGACGTCGAGCAGGATGCCGGCCATCGCGGTGCCGATCACCGCGATGATGATCGCGCCCGGGACGCGGCGCCGGTCGAGCGCGACCATGACGAGGAACCCGGCCGCCGCGAGCAGCGGCGCCGGCGCCTTCAGGTTGCCCAGCGTGACCAGGGTCGCGGGGCTGCCGACGACGATGCCGGCGTCCTTCAATGCGATGATCCCCAGGAAGAGGCCGATCCCGGCCGAGATCGCGACCTTCTGCGACATCGGGATGGTGGCGATGATCCATTCGCGCACCCGCGTCACGCTCAGCGCGAGGAACAGGCAGCCCGAGATGAACACCGCGCCGAGCGCCACCTGCCAGCGGTAATGCAGGCCGAGCACGACGCCGTAGGTGAAATAGGCGTTCAATCCCATCCCCGGCGCCAGCGCCAGCGGGTAGTTGGCGTAAAGCGCCATGAACAGCGTCGCCAGCGCCGAGGCGAGGCAGGTCGCGACGAACACCGCGCCCTTGTCCATCCCCGCGGCCGACAGGATCTGCGGATTGACGAGCGCGATATAGGCCATTGTCAGGAACGTCGTCGCGCCGGCGACGAGTTCGGTGCGCACCGTCGTCTCGTTGG
Organism: Allostellaceae bacterium; assembly: GCA_035507475.1. GTDB lineage: Bacteria > Pseudomonadota > Alphaproteobacteria > ATCC43930 > CGMCC-115725 > DATARH01. The sequence continues at coordinate 3,123 of DATJOB010000021.1, read as the reverse complement.
CGCGCAGGCGGAACAGGGTTTCGAGCATCGCGCGTTTTTCCCCCGGGCAATTCGCGCGATCTTGCCTGTTGCCGCGGGTCGCGGGAAGGTCTCGCGGCAACCGCGAAAGGCCGGCGATGCATCTCGATCTCTACCGGGCGGTCGGCCTCATCGGCGTCGCCTGTTTCATCGGCGGCTATTTCGCCACCCAGCAGCGCTGGCTCAATTCCGACGACTGGCGGTTCCCGGCGATCAACCTCGTCGGCGCGATCCTCGTCATGGTGTCGCTCTTCGCCGAGTGGAACCTGCCCTCGGTCGTGCTCGAGGCGTTCTGGGCGGCGATCAGCGTTTACGGCTTGGTGAACCGCGCCTAGAGTGCGCGCCCATTCGATAAAAGAAGTCGCTATGCGCCTGTCCCAGTATTTCCTGCCGCTGCTGCGCGAGAACCCGAGCGAGGCGCAGATCGTCTCGCACCGGCTGATGCTGCGCGCCGGGATGATCCGCCAGTCCTCGGCCGGGATCTATTCCTGGCTGCCGCTGGGGCTGCGGGTGCTGAAGCGGGTCGAGCAGATCGTGCGCGAGGAACAGGACCGCAGCGGCGCGCAAGAGATATTGATGCCGACGATCCAGCCCGCCGAGCTGTGGCGCGAGAGCGGGCGCTACGACGACTACGGCAAGGAGATGCTGCGCATCCGCGACCGCCACGAGCGCGAGATGCTGTATGGGCCGACCAACGAGGAGCAGGTCACCGAGATCGTCCGCGCCTCGATCAAGAGCTACCGCGACCTGCCGAAGAACCTCTACCACATCCAGTGGAAGTTCCGCGACGAGGTGCGGCCGCGCTTCGGCGTGATGCGCGGCCGCGAATTCCTGATGAAGGATGCCTACAGCTTCGACATCGACGCGGCCGGCGCCAAGCGCTCCTACAACAAGATGCTGGTCGCCTATCTGCGCACCTTCGCGCGGATGGGGCTGAAGGCGATCCCGATGCGCGCCGATACCGGGCCGATCGGCGGCGAGCTCAGCCACGAGTTCCAGATCCTCGCCGATACCGGCGAGAGTGCGGTCTATTGCGACCGTGCCTGGCTCGACGCCGACATCCTCGCCGAGGACGTCGATTACGACGCCGACCTCGAACCGTTCTTCCGGCAGTGGACCGCGCGCTACGCCGCGACCGACGAGATGCACGACGCGGCGAAATGCCCGGTGCCGGAGGCCGAGCTCGTCAGCGCGCGCGGGATCGAGGTCGGCCACATCTTCAATTTCGGCACCAAGTACTCGAAGCCGCTTGGCGCGGTCGTCAGCCTCGCCGACGGCAGCAGCGTGCCGCTCGAGATGGGGTCCTACGGCATCGGCGTGTCGCGCCTCGTCGGCGCGCTGATCGAGGCCAATCACGACGAGAACGGCATCGTCTGGCCGGAGGCGGTGGCGCCGTTCCGGGTCGGGCTGGTGAACCTGCGCGCCGCCGACCCGAGATGCGTCGCCGCGGCCGACGAGTTCTACGGCAGGCTGCGCGACCGCGGCGTCGCGGTGCTCTACGACGACCGGGACGAGTCGCCGGGCGCCAAGTTCGCGACGATGGACCTGATCGGCCTGCCGTGGCAGCTGATCGTCGGGCCGCGTGGGGTCGCCGCCGGCACGCTCGAGGTCAAAAACCGCCGCACCGGCGACCGCCAGGACCTGCCGGCCGAGGCGGCGCTCGATAAATTGATCGCATGATCTTCGGCACTTTCGAGCGCATGGTCGCATTCCGCTATCTGCGGGCGCGGCGCCAGGAAGGCTTCGTGTCGGTGATCGCGATCTTCTCGCTGCTCGGCATCGCGCTCGGCGTCGCGACGCTGATCATTGTCATGTCGGTGATGAACGGGTTCCGCGCCGACCTGATCGGCCGCATCCTCGGGCTCAACGGCCATCTCGGCGTCTACGGCCCGGCCGCGACGATCAGCGATTTCGACGCGGTCGCCGCCAAGGTGCGCGCGGTGCCTGGGGTGGTCAGCGCGACCCCGCTGGTCGAGGGCCAGGTGATGGCGACGAGCGATGCCGGCGCCGCCGGCGCGCTGGTCCGCGGCATCCGGCCGGACGACATCCGCGCGCGCAAGCTGATCGCCGACCACATCGTCGGCGGCTCGCTCGCCGAGTTCGGCGACGACAGCGTCCTGGTCGGCGACCGGCTGGCTGCCAAGCTCGGGCTGAAGGCCGGCGACCGCATCACGCTGATCTCGCCCGAGGGCACCGACACCGCGTTCGGCACGATGCCGCGGCTCAAGACCTACCGGATCGCCGCGCTCTTCGATGTCGGCTTCTACGAATACGACAGCACCTTCATCTATGTGCCGCTGGCGGCGGCGCAGGTCTTCTTCAAGATGCCCGGCGCGGTCGACTACCTCGAGGTCTTCGTCAAGGACGCCGACGATTCGACCGCGATCGGCCGCGCGATCAATGCGGCGCTCGGCGGCGACGCGCGCATCCTCGATTGGCAGCGCGCCAATTCGGGGATCGTCAACGCGGTCGAGATCGAGCGCAACGTGATGTTCCTGATCCTGACGCTGATCATCGTCGTCGCCGCCTTCAACATCATCTCCGGCATGATCATGATGGTGAAGGACAAGGGGCGCGACATCGCGATCCTGCGCACGATGGGCGCCTCGCGCGGCATGATCCTGCGGATCTTCATGCTGTCGGGCGCCAGCATCGGCGTCGTCGGCACGCTCGCCGGCTTCGCCCTCGGTCTCGCGATCACGCAGAACCTCGAGGCGATCCGCCAGTTCCTGCAGAGCGTGCTGCATGTCGAGCTGTTCTCGGCCGAGATTTATTTCTTCACCCGCATCCCGGCGCGGATCGACCAGGGCGAGGTCGGCGTGGTGGTGCTGATGGCGCTGGCGCTGTCGTTCGTCGCCACGCTCTACCCGTCGTGGCGCGCGGCGCGGCTCGATCCGGTCGAGGGGCTGCGCTACGAATGAGCGGGCCCGCGCTCGCTCTGATCGCGGTGCGCAAGGTGTTCCGCCAGGGCGGGCTCGACTTGGCGGTGCTCAACGGCATCGATCTGACGCTGCAGCCGGGTGAGCTGGTGGCGCTGGTCGGCCCTTCGGGCGCCGGCAAGTCGACCTTGCTGCATCTCGCGGGTCTATTGGAGCGGCCGAGCGC
>DATJOB010000020.1:0-3578 GCA_035507475.1 Allostellaceae bacterium | reverse complement strand
CGGCGGCCTCGCCGGCGCGTTCTTCACCGGCGTGCTCGCGACGGTGGTCGCGACGCCGTGCACCGCGCCGCTGATGGGCGCGGCGCTCGGCCTCGCGCTGGTCGCGCCGTGGCCGCTGGCGCTGGCGATCTTCGCCGCGCTCGGCGCCGGCCTCGCGGCGCCGCTGCTCGCGGCGAGCTTTGTGCCGGGGCTGGCGCGGCTGCTGCCGCGGCCCGGCAGCTGGATGGCGCTGTTGAAGCAGGCGCTCGCCTTTCCGCTCTACGCGACTGCGGCCTGGCTCGTCTGGGTGCTGATCCAGGAGGTCGACGCGGCGGCAGCGCTCGTCGCGCTGTTCGGCCTGGTGCTGGTCGGCTTCGCGGTCTGGGTCTACGGCCGCAGCCGGTCCGCCGCGGCACCGGCGCGGCAGGCGGGCGGCGGGTTGGCGCTGGTCGGCGTCGCCGCCGCCGCGGCGCTGCTCGCGATGCTGTCGCCGGCGGCGGCACCGGCGCCCGCAACCACCAGCGAAACCGCCGCCGCGCATGACGGGCTTGCCTATCAGGCGTTCACGCCGGCGCGGCTCGCCGCGCTCAACGCCGAGCACCGGCCGGTCTTCGTCAACCTGACCGCCGCCTGGTGCCTCACCTGCATCGTCAACGAGCGCGCGACGCTCGACCGCAGCGCGGTGCGCGACGCGTTCCACGCGCATCACGTGGTCGCGCTCAGGGGCGACTGGACCCGCCAGGACCCGGAGATCGCCCGCTTCCTGCAGCGCTTCGGGCGCAGCGGGGTGCCGCTCTACCTGCTGTACGACGGCAACGGCGCGGCCAAGGTGCTGCCGCAGATCCTCACCGAGGCCGGGATCATCGACGCGGTCGACAAGCTCTGAGCCGAAGCGCCGATCCCGTTCCGCGGCCTTTCCACGGCGCCCTGCCGGCAGGCTGAAGCCGCCTTGCGGGCCATCCACGGGACACGCCAGCCGTAGATCCCCCGGACAAGCCCGAGGATGACGAGCGGGGGAGGAGCTAGTTCTGCATCGCCTGAGTGACGGCGCCGCCGGTCGCGGTGCGCCCGCCATCGACGACGTATTGCGCCCCGGTAATGTTGCTCGCCAGGTCCGACGAGAGGAACAGCACCATGTTGGCGATCTCCTCCGGCGTCGTATAGCGGCCCGAGGGGATCGCGCCCTGGTACTTGCGGCCGACGCTCTCCGGGTCGTCCGGGTTGAGCATCTTTTCGAGCGAGTGGATCATCCGCGTGTCGACCGGCCCGGGGCAGACGGCGTTGACCCGCACGCCCTGCCGCGCGACCTCGCCCGCCGCGGTCTTGGTCAGGCCGATCACCGCGTGCTTCGAGGCGACATAGGCCGGCATGCCGGGGGTCGCGACAAGGCCGGCGACCGAGGCGGTATTCACCACCGCGCCCGATTTCTGCCTGAGCAGCACGGGCAGCACGTGGCGCATCCCGAGGAACACGCCCTTGACGTTGACGCCGATCACCCGGTCGAACATCGCCTCGTCGTAATCGGCGGTATGGCTGACCGCGCCCTCGATACCGGCATTGTTGAAGAAGCAGTCGATCCGGCCGAAGGCGTCGAGCGTCTCCTTGACGTAGCGGGCGACGTCGGCCGACTTGGTGACGTCGGCCTGGACGAATTTCGCCTCGCCGCCCTGCTGCTTGACGATGCCGACCGTCGCCTCGCCCGCCGCCGCGTCGCTGTCGACCACGACGACCCTGGCGCCGGCCTTGCCGAAGGCGAGCGCGGTGGCGCGGCCGATGCCGCCGCCGCCGCCCGTGATCAGCGCGACCTTGCCGGTGAAATCCATGTTCATGGCGACCCTCCCTGGTGGCGATGTCCGATCAGCCGCCGACGAGCGGCAGCAGCGGCGTCAAGTCATGAAACACATGGTCGGGCTTGGGAACCGACGGATGCAGATCGAGATGGCGCCGGTTGATCCAGGCGACGGTCAGGCCGAGCGGTTTGCCGCCGACCATGTCGGTGTGCTGCGATTGGCCGGAATGCAGGATCTCGCCGAGCGCGACCCCGGCATTGGCGATCAGATAGCGAAACAGCGTCCCGTCCGGCTTGTAGCCGCGGGCGCGCTGAGCGGTGCAGACCAGGTCGGATTTCGGCACCGGCGTCGCGGCGAGCAGATCGTCGTCGATGTTGGAGACCAGCGCGATGCGATGGTCGGCGGCGAGCTTGTCGAGCGTCGGCAGCACGTCGGGAAAAGGCCGCAGCTCGGCGAAGGCGTCGAAATAATGCCGGATCAGCTCCGGATCGCCCCCGGCGATGCCGAAATGGCGAAACGCCTCGTCGAGCGAAAGCCGGCCGATTTCCTTGTAGGAACGGTACGGCTCCCAGTAATGCGCGATGTTGCGCTCTTCCCAGTAGCCGGCGACCGCCGCCGGATCGACGTTCGGCGCGCCGGCCTTGGCGAGGATGGCGCGAAACGCCTTGGCCGCGACCGGCGGCGTGTCCATCAGCGTGCCGTAAACGTCGAACGAGAGCAGCTTGTACATCGCGGCGGGTCCCTGGCCGGCCATGCTGTCATTGCGAGTGCGGTGACGCAATCACCCGCCTTCTCGCGCCACCGAGCGGGATCGCCGCGGCGCTTCCCCTGCCCGCAACGGCGCAAAAGCGAATGGCCTGCCGGCGTCGCCACCGGCAGGCCATCCGGAGAGCAGGTCGGTCCGGCTATTCGGCCGCCATGTGGAAGAGGTCGAGCGCCTCTTCGTAGACGGTCATGTTCTTGCCGAACGAGATCGCCGCCGCCTGGCAGCCGCACACGAGGTGCATCCCGCGCCACGGCTCGCGGGTGGCGTAATACTCCTCGATCACCGCCTGGTGGTGCTTGAAGGCGTGCATCTCGGTGAAATTGTCGTGGCAGACGATCTCGGCGAGACGCGCCATCAGCGCGTCCGGGTCGTAGCCGCAATTCACGTATTGCTGCGCCAGGTTCATCGTCTCCTTGACCTCGGGGACGGCGCGCATCAGCCCGAGATTGGTGACCTTGGTCCAGTCGGTCGGCGGCTGGGTGTAGATCGAGTGGACGATGGCGTCGAGCAGCGCCTCCTGGCTGCGCGGCGGCAGCGCGGCGACCGCCTCGGGCTCGGGCTGCGGCGGCGGCACCATCCGCATCTGCGTGTTGCGCACCTCGGGACCGGTGTGCCAGAGCAGCAGCAGCAGGATCTTGTTCTTCAGGCTGAGCCCCTCGACCTTCAACAGGTAGCGGCGCAGATTGGCGCTGGTGTGCAGATGGACATCCATCGGATTGCCGGTCAGCGAGCGCAGGAACAGGCCGGCGGCGCCGATCGACAGCGCCTCGCCGGCGCCCTCGAGCGACAGCCCGTCCGCCAACGCCTTGGCCATCAGCACCGGGATGTCGGCGAAGACATCGACCCGCCCGATGGCCTCTCCAAGCTCGCCGATCACAGCCGTTTCATCCTCGCCGCTCTCCTGGCGGGTGACACGGGTCATCAGCTCGTGCTCTTCAATCAGCATCTCGATCTCTGGGATCGCGGGCGGGACCGGGTAACGCGACACATAGCGGACTGCCGGACGCATCAGCACCTTGAAATACGCGGGATCGACCGCCTCG
>DATJOB010000019.1:0-23577 GCA_035507475.1 Allostellaceae bacterium | reverse complement strand
GCTCGGATAGGTCTGGCCGCCGGCGAGCTTGAGGAAGAGCCCGAGATCGTCGCGCCGAGTCTGCTTGATCATGAACTCGCGCAACGGCCCCTGCGCCTTCGCCACCGCATCCTCGGTGGTGATCTTGTTGTCGAGCAGCGGACGCACCGCGTCGTCGGAGACCCGCGAGAAGATCGGCCCCATCACGAACATGGTCAGGAACAGCGCGAGGCCGATCAGCACCTGGTTGGGCGGGGTCTGCGTCAGGCCCAGCGCCTGGCGCAGCAGCGACAGCACGATGATGATCCGGGTGAACGAGGTCATCGTTAAGAGGATCGCCGGCAGGAACACCAGCCCCGCCATCAGCAGCAAGATCTGCACCGGCACCGTGTAGCTCTGGCCGCCGTGCCCGTCGGGGCGCATGTCGAGCGCGCCGATCCCGGCGGCATGCGCGGCCGCGCCGGCCACCACCAGACCGCCGAGCACCGCGGCAAACGCAAGGATCAGCCGCCGCGCCATCGACCCATCGCCTTTCTGACCGCCTCGCCGAAGCGGTCGTCGGCCGCCGCGGCGGGCAGCTTCTCGTCGAGCTCGCAGATCAGCGAGACCGCGCCGGCGCCGACCCCGATCACCAGCTGCCGGGCACCGACCCGCACCACCAGCAGACGCTCGCGCGGTCCCAGCGCCAGCGAGCGCAGGATCGCGCAGTCGCGGGCGCTGCCGAGCCCGATGCCGGGCCGCATCCGCCGCATCGCCCAGATGCCGCCCCACAAAAAGAGCACGATGATGCCCAGCGTCAGCGACAGCGAGCCGAGCCCGTCCGCGTCATAGGGCATGGCGATACCGCCCCGGGCGCCTCGGCCGGGCTCGATCGGGCCGCCCGCACCCTGCGGCGGGAGCGGCGATGATTTCGGTGCTGTCGCAAAACCCTGCGGTCATTCGACGATCAGCGTGCTGAACAGGATGTTCTGCACGAAAACGCCGTTCGCCCCGTCGGTCATCTTGGCGATGCGGTCCGGCCCGAGGACGCGGGCCACCACCCCGTTGAGGCGCTCGATCAGTGCCTTGCGCACCTTGTTGACGCCTTCCGGGTTCTGCAGGTCCTCGGTCTTGTAGAGCAGCAGCGTCTGCCGCGTCGCATCCTGGATCTCCGGCAGCACCGCGGTGACCATGTCGCCGGCGGCGGCGCGCGGCAGCTGCATGCTCATGCCGAGCTGGACGAAATGCGAGTTGCCGGTGCCGCTCGGCATGCTGACGACGAACGGCTTCAGGTCGAGGAAATAAGGGAGCGGCGCCTCGACCTCCTTCTTTGGCTGCGCATGGTCGCGACCGCCCATGAAGAAATACCAGGCGGCGCCGCCGCCACCGCCGAGAAGCGCAAGCGCGACAACCGCAATCAGCACCCATTTGAGCCAGGAGCTGCCCCCCTCCGGCTCGCCAAGATCGAGCGCTGCGGCCTCGTCGATGTCGGTCATCGCGCGAAATTCCGCTTTCCGTCAGGTCGCCGGGCCTACGGCGCCTTGCTCACCCGCTGCAGCAGATCGTCGATCTCGGCCTGGCTGCGGCGCAGCGCCGTCGCCAGCTCGCGCTCGTCGGCGCGCTCCTGGACGATCTCGTAGGTGCGCTTCTCGCGGCGGATTTCGGTGAGCTCTTCCCATTGCCGGGTGCAGGCCGCCTCGAGCCGGCCGACCTCGCTCTCCTGCCGCAGCACCACCTCCTCGATCTGGCCGATGAAGCCGAGATAGGCCATCGTCGACATCGCCGGCATGCCCTCGCCGAGCCCGGCATTGAGCATCTCGCGGTAGCGCTCGACGTGCTTCTTGAGCAGCGACAGCTTCATCAGCGCCTCGTCGCACTGCGCCTTGAGCCGCTGCCAGGTCGCCAGCGCCCCGTCGCTCCTGTGCCCGGTGACGCTGATCAGCTTTTCCAGTCGCGCCATGGTCCCCCCGCCATGCTAGCCCTCTATCCCACGATCTGCGCGAGCGCGGCGACGCTGTCCGAAAAGCGCACCGCGTTCGTCATGTCCTGACAGAGAAACTGATTGATCGCCGGCTGCAGCGAGACGGCCCGGTCGAGCTCCGCGTCGTGCCCCGGGCGGTAACCGCCGATCGCGATCAGGTCGCGGCTCTCCTCGAGCCGGTTGTAGAGCTGCTTGAAGCGCTGGGTCGCGAGGATCTGCGCCGGCGGTACCACCGCCGGCATCACCCGGCTGACCGAGGCGCCGACATCGAGCGCCGGGAAATGGCCGCGATCGGCGAGCTTGCGCGACAGCACCAGATGGCCGTCGAGGATCGAGCGCGCCGCGTCGCCGACCGGGTCGTTGGGGTCGTCGCCCTCGACCAGCACGGTGTAGAACGCGGTGATGCCCCCCGAGCCTTCGGCGCCGTTGCCGGCACGCTCGCAGAGCGAGGAGATGCGCCCGAACACCGAGGGCGGGTAGCCGCGGCTCGCCGGGATCTCGCCGACCGCGAGCCCGATCTCGCGCTGGGCCATGGCAAAGCGCGTCAGCGAGTCCATCAGCAGCAGCACCTGATGGCCGCGGTCGCGGAAATATTCGGCGATCGCCGTCGCGCGATAGGCGCCGTGCACCCGCCCCAGCGCCGACTCGTTCGCCGGCGCGGCGACGACAACGGCTTTCGCCAGCCCCCCGCTGCCGAGGATGCGCTCGACAAATTCCTTGACCTCGCGGCTTCGCTCGCCGATCAGCCCCACCACGACGATATCGGCGCTCGTGTACCGGGCCATCATACCCAACAGCACGCTCTTCCCCACGCCGCTTCCCGCGAACAGCCCGAGGCGCGAGCCGCGACCGACCGAAAACAACGCATTTATTGAACGAACCCCGACATCTAGCGGCTGCTCGACGAGGGCCCGGCGCATCGGGTTGATGCTCTGCCCGAAGAGCGGCATGCGGTCGGTGCAGCGAATCTGTCCCTTGCCGTCGATCGGCAGGCCGCTGCCGTCGATGACCCGGCCGAGCAGCTCGGCGCCGACCGCGACTTCCATCGTGCGGCCGGCGGGGATCACCCGCGCGCCGGGTGCCAGCCCGTCGGCGTGGCCCTCGGCCATCAACAGCACGCGGCCGCCGTCGAAGCCGACGACCTCGGCCGCCATCAGCCGGCCCGACTCGCTTTCGACGAAGCAGCGCTCGCCGATCGCCACATGGATGCCGCGCGCCTCCATCACCAGGCCGACGGTGCGCATCAGGCTGCCGTGCACCTTGACCCCGCGATCGGCGGCATGCAGCCGCGCCTGGTAGCGCTCGAGCCCCGCCGACAGCCGCTCGGCGAACGCCGCGGCGCTCATTCGTCCTCGCCGTCGAACAGGGTCAGCATCACCGCGCGCCAGCGCGAGGCGAGCGTCAGGTTGACCTCCGAGCCGCCATCGGCGGGGCGGGTGCTCCACCGCCGGTCCTTGAGCGGCCGCGCCTCGCCGCCGGCGACCACCAGGCAGCCGCCCTCCTCGACCGTGTCGTCGGCGACCACCGCCGCGCTGCCGGCCTCGATCTCCGGCACGCTTTGGCGGATCAGGTCGAGATCGGCCGGGTTCAGCAGGACGCGCGGCGTGCCCATCTCGAGCGGCACCTTGGCGATCGCCTCGCGCACCAGCCGCACGAGGAACTGGCGCGAGCGGCCGACCTCGTCGCCGATCACGCAGCGCGCGACTTCGAGCGCCAGAGCGGCGACCGCCTCCTCGACCGGCTGCTCCAGCGCGGCGATCGGCTCGCCGAGCCGTGCGGCGATCGCCGCGATCCGGCGCGCCTCGGCGGCAAGCGCCGCCTCGCCGGCGGCGCGGCCCTCGGCGTGGCCCGCGGCATAGCCCGCAGCGCGACCCTCCCGCAGGCCCTGCTCGAAGCCCTCGGCGCGGGCTTCGGCGCGCGCCGCGGCAAGCTGCGTCGCCGCCTCGTCCTCGGTCGCCGCCTCCTCGACCGCGGCAGCGGCTTCGAGCAGCGCCGTGTCGGTCGCGCCGAGCGCCGGCGCCGCGAGCGCCGCGGCGCCCTCGCGTTCGAGCGGCGGAAACGGAAACGGCAGCACCGAGGCGCCGGCCATGTCGATCCGCCGGCGCATCATCCGGCCTGCAGCCACAGCATGCGCAGATAGCCGAGCGCCAGCCGGAGCAGCGCGATCGCCAGCTGCAGCGCCGAGACGATCACCCAGGCGCCGACGAAATCGGCCAGCAGCCGCACGCCGATCATCGTCATATAGCTCCACATCGGCAGGTCGCCCTCGGCGCCGCCCAGCTCCTGGTACTGCACGAACCAGAAGAGCCCGAGTCCGGCCGCCAGCAGCACCGGCCGCATGCCGGGCTTCTTGGGCGGCGGCTTCGCCGGGCGCTTGGCGGTCTTGGCCATGCCCGCTCGGGCCGGTTCACGCGCCTACCAGGCCGACGCCGCCGGCGCCGCCGGCGCCGCTGACGGGGCCGCCGCGGGAAGCGCGGCGGCGGGGGCCGGAGGTATCACGCGCTGCGGCGCCACCGGCGAGCCCGGCGGCACCGCGTTCGGCGGCAGCACTGGGCGACCCGCCTCCGGCGCCTCGCCGCCCGGCGCGGCCCGCTCGGCATTGCTGCCGATCAGCCGCGAGCGCTCCGGGTCGTCGCCGGCGATCGGCGAAACGACGACGATCGAGACGCGGCGGTTGGCGGCCTTGCCCTCGGGCGAGCTGTTGGGCGCGATCGGGTGGTACTCGCCGAACCCGGCGCCGACCAGCAGCGTCGGATCGATGCCGGCGGCGACAAAGCGCTTGACCACCGAGATCGCGCGGGTCGCCGACAGGTCCCAGTTCGAATCGAACTGGGCGGTATGGATCGGCACGTTGTCGGTGAAGCCGTTGACCTGGATCTGGTAGTGCAGGTCGACGAGGATCTTGGCGATGCGGTCGATCAGCGGCAGCGCGTCGGGGGTGAGATCGGCCTTGCCGCTGGCGAACAGCAGCATCTCGTTGATGTCGATGACGACGCCGAGCGGCTGCAGCGAGACATGCACCTCGCCCTTGCCGATCAGCGCGGCGAGCGCCTTCGCGAGCTGGTCGTAGGCGCTGTCGAGGCCCTGGACGCGCGCCTCGACCTGGCGGCGCAGCGCGGCGTTCGGGCCGTTGAGGCCCTGTTCCTGGCCGGTCGCGCCCGACTGCTGCGGCGCGCCGCTGGAGGGCGCGTATTTGCCGTTCTTGTCGGGCTTCTGGTTGGGGTCGCCGGTGGTCGGCTCCTGGCGCAGCGCCGGCGGCATGTTCTTGACCTGCTCCTCGCGGGTGATGACCGGCAGGTGGACCGGGTTGGGCATGAAGTTGAACGGGCCCTTCTCGGCCGCCGAGAAGCCGCTGTCCTTGATCGTGTTGGTGCGGCCGATAAAGGCGGTCGAGAACGATTCCGCCATCTCCTGGAATTTCGACGAATTGATCGACGACACCGCGTACATGACGACGAAGGTCGCGAGCAGCAACGTCGTGAAATCGGCGTAGGAGATGATCCAGCGCTCGTGGTTGGGGGCTTTTTCGGGTTCCTGGCCCTTCATCGCCGCTCTCCGTTATGGCTGCCGCGCGCCGCTCATTCGGCGGGCGCCGGGGTCGGGGCGCCGGCCGGCTCGTCGGCCGGGGTCTCGCGGCCCTCGGCGGCGCCGTGCTCGAGGAAGCTGCGCAGCCGCATCTCGAGCTGCAGCGGGCTTTCGAGCACCGCGATCCCGATCATCCCCTCGGTGATCATCTCGAGCCGGCGCACCCGGCGCTTCACCAGGAATTTGAGCTTCGCCGCCACCGGCAGGCAGAACAAATTGGCGGCGCCGACCCCGTAGACCGTCGCGACGAAGGCGGTGGCGATGCCTTCGCCCAGCTTTGACGGGTCGTCGAGATGCGACATCACGGTGATGAGGCCCATCACCGCGCCAAGGATGCCGACGGTCGGCGCGTAGCCGCCCATCGCCTCGTACATCTCGGCGGCGACCATCTCCTCGTGCGACGTGGTCTGGATGTTCGATTCGAGGACGACGCGGATCTGCGGTGCCTCGATGCCGTCGACGACGAGGCGCAGCGCCTGGCGGATGAACGGGTCGCTCTGCTGCTCGGCGACCGGATCGAGCGCGAGCACGAACTGATGGCGGGCGATGCGCAGCCAGTCGGTGATCTGGCGCAGCTGGTCGGGGCGGTCGTCCTTGGGCGGCAGGAAGATCCACATGAGCATCTTGAGCCCGCGCAGGAAGATGGGGAGCGGGGTCTGCAGCAGCACCGCGGCGAGCGTCCCGCCGCCGACGATGACAAAGGCCGAGAATTGCAGGAGCGCCCCGATATTGCCGCCGTCGAGCGTCATCGAGGCGATGATCGAGCCGACGCCCAGCACGAGGCCGACGATAGACAGGAAATCCACGCGCTAATCCCCCGATCCCGGCCGCGGCGCCGCGGCCTCGCCGCGCCAGCCGGCCATCACCGCGCGCAGCATCAGGAGCGCGCGGCCGTGCACCCGGCATACGGTCGACTTGTCGAGGCCGAGCACCTCGCCGACCTCCTCCATATTGAGTTCCTGTTCGTAATAGAGCGACAGCACGAGCCGCTCGCGCTCGGGCAGCGCGGCGATCGAGTCGGCGAGCGCGCTGAGCAGCCGGCTGCGGTCGAGCACCGCATCCTGGTCGTCGGTCGCCTGCAGCCGGTCGCCCGCGCCCTCGTCGAACTCGTCGATATGCAGCATCCGGATGCCGGCGATCTCGACCAGCACCGTATGGTATTCGGCGAGCGGGATGCCCATCTCGCCGGCGACCTCCTCGTCGCTGCCGTCGCGGCCGAGGCGCGACTTGACGGCGCGCATCGCCTGGCCGGCCGCCTTGGCGAGCCGCACCGTGCGCACCGGCGCCCAGACCTCGCGGCGCGCCTCGTCGATCATCGCGTTGACGATCGAGCGCTGCAGCGGCGGATCGGGCGGCGGCGGCGGCACGCCGCCGTGCCGCGCGAGGCGGAGCACGGCGATCAGCCCGGCCTGCACCAGATCGTCGAGCTGCACCGTCTCCGGCATGCGGCCGCGCAGCCGCATCGCCAGCCGCTTCACCACCGGCACGTACTCGCCGATGATCTCGGCCTCGTCGAGCTGCGCGCGATAGCCGCGTTCGCCGCCGCCGCCGGCGCCGCGCCGCGCCGGCGCCTGCGCCTCCGCCGGCCGCTCCAGCGTTTCGAGGTCCGGCTCAGTCGGCATCGCTCGGCTTCCCCGGCGGCCGGCCGAGCAGCTCGACGACCTTTATCCGCTTGTCGGGCGGGATCTCGGGATAGGAGAACACGAAGACCCGCGGCCGCACCGGCTGCAGGAGCTGCGCGACGAGGTCGCGCAGCTCGGGGCGGGTGACGAGCGCCGCCACCCCGGCGGTCGCCTCGAGCCGCGCCGCCGCGGTCGCTGCCGTGCCGCGCAGCTCGCCGGCGAGCCCCGGCTCGATGCCGAAGGCGCCGGTCCCCGAGGACAGCTTCAGCACCTCCTGGAGCAGCCGTTCGAGCTCGGGCTCGAGCGCCATGACGCGCAGCTCGTCGACCGCGCCGAACACGGTCTGAACGATGTAGCCGCCGAGCTTCAGCCGCACCGCGTCGAGCAGCGCGCGCGGCTCCTGGGTGGCGACCGCGCCGTCGATCAGCGCGCCGACGATGCTGCGCAGATCGCGGATCGGCACCTGCTCGGCGAGGAGGCTGGTCAGCACGCCGTGCACCACGGTCAGCGGCAGCAGCTTCGGCGTCAGCTCGTCGACGAGCTTGGGAACCAGCTTGTTGAGATGGCCGAGCACCGCGTCGAGCTCGCCGCGGCCGAACAGCGCGGCGACATGGTCGCGCACGACGCGCTCGAAATGGGTCGCCATCACCACCGCGGCGTCGAACACGGTGTAGCCGGCGGCGCGCGCCTGCTCGGCGGTTGCCGGCATGATCCACTGCGCCGGTCGGCCGAACACCGGGTCGCGGGCCGGCAGGCCCTGGATCTCGGCCAGTGCCTTGCCGCTCGCCATCGCCAGCAGCCGGTCGGGATGGACCTCGCCGGCCGCCCGTTCGACGCCGTAGACGAGGATGCGGTAGCCGGTCGAGCGCAGGTCGGGGTTGTCGCGCACATGCACGACCGGGACGAGAAAGCCGAACTCGCGCGAGACCTGGCGGCGCACCGCGCGCAGCCGGCGCAAGAGCCCGCCCTCGCGGTCCTTGCTGACGAGGCCGACCAGCCGGTAGCCGACCTGCACCTCGAGCGGCTCGACGAGCTCGACCACGCCGATATCGATTTCCGCCGGCTCGGCGGCCGGCGGCGGAGGCGGCGGCGCCTGGGCGGCGCGCGCCTGCTCGCGCTGGATCCAGCGCGCCGTGCCGCCAAGCAGCCCGGCGAAGGCGAGAAACGGCAGATGCGGCATGCCTGGCACCAGGCCGAACAGGCCGACGATGCCGGCGGCCAGCCACCATGCCTTGGGAAAGATCGCGAGCTGCGAGACGATCTGGTTGCCGACATCGACCCCGGTCGACACGCGGCTCACCACGATGCCGGCCGCCGAAGAGATGACCAGCGCCGGGATCTGTGCGACGAGGCCGTCGCCGATGGTCAGCAGCGTATAGGTCTGGCCCGCTTCGCCGAGCGTCAGCTCGTGCTGCCAGACGCCGATCACGAGCCCGCCCAGCAGGTTGATGAACAGGATCAGCACCGCGGCGATCGCGTCGCCGCGGACGAACTTGCTGGCGCCGTCCATCGCGCCGAAGAAATCGGCCTCGCGCCCGACTTCGAGGCGGCGGCGCGTCGCCTCCTCCTGATTGATCTGCCCGGCGTTGAGATCGGCGTCGATCGCCATCTGCTTGCCGGGCATGCCGTCGAGCACGAAGCGCGCGGCGACCTCGGCGATGCGCCCGGCGCCCTTGGTGATGACGACGAAATTGATGATGACGAGGATCGCGAAGACGGCGATCCCGACCGCGTAGTTGCCGCCGATGACAAAGGCGCCGAACGACTGGATCACGCGGCCCGCGGCGTCCTCGCCCTGGTAGCCGTCGAGCAGGATGACGCGCGCCGCCGCGACGTTGAGCGACAGGCGCAGCAGCGTCGTCATCAGCAGCAGCGTCGGGAACGACGAGAAATCCGTCGGCTTCGCCATGTAGAGCGAGGCCAGGAGGATCATCAGCCCGAAGCAGATATTGAAGGTGAACAGGATGTCGAGCGCGAAGGGCGGCAGCGGCACCACCACCATCGCCAGGATCAGGACGAAGCCGAGCGGCCCCGCGAGCGAGGGTAGGTGGCGCCGCCACAGCGCCAGGCTGAAGCCGCGCGTCGCGGGCGCGGCCGTCAGGCTCACGACAGCATCCCCGGAAAGCCGGCGAGGATCGCGATCGCGAATTCCTCGAGCTGGCGCAACAGCCACGGCCCGAGCAGCACCAGCGCCAGCGCGGTGCCGAGAAATTTCGGCACGAAGCTGAGCGTCGGCTCGTTGATCTGGGTCACCGCGAGAAACACGCTGACGACGATGCCGATGACGAGGATCACGCCAAGCACCGGGCCGCTGACGTAGAAGATCGTCAGCAGCGCGTTGTGCGTCGCCTGCGACAAGCCGGCCATCCTTCGCCCTACCCCAGCCGCTTTACGCGTTCGGCCTGGCTCACCACCTCGACGAAGCGCAGGCCGAGCCGCTCCTCGTTGACGAGAACCACTTCGCCGCGGCCGATCAGCACGCCGTTGACGCGCACGTCGAGCGGCGTGCCGGGCCCGCGGTCGAGCTCGATGATCGAGCCGCGCCCGAGATTGACGACGTCGCGGATCGGCACCTCGGTGCGCCCGAGCTCCACCGAGAGGCAGACCGGCACCTCGAACACCAGGTCGAGCCTCGCCGTGGCGATCGCGTCGGCCTCGCCGGCAGCGTGCGCCGCCGGTCCCGGCGCCCCGTTCTGGCCTTCGAGGCTGGCGAACGGCGAGGCGCCGGCCGCCGCCGCAGCATCGGCCGGAACGCCGGGCGCGGCGTCGCCAGGGATGTCCCCGGTCATGGCTCATCCTCCGTGGCGTCGGCCAATCCGTTGCGCCCGTCGGCCGGCGTCAGGCGCTCCTCGACGAGGACGCCGATTTTGCGGCCGTGGCGCCCCCATCTGGCGCGGAACAGCGGCACGCCGCTCGCCTCGACGATGAGGCTTTCCGGGCGGTCCATCTCGAACACGTTGCCCGGGCGCAGCATCGCCAGCTCGCGCACGCTGATCGGGATCTTGCCGAGCTCGACGCTCAGCGTGATGGCGGCCTGCGCGACGCTCGTCTTCAGCGCCTCCGACCAGCGCAGGTCGCGATCGACCACGTCGGCGACGATGCCCGAGGTGAGCTGGTCCTGCAGCGGCTCGGCCGCCGCATAAGGGATGTAGACCGCGAGGCGACCGTTGCCGTGATCGACGGTGATGTCGAACTGGCTGACCATGATGAGCTCGTCGGCGGTCGCAAAGCCGGCGAATTGCGGGTTGGTCTCGTGCCGCACGATCTCGCATTCGAAGCGGCCGACCGGCTCCCAGGCGACGACGAGCTGCTCGAGCGTGGTGTCGACGACGCGCCGCATCGATTTCAGCTCGAAGGCGGTGAAGTCGCGATTGGCGACGTTGATCGGGAAGCGGCCGTTGCCGCCGAACCGGCTTTCGACGATCGCCACGACCAGGGCGGCATCGATCATCAGCACGACCGTGCCGCGCAGCGGCTTCATGTTGAAGAGCGTCAGATGGGTGGGCGCGATCAGCCCTTCCATCAGCTCGCGATGCTCGACGAGATCGACCGCGGCCGGGGTCACGCTGACGCCGCGCCGCAGGTGCTGCAGCAGCACCGCGCGCAGATAGCGGGCAAAGCGGTCGTTGATGCGCTGCAGCGTCGGCTCCAGCGTCGCCATCCGGTTGCGCGCCGGACCGGAGCGGGTGAACAGGTTGAAGCCGCGGACCTCCGCGACCTGATCCGCGGCGTCAGACATAGATGTTCACCCCCGAGGCAGCCGACCGGGCCGAAACGAGCCCGGTCAGGCCGGAACGCGACGCCGGCATCGTGCCGGTCGCGGCCGGCGACGGGCGCAGCGGCGCGGCCTGCCGGCGGCTGCCGGCGGCGTCGCCGCCGACCCAGGCGCCGGTCAGGTTGTACCCGGCCTCGCCGAGGCTGGCCTGGAGCTGACCGATGCCGGCACTGATCGCGTTCTGCACCTGCGGCTGCGCCGCGGCGAACCAGGCGCTGACGTCGCGGCCGCTGAGCGCCACCCGCACCGTCAGCTCGCCGAGCTCGGGCGGGTGCAGGCGCATCACCATCTCGCGGCCGCCGCCGGCGACGAGGCGCGCGAGCTGGCCGGCGACCTGGTCGGAAACCCCGCCGGACGCGGTGGCCGCGGCATGTCCGGCGGTCGCCGCCGCGGGCGCGTTGTCGAGCGGCCCCGCCGCCGGGCCGGCGACCGTCGCGGCTGCCGACCGGTCGGCACCCTGCGCCGCGTCGATCGCGCGCGGATCGCGCCCGCGCGGCGGGATCGCGGCATCGCCGCTAGCGGGCGGGCCGCTAGCGGGCGGGCCGATAGCGGGCGGGCCGATAGCGGGCGGACCGGCGGGCGGGGCGAGCACCGCGGCCGCCGCCGCGCTCGCCGGCGTCGGCGCGCCTGCCGCAGCGGCAGCGCTCGCTTCGGGCGGCGTCGCCGATACGCCATCGGGCGGCGACGCGTCGGCGGTGTCGCGCCCTGCCGGCGCATCGCCGGCAGCGGAGCGGTCGCCGCGACCCGCAGGCGGGCTCGTCTCGGCGACCTCGCCCGCCGCTTGTGGCGGCGCGGCGTGCAGCGTCGTCGCCGCGAAGAACCGCGACGATGGCGGCGCGTTGCCCGCCGATGACGCGGCGGAATTCGCCGGCGGCGGGGCTGGCGGGCGAGCGGCGAGCGCAGCGGCGTCGGACGCCGCTGCGCCGCCAGCGGGCGGCGACGATGGCGGCGCGGCGCGGCCGCAAGCTGCGGCCGTTGCCGCCGCATCGACAATGGCGGCACCGGCCGCGGCATTGCTATCGGCTTGATCGTTGGCGCGTGCCGTGTCGGGCGAAAGCGGCGGTGCCGGAGACAGGGCAGCGGCGGCAGCAGCAGCCGCGTCCGCGCCTGCCGCCGCGTCGCCGCGCGGGCCGGTCGCTTCAGTCGGCTTGCGCGGCGGCGTTCCCTCGTCGGCCGCATCGCCGCTGCCGCCGCCCGCGACGAGCGCAGCCGGGTCGGCGAGCCCGACGGCCGCCAGTCCGGCGGCGCCGAGGCCGGCGGCCCCGAGCGCGGCGGCGAAACCGCCATCGGCGGCATCGCCGCGCGGCGGGTCGGCCAGCGCCGCCGTGTCGCCGACGGCGCGGCTTTGCGGCGTGATGCGCAGCGACGACATCGGCTCAGCTCACCATGTCGCCGGCATCGGTCGGCAGGATGATCGTGCCCTCGCGTTCGAGCCGCTGCGCGGTCGCGACGATCTCGCGCTTGGCGGTGTCGATCTCGACGACGCGCATCGGGCCGCGCGCCGCGATCTCTTCGCGCAGCATCTCGGCCGAGCGCTGCGACAGGTTGCGCATGACCTTGTCGAGCATCTTGCCGTCGGCGCCCTTGAGCGCCGAGGCGAGCAGCTTCTGGTCGATCGAGCGCAGCAGCATCTGGAAGTTGCGGTCGTCGATGCGCAGCAAATCCTCGAACACGAACATGTTGTTCTCGATCTGCTGGGCGAGATCGGCGTCGACCGTGCTGATCTGCTTGAGGATGCTCTCGACCCGCTGGGTGTCGATGCGGTTGAGGATCTTGGCCGCCATGTTGACGCCGCCGACCGAGACGCGGACCTGCTGCGCCTCGCCGGCGAGCAGGTCCTCGATCGATTCGTTGAGCTCGCGGATCGCCGCGGGCGGGATCGAATCGAGGGTCGCGATGCGCGGGATCACCTGCTCGACCAGTTCCGGCGGCAGATACTGGATCAGCGCGTCGGCCTGTTCGGGCTCCATGTAGGCGAAGATCATCGCGACGATCTGCGGGTGCTCCGACTTGATCATCTCGGCGAGGACGCGCGGGTCCTGCAGCTGCACCGCCTCGATCCCGGCGAAATAGTCGCCCTGGTTGAGCCGCGCGGCGAGGCGCTCGGCCTTGTCGGGACCGAGCGCCTGCTCGAGCACGCCGTGCACATAGGCCTCGGCGCCGATGCCGATCGAGGTCTCCTGGAGCATCATGTCGATGAACTCCTGGAACACCTCGGTCACCTGCGCCTTCGAGATGTTGGAGATGCGCGCCATCGCCACCGACAGCAGGTTGATCTCCAGCTGGGTCATGTGCTTCATGACCTCGGCGGCTGCCTCCTTGCCGATCGACAGCATGACGACGGCCGACTTTTCGACGTCGCTGAGCCCCAGCGACTTACTTAATGTTGCTTCTGTCACCGGCGATCCATCCTCTGATCACTTGCGCCGTGCGCGCCGGGTCGTGCGTGACCAGCGTCTGCACGGTTTCGGCCTCGATGGCGAAGACGTCCTGCGGCTCGTTGGCGAGGCGCAGCGCGCCGGGCGGGAGCTCGCCTCCCGGGCCGGGCGGCAGCGCCGCGCCGCCAGCGGCGGCAGTGCGCCCTTCGCCGGCGCTCCGTGCCGCCGCGGCCATCGCCGCCTGCGCCCCGGCGAGCCGACGCAGCAGCGGGAAGACGCCGCCGAACAGCGCGAAAAGCCCGGCCACCGCGAGCAGCGCGTTCTGCCCGGCCGCCTCCGCCCAGGGCGTGCGCCACCAGGGTCCGGCCGGTTCGACGGGGCCGCCGCCGGTCGCCGCCGCCTCGAACGGCAGGTCGACGACGGTCACATGCGCCGCCGCGCCGACGCCGATCGCCGAGGTGACGAGCTTGTTGATCGACTGCAGGCGCTCGGCCGGGATCGGGCTGCCGGTCGGGTTGTTGACCAGCACCGCGAGATTGAGGCCGCGCAGCCGCCAGGACGGGTGTTCGAGGAATTCGATCGTCTTGTCGATGTCGTAATTGGTGGTCTTGTGCGTATCGGTCGGCGTCGGCGCGGCCGCGGGCGTGCCGTTCGCCTGCCCGGCCTGTTGCTGGCCGGCCGGCTGCTGCCCGGCCGCCTGCTGGTTCTGCGCCTGCTGGTTCTGCGCCTGCCCCGGCTGGGTCGTCGCGGTGGTCGGCGTCTCGGGCTTGCGGTTCGACAGCGCGCCGGGGATGCCGATCGGCTGATCGTCCGCGCCGCGCATGTGGACGACCTCGTCCTGGCTCAGCACATGGCTGTCGCCGTATTTGACGAGACTTTCCTTGCTTTGTGAGAAATCGATGTCGGCATCTGACGAAACACGGAAATTCCCGCGGCCAAGGACCGGGATCAGCAGATCGGTGATCATCGTCTCGTAGCGGTGATTGACCTCGCGCGCGGTCTCGAACTGGTGCGCCTGCACCGCGGCGTCCTGATTGTCGGGGTTGAGCACCGCGCCGCTCTGGTCGACGACGGTGACCTGCTCGCGCGCCAGCCCCGGAACGCTCGACGCCACCAGCCCCATGATCCCGCTGACCTGGGCCGGCGTCAGCACCGTGCCGGGGCGCAGGCGGACCAGCACCGAGCCGCTCGGCTTTGGCGAGTCGCCGAGGAAATCGGTGCGTTTCGGCAGCGCCAGCGTGACCTTGGCCGAGACCACGCCGTCGACCTCGGCGACGGTGCGCGACAGCGCCGCCTCGATGCCGCGCAAATAGTGCACCTGCTCGACGAACGGGCTGACGCCGAGGCTCTGGTTGTCGAGGATCGACCATTCGTCGCCGTCGCGCTTGACCGCGCCGCGCGCCGCGAGCTGGAGCCGCGCGCGTCCGACATCGGCGGCCGGGACCTGGATCACGCGGCCGCCCTCGGTGATCCGGTAGGGGATGTTGAGCTTCTGCAGCTCGGCGATGGCGCGGCCGCCCTCCTCGCCCGACAGCCCGGCATAGAGCACCGCGTAGCCCGAGCCCCAGAACCACAGGGCCGCGACGACGACGAGCGTCGCGGCGCCGGCGCCGCCCACCAGGATCGCGGTGCGCGAGCGTCCCGCCAGGACCGGGCGGACCCGGTCCAGCAGCGATTGCGGCATGATCGCGTCGAGGAACGCCACGTCTCACCCCTGGCGCTCAGACCTGCATGTTCATGATGTTGCTGTAGGCGGCGACCACCTTGTCGCGCACCCCGGAGGCCATTTGCAGCGCCAGGTTCGCCTGTTCGAGCGAGACCATCACGTCGCTGAGCGGCTGGCTCTGGTCGCCCGAGGCGAAGGCCTGCGCGCTCGATTCGGCGCCGGCGATCGTCTGGTTGACCTCGCCGAGCGCGCTCGACAGCACCTGCGCGAAGGTCGTCGCGGCGCCCTCCGCGCCGGCCACCTCGGGGACGAGCTGGTCGAGCGACGGGGCGCTCGTCGCGCTCGCGTTCGATTGCAGCTCGCTGAGCGCCGCGCCGATCGCGGCGATCGCGTCGATCATCGTCAGATCCTCCCTGCCGGCCGTTGCGCCAGCTGTCGCCGCTGCGCCAGGAAGGCGAGACGGGCGAAGGCTTCCCCGGTTTCGTGCGGTACCTCGATCAGATCGGCCTCGACGTTGCACATGCCGGTCCCGGTCTGCCCGACCGCGCTCGCGACGCAGCCGTAGAGCACGATCGGCTCAAGGAACCGGGCGTCGAAATAGAGCCGGATGCACAGCCAGTCGCCGGCGCGCAGCGGCTGCGGCGACTGCCAGGCGAGCCGGTCGAGGCCGAATTCGACCTCGCGCACCGGCGGCGCCACGACGTCGCGATAGGTCAGCCGGCCGAGCATCTCGATGATGATGTCGAGCTTGATGCGCAGCGGCGCCAGCGCCTCGGTGAGCCGCTCGTCGCCCGGCCGCTGCGCCGCGTCGAGATCGACGCCGTGCAGCAGAAAGCCGAGCACCGCCGCATTGGCCCAGACGGTGCGCTCGCAATCTTCGACCGAGGGCGGACGCTCGAGCGCCTCCCACGACAGCGGCAGCGCAAGCCTGGTCAAGAAAATCGGGCGATCCGGCATGATCGCTCGAAGGGCTCGTCAAGGCATCGCGGCGACCCGACCCCGCGTCGTGCGCCCGGATTGTTCACCCTTTCCCCCGTTCGACAAGTAGATAACTTGACGAAAATACGAAATATCAAATTTTGTCGTATCATGCGGCGCCGCGTTTTGGCAAGCGGGTTGACGCGCCGAACGCAAAGCCGCGCCTCGCGGATGCGCCATGACTTGGCGATGCGTGCGGCGCGCCGCGACGGTCGCCCGCCGCGCCCGGCGCAAGGCGCGCCGGCGCTCAGCGCGCGCGAGCGCGCTCAGCCGGAAAACCGCGCGAATCGGGAGGCGCGGAAATCTACCGCAGGTACTGGAGGGCGATCGGCGTCAGCCGGCGCGCGGCGCGCGGCCGCGTTCGGTCGGCTCGGCCGGATCGCGCGGATCGGGCCAGTCGCCGCCGTAGCCCTGGCCGACAAAGGCGAGGAAGCCGCCGTTATCGATCGCGGCGGCGCACATCATGCCGAGCATGTTGACCGTGCGGCAGGTCGGGCAGGTCGCGGTCTTCGCCCGCTCGGCATAGAGCTGGAACATCTTGCTCGGGTTCATGGTGAAAGAAACGTTCACCGGGCCCGGCGATGCAAAGCATTTGATAGTTAATCGAGACAATTTAACCAAGCATCGGTCCAAGCCCGAGCCGATGGGCGATGTGCCGGGCATGGAACCTGCGGTTGACTGGTCCGCGGCCGGTCATCTACCTAAGCGCCCCGGACCGGGCGGCTGCGGCCCGGTGAGAGGGCCTCCATGACCTGCCCGATTGTCGGGAGCGGTCTTCGTGCTGCCGCGTCCGGCGCCGCCCCGCGGCCGGCCGTCGCGCGTCTCGCACCGGCCGGCCTCGGGCTGATCGGCCTGCTGTGCGCAGCGCTGCCGGGTTTCGCGCAGATGGTCGGCCCGACGCCGCAGCCGGCCGGCGTGCCGATCGCGCCCGAGGACGCTGTGCAAGCGCCGACGGAAGACTGGGCGATCCACGCCCAGTCGACGCTGACGACGCAATTTCATCCGGGCTTCCCCGCCGCGTTCAGCGGGTCCGACAGCCTCAAGGCGACCGCCCAGGCGCGCGAAACCTTCGACCTCACGCTCTACGGCGGCGTGCGTCCGTGGAACGGCGCCGAATTCTGGGTCAACCCCGAGGTCGACCAGGGTTTCGGCCTGTCGAACACGGTGGGGGCGGCGGGCTTCCCGAGCGGCGAAGCCTACAGGGTCGGCGAGTGGGACCCGTATGCGCGGCTGCCGCGCGTCTTCCTGCGCCAGACGATCGATCTCGGCGGCGAGCCGGAGAAGGTCGATTCCGACCTCAACCAACTGGCGATGCTGCAGACCGCCGACCGTCTC
The DNA here is from genome assembly GCA_035507475.1 of Allostellaceae bacterium. GTDB lineage: Bacteria > Pseudomonadota > Alphaproteobacteria > ATCC43930 > CGMCC-115725 > DATARH01. Next base: position 6,299 of record DATJOB010000019.1, on the reverse strand, counting down.
GTGCTGACGCTCGGCAAGTTCTCGGTCGTCGACGTGTTCGATACCAACAAATACGCGCACGACCCGCGCAACGACTTCCTCAACTGGTCGGTCATCGATGCCGGCACCTTCGATTATGCCGCGGACGCGTGGGGCTTCACCTATGGCGGCGCGGTCGAGTGGTACCAGGATTGGTGGACCGTGCGCACCGGGCTCTTCGACCTGTCGAGCCATCCCAACACGAAGGGGCTCGATACGCGCTTCCCGGACCAGTACCAGCTCGACGAGGAGCTCGAAGAGCGCCACGCGCTGTTCGGCGAACCGGGCAAGCTCAAGCTGCTCGGCTTTCTGTCGCACGGCCGGATGGGCAGCTACAACGCCGCTACCGAGCTGGCGATCGCCACCGGGCAGCCCGCCGATATCGCCGCGGTCCGCGTTGCGCACAATCGCGGCGGCATCAGCCTCAACCTCGAGCAGCAGATCGCCGACGATCTCGGCGGCTTCGCGCGCGCCGGCTGGGCGCAGGGACAATACGAGGCGTTCGAATTCACCGACATCGACAAGACCGTCTCGGCCGGGCTGTCGCTGCAGGGCAAGCGCTGGGACCGGCCCGACGACACGGTCGGCCTGGCGCTGGCGATCAACGACGCCTCGGCGGCGGCGAAGCGCTTCTTCGCTGCCGGCGGGCTCGGCATCCTCGTCGGCGACGGCGCGCTGATCGACTCGGGCGCCGAGCGCGTGGTCGAGGCCTATTACAGCTTTGCCGCGTTCAGCTGGGCCAGGCTGAGCGTCGACTACCAGTTCATCGACAACCCGGCCTACAACCGCGACCGCGGCCCGGTGTCGGTGTTCGGCGCGCGGCTCCACGTCCAGTTCTGAGCGCGACGCCAGGGCGGTGCCGACGGCGCTGCCGTCGCCATTCAGCTCAACGCCGGGACGACCTTCGACGCGAACAGCTCAAGATGCGTCTGCGCCCAGCGCGGCGGCAGGCCCGGCGGCAGCGTCCACGAATAGAAATGCGTCAGCGGAACCGCATCGGCGAAATCGCGGATCAAGGCGATCGCCGTGGCGGGATCGACGACCTGGAGCAATCCGCTCTTTCGCAGGTCCTCGCGATCGTTGAGCGGCGGGGCGAGCGGTTAGAGCCGGTCGGCGGGCTGCGGCCAGCGCGCGGGATTGCGGAAGTCGTACCAGAGTCCGAAGCGGATCTTGCGGTTGCTCATCGCCTGCCCGTCGGGCTTGCCCGTCAGGCTGGTGGCCGGATGCCTCAGATTTGCGCCGCCCCGCCATCGACGAAGAGCTCGATGCCGTTGACGTAGGCGCTGTCGTCGGACGCCAGGAAGAGCGCCGCCTTGGCGAGATCGTCCGGCACGCCCAGCCGTCCGAGCGGGACGGAGGCGGCGGCCTGGGCCTTTACGTCATCCGTCATGAACGGCGCGAGGCCGGGCGTGTCGGTATATCCGGGGCTCAGCACGTTGATCCGGATGCCGCGCCCCTTGAGATCGACGATCCAGGTGCGGGCGAACGAGCGCACCGCCGCCTTTGTCGCGTTGTAGACCGAGCAGGCGGCGAAGCCTTTGATCGACACCATCGAGCCCGTCAGGATCACCGACGACCCGGCAGCGAGCAGCGGCAGCGCCTTCTGCACGGTGAACAGCAGGCCGCGGACATTGGTGTTGAACGTCTTGTCGAAATGCTCCTCGGTGATCTCGCCGAACACGCCGAACTCGTAGAACCCGGCATTCGCGACCAGCACGTCGATGCGTCCGGCCTGCTTGCCGATCTGCGCGAAGATGCGGTCGAGATCGGCGAGATGCGACACGTCGCCTTCGATCGCCGCCGCGCCGCCGCCGATCGCGGCGACGGCTTTATCCAGCTCGGCGGGGCGGCGGCCGGTGATGAAGACCCGCGCCCCTTGCTCGGCGAAGCGCCGAGCGATCCCGAGGCCGATCCCGGCGCTGCCGCCGGTGACGAGAGCGATCTTGCCCGAGAGCTTGCCTGTCATGCCGGCCTCCTTTATCCGCGGTGTCGCGTGATGAGCTGATCGGCGACGTCATCGAGATCGCGGCCGACCAGCTGCGGCTGCGGGCCGACGCCGAGAAGATCGTTGCCGACCCGCTTGATCAGCGCCGCTTCCCAGCCGGCTGCGACCGCACCGAGCGTGTCCCAGGTATGGCAGGCGATCATGCAAAGCTGCGCCGGCCCGACGCCGAGCTCGCGCTCGACATAGGCGTAGGCCTGGCGCGACGGCTTGTGGTGCTTGACGCCGTCGGCGCTGAACCGCCGCTCGAACAGATCGACGATGCCGCCATGCTCGAGCTGACGGGTTTGCACCTCGAGCAGGTTGTCGGTGAGCGTGAACAGGCGAAAACCCGCTTCGCGCAGCTTGCGCAGCGCCGCCGGCACCTCCGGGTGCGGCGGCATCGTCGAGAACTTGTCGGTGAGCTCGCGCTTGTCGGCATCGGTGATCTTGATGCCTCTGGTATCCGCCAGCATCTTCATCACCGCCGCGCCGATATCGGTGAACGGCACGTAGCAGCCGGCGACGGTCAGCGCCGCGGAGTACATGATAAAATTGGCGAACCACAGGCGCATTGCCTGCTTTTCGCCGAAGATGCGGTCGAAGACCGGCTCCATCGTTTGCAGGTCGAGCAGCGTCTCGTTGACGTCGAAGACGATCAGCGGGCGATCCGCCATGTCACAAACTCCCGATGCTGGTCACAGAAAATCGTTAAATGAAATTCGCGGATATTCGGGGCCGTACGATCAAAAAAACTAATATCTATATCTTCGCATATTCCTGTGCTACACGCGCCATGTCTTCCTTTAGCAAATAAAATGAGACTACAAGGAACAAGATGTCTTTTGTCAGAAAGCCGAGGGGCAGGGTCATGATGGGAAAGCCGCCCGCCTCCTTGGCCCACGCGTCAGGCAGGAACGGGATGATGCTCGTGGTGCCGATGAAGGTGACGATCGACCCGAGCGCGCCCAGCACGCCAAGCCTCGGGCTCCAATACCCGAGCAGGATGAGAAGCCCGAAAAGCGTCTCTGTCGTGCCGAGGAAATAGCCTGCGCCGCGCACGCCGAATGCCGCGATGATCCAGAAAACGACGGGGCTGTGGCTGATCAGCGGGACCAGCATCTCGGCCGTGAACTGGTTCCATTTCTGTATGCTGAACGCGAAAAAGATGAAGACCATCGCCGCGCGGAGCAAATGTCGGTCGAGATCGCTGCGGAATACGATGGATCGTGAGATCCACGCCATGAGCCGGTCTGGGTAAGTCACGACGGTTCCCCCCTTGATCAGGCCATTCCGAGCACGTCGCGGATGGCCGCGGCGATATCGCCGGCATGCGTTTCAAGGGCGAAATGGCCGGTATCGAAGAAGCGCACCACCGCGTCCGGGATGTCGCGCCTGAAGGCTTCGGCGCCCGCCGGCAGGAAGAACGGGTCGTTCCGGCCCCACGCCGCGAGCAGCGGCGGCCGATGCGTGCGGAAATACGCCTGAAATTCGGGGTAGAGCGCGACATTGCTCTTGTAGTCGCCGAACAGGTCGAGCTGCACCTCGTCGGCGCCGGCGCGGGCGAGATAGAAATTGTCGAGCGAGTAGCCGTCGGGGGAGACGGCTGTCGGGTCCGCGACGCCGTGCGTGTACTGCCACAGCGTGGTCTCGGGGGCGAGAAAGCCGCGCAACGCCTGGCGATTGGCCTCGGACGGGTCGTCCCAATAGGCGCGGATCGGGGTCCAGCCGTCGCTCAGCCCCTCGGCATAGGCGTTGCCGTTTTGTGAGACGATCGCGGTGACCCGCTCGGGGTGCCATGTCGCCAGCCGGAAACCGGTCGGCGCGCCGTAATCGAAGACATAGATCGCAAAGCGGTCGAGCCCGACCCGCTCGGTGAACCGGTCGATCACCCGCGCGACATTGTCGAACGTGTAGGCGAAGGTCCCGCGCTCCGGCATGGCGGATTGGCCGAAACCGGGCAGGTCGGGCGCGACAAGGCGGAAGCCGTCCGCGAGCAGCGGGATAAGGTCGCGGAACATGTGGCTGGCACTCGGGAAGCCGTGCAGCAGCAGGATCGCCGGCGCGTCTTTCGGCCCCGCCTCGCGATAGAAGATGTCGAGCCCGTCGACGTCGATCTTGTGAAAGCTCACCTTGGGCATGTGGCGCCTCTTCGCTGAGGGTTCGTCAGTCGGTCAGGCCCGCCACCGCATCGAGGATGACCTCGATGACGACGCCCGGCGCGGTGACCAATGGCGTGTGGTCGACCTTGGCCGCGCGGGTGCGGGCACCCATGCGCTGTGCCATGTAGCGCTGTGTGACCGGGCTGATCATCCGGTCCTCCTCGGCGACGAGATACCAGGACGGCGTCGTCCGCCAGGCGGGGGCCGGGGCGGGTTCCTGAATGCAGGCGAGCGCGATCGGTCGCTGCGCCGCGGCGAAGAGCGCGGCCCGTTCGGGAGATGCGTGCTGCGCGAAAGCGGCGGCAAATCCCTCCGCCGGCATCCAGATGAGCCCGTGCGCGTCGGGCGCCAGTTGCGGCGCCTGCGGATGCGGCTTTTCCTGATAGAACATTGCCGCGACCGTTTCGCCCTTGTCGGGCGCCAGCGCCGCGATGAAAACGAGGGATCGAACGCGTTCGTTCGCGGAGCCCGCGATCACCGCTCCGGCATAGGCGTGCGCGACCAGGACCACCGGCCCGGCGATGCGTTCGAGCGTGCGGTCGAGAGCGGCGATGTCGTCCGACAGCGAGGTCAGCGGCAATGGCGCGGCCAACACGCGCAGCCCCTTGCTCAGCAGGGGCCCGGCGATCTCGTTCCAGCTCGAACCGTCGGCCCAGGCGCCGTGCACCAGCACGACCCCGGGCCTCTCGCCGCCGCTGCCGGCCACCGGCGCGGCATCGCCCGACAGCTCGCTGCTCATCGCGTCGTCTCCTGCGATTGCGCCATGCCGATCACGGCGATATCGACAAACATGCTGTCGGCGACGGATCCCGCTCAGCGCGACGGTACAGTCGCGAGGAGCGGGCCGAGGCCCTCGGCGATCGTCAGATGGGTGATGACGGCGTCGCGCAGCCGCTGGTACGGCAGCCCGGCGAGCATCGCGGTCTGCACGGCGGCCATGATCTCGCCGGCCTCCGAGCCGATCATCGCAAAGCCGAGGATGCGGTCGTCGTCGCCGACCAGGACCTTCATCAGGCCCTGCGTCTCATCGGTCGCCTCGGTGCGCAGCACGCTGCTCATCGGCAGCCGGCCCACGCGCACCGGAAGGCCGCGGGCGCGGGCCTCGCTCTCGCTGAGCCCGACCCGCGCCAGCGGCGGATCGGTGAACATGCAATAGGGGACGAGGCGGTCGCTCGTCCTGCGGCTGCCGCCGGCGAGGTTGTCCCGCACGATCCGGAAGTCGTCGACCGAGACATGGGTGAACTGCGGGCTGCCGGCGCATTCGCCGAGCGCCCAGACATCGGGTGCGGTCGTCTCGAGCCGGTCGTTGACGCGGATATAGCCGCGCTCGTCGAGTTCGATCTCGGCCCGTTCGAGGCCGATGCCGTCGGTGTTGGGCACGCGGCCGGTGGCGACCAGCAGGTCGCTGCCTTCGATCGTCTCCTCGCCGGCCGGTCCGCGCAGGGTGATGCTGACGCCCTCGCCGGAGTGCCCGCGCACGCCGGTGATCTCCGCCTCGAGCACGAACCGCATGCTTTCGATGCCGAGGACGCGCTGCAGCTCCTCGGCGATATCGGGATCCTCGCGGCTCATGATCCGCCGGCCGGTCTCGAGCACGGTCACCCGGCTGCCGAACCGGCGATAGGCCTGCGCCATTTCGAGGCCGACGTAACCGCCGCCGAGCACGACCAGGTGCGGCGGCAGGTAATCGAGCTCCAGCGCCTCGATATGGGTGAGCGGTCGGGCCGCCTTCAGACCGGGAATATCCGGGATGGCGGCATGCGTGCCGATGTTGAGGAACAGCTTTTCGCCGACGAGGGTGCGAACGCCGCCGTCATTGAGATGGACCTCGATCGTCTTCGGCGCGACGAAACGCCCGCTGCCCATGATCAATTCGGCGCCGGTCGACCGGTATTGCTGCAGGTGGAACTCGACCTCGCGGCGGACCATGTCCGACTTGCGCTGCCGTACCGCCGCCATGTCGGTCTCGACCGGGCCCGCGACGATGCCGAACTGGCCGGCGTGGCGCGCCAGGTGGGCGACCCGCGCGGCCCAGATCTCGTTCTTGCTCGGCAGGCAGGCGATGTTGGGGCAGGAGCCGCCGACCCAACGGCGCTCGATGACCGCCGTGCGCTTCCCCGCTGCTGCCATGTGCCAGG
>DATJOB010000018.1:0-6716 GCA_035507475.1 Allostellaceae bacterium | reverse complement strand
ATCGCCCAGCCAGTTGAACTCGGCGAGCCGCGCGCGGGTCTCGGCGAGCGCCTCGCGCGGACCGACGACGACGCGCCGCGTCGCCGGCTCGATCCGCAGCACGTAACAGGGCTCGGGCGACGCGACGCCCAGCCCCCGGCGCTGGCCGACCGTGAAATGCGCTATGCCGCGGTGGCGGCCGAGCACGGTGCCGGCGCGGTCGACGATCTCGCCCGGCTCGCCCGCCTCGGGCCGCAGCCGGGTGACGATGTCGGCGTAGGAGCCCTGCGGCACGAAGCAGATGTCCTGGCTGTCGGGCTTGTCCGCGACCGGCAGGTCGAGCCGGCGGGCGAGCGCGCGGGTCTGCGCCTTTTGCAGCCCGCCGAGCGGGAAGCGCAGGAAGGCGAGCTCGGCGCGCGTCGTCCGGTAGAGGAAATAGCTCTGGTCGCGGCCCGCATCGGCGGCGCGGTAGAGCGCCGGGCCGTCGGGCCCGGCCCCGCGCCGCGCGTAATGGCCGGTGGCCAGGGCGCTGGCGCCGAGGTCGCGCGCGGTCTGCAGGAGGTCGCGGAACTTCACCCGCTCGTTGCAGCGGATGCACGGCACCGGGGTCTCGCCGCGGCGATAGCTGTCGGCGAAATCGTCGATCACCGCGGCGCGGAACCGCGCCTCGTAATCGAGCACGTAATGCGGGATGCCGAGCCGCTCGGCGACCCGCGCCGCGTCGCGCACGTCCTCGCCGGCGCAGCACGCGCCCTTGCGGCCGGTCGCGGCGCCGTGGTCGTAGAGCTGCAGCGTGATGCCGACGACGCCGAACCCGGCCTCGACCAGAAGCGCCGCGGCGAGCGAGGAATCGACGCCGCCCGACATCGCGACGACGATGCGGTGGTCGGCCGGGTTTCCCGGCAGGTCGAGGTCGAGGCGCGGCAGCATCGCGCTAATATCGGCGTTCAGCGCGCCGCGTCGAGACCCATCTGCCAGAAATCGGCTTCGAGCCGGGTCGCCTGGGCGAAACTCGCGGCAAGCGCCGGGAAACGCCCCGCGCCGCCGCGCCGCGCGAACTGGTCGTCGAGCGCGGCCTTGGCCTCGCCCGCCAGGGCCTGGTATTCGGCGCCGGCATACATGGCGAGCCAGCTCTCGTAGGGGTTGCCGGCGCGCTTCGTCGCGGGGTCGGCGAGCCGCTCGGCGGCGATCTCGGCATAGCCGACGACGCACGGCGCGAGCGCGACCTCGAGGTCGAGCCGGTCGCCGGCGAGGCCGCGGTCGAGCACGAAGCGGGTATAGGCGACGGTCTCGAGCGCCTCGGGCGCCGCCGCCATCGCCGCGCCGTCGATGCCCCAGCCGCGGCAATATTCGACATGCAGCCCGATCTCGACATCGAGCGTCGCGGCGACCAGCGCCTGGGCGCGGCGCATCTCGGCCAGCGTCTCCGACTTGTAGATCGCCAGCCCCCAGGCGCGCGCGAAGTGCAGGAGGAACAGGTAGTCCTGGATCAGGTAGCGGCGGAACGCCGCCTCGGGCAGCGTGCCGTCGGCGAGCCGCCGGACGAACTCGTGCCGGGTGTAGGACGGCCAGTCCGCCCCGGCTGCCGCGACGAGGCGATCGAACAGCGTGTCGCCGGGCATCGGCTATGATGGTACCGGTCGCGTCGGTGACGGCCCCCACCGATTTGCCGCCGACGCGGCAAATCTCTCTCCCCCGTGGCTCCGACGGAGGGTCGGCGCGGGGGCCGGCTTCGCGATCACGTGTTCATCATGTTGCGGGTGCCGGACGGCAGCCGCACGGTCAGCCCGTCGAGCTCCTCGGTGATGATGATCTGGCAGCCGAGCCGCGAGGTCGCGGTGAGGCCGAAGGCGAGGTCGAGCATGTCCTCCTCGTCTTCGCTGGCTTCCTTGAGCAGGTCGTACCACTCCGGATCGACGATCACGTGGCAGGTCGAGCAGGCGAGCGAGCCTTCGCAGGCGCCCTCGATGTCGATCTTGTTGCGGTGCGCGATCTCGAGCACCGACAGGCCGAGCGGCGCATCGACCTCGCGATGGGTGCCGTCGCGCTCGATGAACACCATCTTCGGCATCTAGAAGCTCTCCGGCCGCGGCGCGAGGTCCTCGGCGATGAGCGCGGCGGCCTCGGCGGGCGGCAGCCCCGGCACGAGATCGCCGGCGCTGACGACGCGCAGCAGCGCCACCCCGGCGGCGTCGCTTGCCCGCAACAGCTCGGCGGCGAGCGCCGGGTCGAGCCCGGCGGCGAAGACCAGCACGGCATGCGTCACCGGCCGGCCGAGCGCGCGCTCGGCGCGCAGGCGGGCGCCCTCGAAGAGCGCCTGCCAGTCGGCGAGCGGCGCCTCCGGCCCGGGCACCGGCAGCGCCTGCTCGAAGCCCTCGCGGTCGGCCAGGGTGACGGCGTTGCCGCCGACCGCGAAGGCGACCTCGGCAAGATCGCCGCCGGCATCGATCCCGACCGCGGCGCCCGGCGCATCGGGATCGCCGGGCGACCCGTCCGGCTCTTCGATCTGAAACAGCTTCATGTGCTCACCAAACTACGGCGGGAGGTCGGTGCCGCCTCAGGCCCTGCCCGCCGTCCTCCGCCCGCCGTCGCGTCGCGCGAAGCGAAGCTAGACGTGGAACGACTCGCCGCAGCCGCAGCGGCCCTTTTCGTTGGGGTTGCGGAAGACGAAACCCGATTCCAGCCGCTCCTCGACATAATCCATCTCGGTGCCGAGGATGAACATGACCGCCTTCGGGTCGACCAGGACCGTCACGCCCTTGTCCTCGACGATCTCGTCGAACTTGCCCTTCTCGTCGGCGTATTCGAGCGTGTAGCTGAGCCCGGAGCAGCCGCGCGAACGGACCCCGACGCGCACGCCCACCGACGGCTTGCCGCGGTTGGCCAGCAGCGCGTGGATGCGCGCGGCGGCGGCATCGGTCACCATCAGAGCCGGGGGTCGCGCCAAAGCCATCTTTCGCCTCGCCTTTCTCGCCCTTTCATATTGGCGCCGCGGCTGGCGGCGTCAATCGTCCGCATGCCGCCGCAGCCGCGCGGCGGCCGCGGCGATCGCATCGGCCGCGTAATCGACATCGGCCGCGGTGGTGAAGCGGCCGAGCCCCAGCCGGATCGAGGCGTTGGCCCGCTCGTCCGACAGCCCCATCGCGCGCAGCACGTAGGACGGCTCGACCGAGGCCGAGGTGCAGGCCGAGCCGGTCGAGATCGCGATCGACGGGCAGGCCTCGATCAGCTCGGGCGCGCTGGTCCCCGGCACCGAGACGTTGAGGCTGCCGGGCAGGCGGTGCGCGAGGTCGCCGTTGACCCGCAGGCCCGGTACCTGGCGTTCGAGGCTGATGCGCAACCGCTCGCGCAGCCGCGTGAGCCGCGCGGCCTCCTCTTCCAACCCGGCGGCGGCGAGCGCGCAGGCCCTGCCAAAGCCGACGCAGAGCGGCGTCGGCAGCGTCCCCGAGCGCAGCCCGCGCTCCTGGCCGCCGCCGTCGATCAGCGGGACGAGGCGGACGCGCGGCCGACGCCGGACATAGAGCGCGCCGACGCCTTTCGGGCCGTAGAGCTTGTGGCCCGACATCGACATCAAGTCGATCTTCATCGCCTCGACATCGAGCGGGATCTTGCCAAGCGCCTGCGCCGCGTCGGTATGGAACAGCACGCCCGCTTCGCGGCACAGCGCGCCGATCTCGGCGAGCGGCTGGACGACGCCGATCTCGTTATGCGCCGCCATGATCGAGACGAGGAGCGTGCGCGGGGTCAGCGCCGCGCGCAGCCGGTCGAGATCGACGAGCCCGCTTTCCGGCACGTCGAGATAGGTGACCGCGAAACCCTCGCGGGCCAGCGCGGCGCAGCTTTCGAGCACGCATTTATGCTCGGTCTTGAGCGTGACGATATGGTCCCTGGCGTGGTCTCTTGCGCCATCGGCGGGCGGGTGCTGGCGCGCGAAATGCGCCGCGCCCTTGAGCGCGAGATTGTTCGCCTCGGTCGCTCCGGAGGTGAACACGATCTCGCGCGGGTCGGCGTGGATCAGCGCCGCGACCTCGCCGCGCGCCGCGTCGATCGCCGCCATTGCGCGGTGGCCGTAGACATGGCTCTCGCTGTGCGGGTTGCCGTAATCGATGGTGAAATAGGGCAGCATCGCCTCGAGCACGCGCGGGTCGACCGGCGTCGAGGCCTGGTTGTCGAGATAGATCGGCAGCGCGTTCGGCCGATCGATCGCGGCGGCGTCGTTCATGCCGCCTTCCTCGCGCTGCGGGTGCGCCGGCGAAGCGCGCGCCACGCCGCGATGAAGTGCGCGATCTCGGCCTCGCCGGTCGACCAGCCGAGACTGACCCGGATCGTCGACCCGGCGATCTCCGGCGCGACGCCCATCGCCGCCAGCACGTGGCTGGGGCCGACCTTGCCCGACGAGCAGGCGGCGCCGGCGCTGACCATCACGCCGTCGAGATCGAGCGCGATGACCTGGGTCTCGGCCGGCACGCCCGGCATCGCGATCGCCGAGGTGTTGGGGAGTCGCGGCGCCGTCGCGCCGACGATCACCGCCTCGTCGGCGAGCGCCGCTTCGAGGCGGTCGCGCAGCCGGCCGACCGCGGCATATTCCGCCGGATCGCAAGCCGCCGCCGCCGCGGCGAAGCCGGCGATGCCCGGCCGGTTTTCGGTGCCGGCGCGTCGCCCGCGCTCCTGTCCGCCGCCGCGCAGCAGCGGCGCCAGCGCGACGCGATCGGCCACGACCAGCGCACCGATGCCGGGCGGGCCGCCGAGCTTGTGCGCCGAGAGGGTCAGCAGATCGGCACCCGTCGCGGCGAGGCTCAGCGCGAGCTTGCCGGCGGCCTGCACCGCGTCGCAATGAAAGAGCGCGCCATGCGCATGGGCGAGCGCCGCGGCCTCGGCCACCGGCTGGATGATGCCGGTCTCGTTGTTGGCCGCCATCACCGACACCAGCGCCGGCCGCGGATCGTCGGCGAGCAGCGCGCGCAACGCGGCCAGGTCGACGCGGCCGTCGCCGTCGACCGGCAGCCGCTCGGCCGCCGGCACCGCGCCGAGCACCGAAGAATGCTCGACCGCCGAGACCAGCACGCGCGCCCGGCCGCTGCCGAGGAGCGCGAGATGGTTCGCCTCGGTGCCGCCGCTGGTGAAGACGACCGAGGCGGCGGGCGCGCCGACCAGCGCGGCGACGGCGGCCCGCGCGCGCTCGACCTCGCCCCGCGCCTCGCGTCCCTGGCGATGCACCGAGGACGGGTTGCCGCAGCGCGCCAGCGCAGCGGCCACCGCCGCCGCGGCCTCGGCCCGCAGCGGCGCGGTCGCGTTCCAGTCGAGATAGCTCGTCCGCCCGCTCATGGCACGGCGCCTGCCTCCGCCGGGCGGTAGGTGTCGCGCTGCGCCCGGCCGCTGGTGCCGAGCACCCGCTTGTCGCAGACATCGGCGAGCGTCACCGAGCTCAGATAGAGGTGGATCTGGTTGCTCAGCTCCTCCCACAGATCGTGCGTCAGGCAGCGACTGCGGTCGCCGCGGCAGCCGAGCGTCGCGCCGGGCCGGCAGCGGATCGCGTGGATCGGCTCGTCGACCGCGAGAATGATGTCGGAAATGCGGGTCCGGTCGCGGCCATGCGCCAGGAGATAGCCGCCGCCCGGCCCGCGCACGCTCTTGACGAGCCCGCCGCGGCGCAGCTTGGCGAAGAGCTGTTCGAGATAGGAGAGCGAAATCTCCTGGCGCTCGGCGATCTCGGCGAGGCAGACCGGGCCCTCTCCGCTGTGCTGGGCGAGGTCGACCATCGCCATCACCGCATAGCGCCCCTTGGTGCTCAGTCGCATCGGCCGATCCTCATGCGAGACGCTCGCTTTCGGCCTCGTCGTCGACCGGATGCGGCGGCGGTGCCGCCGCCCTCTCGCGTTCGAGCTCGCCGACCCGGGCGCGCAGGCTCGCCACCTCGTCGAGCAGGCCCGACAGGGCGCGTGCGATCGGATCCGGGATGTCCTCGCCGCTGACGCCGTAGGGCGCAAAGGCCGGCTTCGCCTCGCCGGGGGCACGGCGGGTCAACTGCCGCGCCGGGTTGCCGACCATGATCGCGCCGGCCGGCACCTCCTTCAGCACGATCGTCGCGGCGCCGATGACCGCCCCGTCGCCGACCTTGAACGGGCCCAGCACCTGCGCGTTCGAGCTGATGATCACGTTGTTGCCGATCGTCGGATGGCGCTTGCGGCCGCTCTGGTCCTTGGTGGGCCGCGTGCCGCCCAGGGTCACGCCCTGATAGATCGTGCAGTCGTCGCCGATCTCGGCGGTCTCGCCGATCACCACGCCGATGCCGTGGTCGATGAACAGCCGCTTGCCGATCTCGGCGCCGGGATGGATGTCGATCGCCGTCAGCACCCGGCCGATATGCGACACCAGGCGGCCGAGGAAATACCACCGGCGCCGCCACAGCCAATGCCCGGCGCGATGGAACAAGAGGGCCTGGAAGCCGGGATAGCAAAACACCACTTCTAGCGAAGACCGGGCAGCCGGGTCGCGGGCCCGCGTGGCATCGATCTCGTCGCGCAGGTTCTTGAATAGCATCGCGTTCACTGTGCTATCGTGGCTGCCGCGAGGTGAGCCGCCCTGCCCGCAAGAGGGGTGCCCGGTCCGGCACGGTCCAGAAACGAGATATAATTGCCCGACTATTGCGATCAAGCATGCGGCGCCAACTTAACCCCCGAGCCCTTGCCCGAGCCCGTGTCGCCATTGGCAGCGAAGGCCGAGCGCACTAGTCGGAT
>DATJOB010000017.1:0-14474 GCA_035507475.1 Allostellaceae bacterium | reverse complement strand
ACCTGCCGCCCGATAAGCAGCGCGAGATGCTGCGCCAGATGCTGACCATCCGCCGTTTCGAGGAGCGGGCCTCCGCCGACTACATCGCCGGCAAAATATACGGCGTCGTGCACTGCTACATCGGCGAGGAGGCGGTCGCGGTCGGCGTCTGCGGCGCGCTGGCGCGCGACGACCGCATCATCTCGACGCATCGCGGCCACGGCCACTGCATCGCCAAGGGCGCCGACCTCGACCGCATGATGGCCGAGCTCTACGGGCGGCAGACCGGCTATTGCAAGGGCAAGGGCGGCTCGATGCACATCGCCGATTTCAGCATCGGCATGCTGGGCGCCAACGGCATCGTCGCCGGCGGCATCGCGATCGTCACCGGCGCCGGCCTCGCGGCGCAGATGGAAGGACAGGGCGGCGTCGCGGTCTCGTTCTTCGGCGACGGCGCCTCGAATGCCGGGCCGTTCCACGAATGCCTCAACATCGCCGCGGCCTGGAAGCTGCCGATGCTCTATGTCTGCGAGAACAACATGTACGCGGCGCAGACCTCGGCCGCGGCGACGCATGCGCTGCCCGACGTGGCGGCGCGCGCCGCCGGCTACGGCATCCCCGGGATCGTCGTCGACGGCAACGACATCTTCGCGGTCTACCAGGCGGCCAACCGCGCCGTCGACCGCGCCCGCTCGGGCGGCGGGCCGACCCTCATCGAGTGCAAGACCTATCGCTGGCGCGCCCATACCGAGCGCCGCGGCCAGCCCGACCCGCGCGACGCGGCCGAGATCGAGGGGTGGAAGCAGAAGGACCCGATCGCCCGGCTCGAACGCCAGTTGCGCGAGCAGGGCGATCTCACCGACCCGGCGCGCGCGGCGATGGAGCGCGAGGTCGCGGCGGCGATCGAGGCGGCCGTCGCCTTCGCCGAGGCCAGCCCGTTTCCGCGGCCCGAGCAGGCGACCGACGACATGTTCGCCGCCTAGGCCGGCGCCGCGCCGATCCAGCAGGGGGGGCCGCAATGCGAGAGCTGAGCTACAACGAGGCCGCGCTCGAGGCGATCGCCGAGGAGATGCGGCGCGACCCCAAGATCTTCTACATGTCGACCGACCCGATCGGGCCGCTCCTGAAGGAGTTCGGCGAGCAGCGCGTCCGCGCCACGCCGATCGCCGAGGCGGCCTTCACCGGGATCGGCATCGGCGCCGCCGGTTGCGGCTTCCGGCCGATCGTCGACTGGCGGCAGGTCACGTTCTGCTTTGTCGCGATGGACCAGATCGTCAATCAGGCGGCGAAGATCCATTACATGTTCGGCGGCCAGGCGACGTTCCCGATGCTGTTCCGCGCCGCCGTGGGCGGCGGCACGCAGCTCGCCGCGCAGCACTCGCAATCGCCCTATTCGATGTTCATGAACCTGGCCGGGCTCAAGATGTTCCTGCCGTCGACCCCCTATGACATCAAAGGGCTGCTGAAGACCGCGATCCGCGACAACAACCCGGTCATCTCCTTCGAGTCGAACCGGTTGATGGGGCGCAAGGGTCCGGTGCCCGAGGAGGATTACACGATCCCGTTCGGGCAGGCCGACATCAAGCGCGAGGGCAGCGACGCCACCGTCGTCGCGCTCGCCTGGCTGGTGCACGAGGCGCTCGCCGCGGCCGAGGAGCTGGCGAAAGAGGGCGTCTCGGTCGAGGTTGTCGATCCGCGCTCGCTGGTGCCGCTCGACGCGGCGACGATCCGCGCCTCGGTGCGCAAGACCGGGCGACTGGTGGTCGCCGACGAGGCGGGGCCGACCGCCGGCGTCGCCGCCGAGATCGCCGCCGTCGTCGCCGAGGACCCGGCGACCTTCGCCCGGCTCAAGGCGCCGGTGAAGCGGGTCTGCGCGCTGCAGGTGCCGATCCCCTACAGCCCGGTCCTCGAGGACCAGGTGTTCCCCGACCGCCGGCGCATCGTCGCCGGCATCCGCGAGGTGCTCGACGCATCCGTCGCGGCGGCGGGCGCGCCCGGCGCGCGGTGAGGCGATGCCGGCCCCGATCGTCGTCGCGGACAGCATTACCCGGGTGGGCGCCGAAGCCGCCCGTGCGGTCGTCGTCAACGGGTCGCATGGCGGCCTCTACGCCGCCTATCTCGCGGCCAAGCTCGATGCCGCCGCGGCGATCTTCAACGATGCCGGCGTGGGGCGGGACCGCGCCGGGATCGCCGGCCTCGACTACCTGGAGCGGCTCGGCATCGCCGCCGCCGCGGTCGGCCACGAGACGGCGCGCATCGGCGACGGCGCCGACATGATGGCGACGGGGATCGTCAGCCATGCGAACCCGGCGGCCGAGGCGCTCGGCGTGCGCCGCGGCCAGCCTTGCGCCGCGGCCGCGGCCCGGCTGCGCGAGGCGCCGCGCGCGCATCGCGCGCCGCCCGAGGCGCTCGAGGCGGCGTTTCTGCTGGTCGCCGACACGCCGCCGGTCTGGGCGCTCGATTCCGCCTCGCTGGTGTCGCCCGCTCACCGCGTCGCGATCGTCGTCACCGGCTCGCATGGCGGGCTGCTCGGCGGCCGGCCGGAGACCGCGCTCAAATACGACGTGCGCGGCGCGCTCTACAACGACGCCGGGATCGGCAAGGACGAAGCCGGCATCTCGCGCCTTCCGGCGCTCGACGCGCGCGGCATCCCGGCCGCGACGGTGTCGGCGGCGAGCGCGCGGATCGGCGACGCGCGTTCGAGCTACGAGGACGGCATCGTCAGCCGGGTCAACGCGACGGCCGCGGCGCTCGGCCTCGGCGAGGGCGCCAGCGCCCGCGATTTCGTCGCGCGGCTGCGCCGGGCGCTCGCCGGTTCAAGGGGCGCCGGGTGAGGAGGAGACCATGACCGCCAGCCTGCAAAACCGCCCCTCGGGCACGATGAACGGCGGACGGGCGCTGGCCGAGATGCTGCGCCTGGCCGATGCCGGACCGATGTTCGGCATGGGCGGGTTCCAACTGCTGCCGTTCTACGATGCGGTCGGCCTCGTCGGCCTGAACCATCACCTGATCAACGACGAGCGCTGCGGTGCCTTCGCCGCCGACGCCTATGCGAGGGTCACCAACCGCCCCGGCATCTGCGACGGCACGCTCGGCCCGGGTGCGACCAACCTCGTCACCGGCCTGGTCGAGTCGCTGAACGGCGGCATCCCGGTCGTCGCGATCGCCGGTGACACCAACCGGCTGCATTCCTGGAAGAACATGACGCAGGAATGCCGCCAGGCCGAGATCCTCAAGCCGGCGGTGAAGGAGCTGATCCGCGTCGAGATGACGAGCCGCATCCCCGAATTGGTGCGCCGCGCCTTTGCGGTGGCGACCTCGGGGCGGCCGGGGCCGGTGCTGCTCGACGTGCCGGAGGACGTGGCGCACGGCACCCACGATTTCGCCGCCGAGGATTTCGTCATCGACGAGGCGACGCTGAAGGCGCCGGCGCGGCGCATCCGCCCCGACCGCGCCGACATCGAGCGCGCGGCGCGGCTGATCGCCAAAGCCAAGCGGCCGCTGCTCCTGACCGGCGGCGGCATCCACCTGTCGGAGGCGTGGGGCGCGCTCGGCCGCTTCGCCGAGGAGCAGGCGATCCCGGTGGCGCATACGATGAGCGGCAAAGGCGGCATCGCCTGCACCAGCCCGCTCAACATCGGCCTCTTCGGCCGCTATTCGCGGATCGCCAACGACCTGATCGAGGCGGCGGACTGCCTTGTCGTCGTCGGCTGCAAACTGGGCGAGATCGCGACCAAGCGCTTCGCCTTGCCGCCGCCGCACATCCCGGTCATCCATCTCGACATCGTCGCCGAGGAGATCGGCCGCTGCATCCCGGCCGAGATCGCGCTGTGGGGCGATGCCCGCGCCGGCCTCGAAGACCTCGCCGCGGCGCTTTCCGATGGCGGCAAGGCGGCGCGGGCGGCGCGCGCCGATTATGTCGCCGAGATCGCCCCGCGCATGCGCAAGTGGGAGGAGGGCGCCGCGCCGCGGCTCGATTCGCGCGACCGCCCGGTGCACATGGCGCGGCTTTGCCGCGAGCTCAACAAGACGCTGCCCGAGGACGCGATCCTCGTCGCCGATGGCGGGTTCGCCGGGCACTGGACCGGCCTGCTCTACGACACCAAGCGGCCCGGCCGGCACTTCATTCCCGACCGCGGCTTCGCCTCGATCGGCTACGGGTTGCCCGGCGGCATCGGCGCCGCTCTCGCCGCACCTGACCGGCCGGTCGTCGCGATGAGCGGCGACGGCGGTTTCAACATGATGCTCGGCGAGCTCGAAACCGCGCGCCGAGCCGGCTGCGGGCTCACCGTCATCGTCGTCAACAACGCCGCCTCGGGCTACGTCAAGGCGCTGCAGCACGCGATGATGGGCGGGCGCTACCAGTCGGCCGACCTCAACGAGATGGATTACGCGGCGATCGCGCGCACCATGGGGTGCGGCGGCCTCCGGGTCGAGGACCCCGAGGCGCTGGCGCCGGCGCTGCGCCAGGGGATGGAACAGCGCGACCGGCCGACCGTGATCGATGTCGTCGTCACGCGCGACCCGGCGCAGATGCTGCCGGCGGTCGACAACCGGACGGTCGAGATCAAGCGCGGCGACCGCATCGCCTGACGCCCCGCCGGCGGGCGGTCAGGCGATTTCGTAGCCGACGCCCTCGGCGGCATGGGTCAGCGCGCCGGCGAAATGCACCGCGTAGGTCGAGAATACGACAAGCTCGTAGGACGGCAGCGCGTCGAGCTGGTGGATCAGGCAGGGCATGTCGGCGAGGCGGGTCGCGGCGACCTGCGCCGGCGCGAAAACCCGCGGATGGAGGTCGAGCCGGCAGATCCTGGCAAGCACATCGCGGGCTCGCGCACCCGCCAGCGCAAACACCGTGCGGCCATGCGTCTGATCGACGACCGAGCCGGCATCGCCCGCGGCGGTCTTCGCGGCGCGCGCCAGGTTGCCCTCGCCGGCGCTGGGCGCACAGAGCATCCAGGCGTTCGGCTGCAGCCAGAGCGCGGCGGTCCCGGCCGCGTAGGCGACGCGCCCCGGCGCCGGCAGCACGAGGCCGAGCCCCGCCCGCAAGCCGGCGGCCAGATCGTCGAGGCGGCCGCGCCGCGCGCTCACCTGCACCACATCGCGCGCCAGCACGGCGATCCGCACCGGCTCGGCGTCGAGCGCGCCGTGCCGTCCCGGGCGCAGCAGCGCGGCGAGCGCGCCGGCGGCGTCAGGCGCGGACACGCTGGTTCTCCGGGTCGATGAAATGCGGGCTGACGATCTCGACCTCGACCGCCTCGCCGTAGAGCGGGTAGGCGGCGTGGAGGCGCGTGCCGCGACGCTCGGTGGCGCCGCGCAGCATGGCGAGCGCGATCCATCCCTCGACATCTACTCCGCGGGTGACGCTGGTCAGCCAGCCGAGGCTCGTGCTGCTGCCAGGTTCCACCAGATGCGCGCCGGCGCGGAGCTGCTCGCCGCGCCGCGTCGGCCTGACGCCGACGAGCCGCGGCCGGCTGGGATCGGCGAGACCGGGCCGCTCCTTGAGCGCGCGGCCGATATAGTCGCCGCTCTTCTTCAGCATGCGGCCGAGGCCGAGATCGTCGGCCGTGGTCTGGCCGTTGAGCTCGGCGCCCGCGACATGGCCCTTCTCGATGCGCAGCTGCGCGAGCGCCTCGACGCCGTAGGGCGTGATGCCGAAGCCGGCGCCCGCCGCGAGCACCGCCTCCCACACGCTTTCGGCATAGCGCGCGGGCGTCGCGATCTCGTAGGCCAGCTCGCCGGAAAAACTGATGCGGAAGACCCGCACCGGGTGGCCGGCGACCGCCGCGTCGCCGACCGCCATGAACGGAAACGCGGCGTTCGCCAGGTCGAGCCCGGCGACGCAACCGGCGAGCGTGTCGCGTGCCCGCGGTCCGGCGACCGACATCGCCGCCCACTGATCGGTCACCGAGGCGAGCTGCACGTCGAAATCGGGCCAGCAGGTCTGCAGGTGGAACTCGAGATGCGCGAGCACCGCCTCGGCATTGCCCGTCGTCGTGGTGAGGTAGAAATGGTCGGGCGCGAGGCGGGACACCGTGCCGTCGTCGAACACGATGCCGTCCTCGCGCAGCATCAGCCCGTAGCGCGCGCGGCCGACGGCCAGGGTCGACATCGTGTTGGCGTAGATGCGGTCGAGAAACGGCGCGGCGTCGCCGCCCTGCACGTCGATCTTGCCGAGGGTCGAGACGTCGCAGACGCCGACCGCGCGGCGCACCGCGCCGGCCTCGCGCAGCACGCTGCCCCACGCGTCCTCGCCGGGTAGCGGGTAATAGGACGGCCGCAGCCAGTCTCCCGCCTCCATGAAAAGCGCGCCGCGGCGTTCGTGCCAGGCGTGCAGCGCGGTGCGGCGCACCGGCACCCAGACGCGCCCGACATGCGCGCCGGCGACCGCGCCAAGCGTCACCGGCGTGGTGAACGGGCGGAAGGTCGGCATGCCGACATCCTGCACCCGCTCGCCGCGCGCCTCGGCCAGCACCGCCGCGCCGACAAGGCCGCCGGTCTTGCCCTGCTCGGTGCCCATCGTGTGCGTCGTGTAGCGCTTGGCATGCTCGATGTGGCGGTAGCCTTCGCGGTGGGCGAGGCGGATATCCGCGCCCGTCACGTCCTCCTGGACATCGACGAACGCCTTCCCCCGGCCTTTCACCTCCCAGAGCGGCAGCACCGTGGCGTCGCGCGCTTCGCCGGGCGGCAGCGGGATCTCCGCCGGCGGCGCGGCGAAGCCGAGCTCGGCTGCGGCGGCGCCGCCGGCCCGCGCACCGTCGGCCGCCGCCGCGGCGATCCCGGTACGCCCGGCCGCGGCGCCGGCCGAATACTGGCCGGGCGCCGCCGTCCCGGGCAGCCAGGCGGCGAGAGCCTCGTCCCAGACGAGCGGCGTCTGCGCCTGGCTCGCCAGCTGCACGTTTGGGCTGATCCCGCCGGAGACGCACAGCAGCTCGGCGGCGATCGGTACCTCGCCGACGCCGCCGCGGCGCCGGATATAGGCGCCGCGCAACCCGAGCCGGCCGCGCGTCCCGCTCACCTCGCTCTCCGCCCAGACGGCGATGCCGCGCGCCCGCGCGTCGTCGAGCGCCGCCGACTCGCGGCGCGGATCGACCGCGCCGGCGATGTCGACCCCCGCCTCCTGCAGCGCGAAGAGCGCCTCGTAGGCGGCGTCGTTGTTGGCGAAGAGCAGCGCGCGCCGCCCCGCCAGCACGCCGAAGCGCGCCGCGTAGCTCTGCGCCGCGCCGGCCAGCATCACGCCCGGCCGGTCGTTGCCGGGGAAGGCGATGACCCGCTCGGTCGCGCCGACCGCGAGGACGATCGCCTTGGCGCGGATCGTCCAGAAACGCTGGCGCGGTGCAAACGACGGCGGGGCGGCGAGATGGTCGGCGACGCGCTCGATGGCGCCGACCGTATTGTGGTCGTAGCAGCCGAAGACCGTGGTGCGCGGCAGCACGGTGACCTCGGGCAGGGCGGCGAGCGCGGCGGTGCTCCGCGCCAGCCAGTCCGCCGCGCCCGGCGCGACCAAGAGCCCGCCGCCGAGCGCGAAATCCTGCTCGCAGAGGATGACCCGCGCGCCCGCCGCGCCCGCGGCCTGCGCGGCCGCCAGCCCCGCCGCGCCGGCGCCGACGACGAGCACGTCGCAATGCGCGTGCGCCGCCTCGTAGCCGTCGGGGTCGGCAACCCCCGAGGCGCGTCCCATGCCGGCGGCGCGCCGGATCGCCGGCTCGTAGACGCGTTCCCAGAACGAGGCCGGCCACATGAAGGTCTTGTAGTAGAAGCCGGCGGGGATGAACGGCGCGACCAGCGAATTCACCGCGCCGAGATCGAAGCGCAGCGACGGGTAGCGGTTCTGGCTCGTCGCCTCCAGCCCGTCATAAAGCTCGGCCGTCGTCATCCGCGTGTTGGGCTCGCGCCGCGCGCCGCTGCCGAGCTCGGCCAGCGCGTTCGGCTCCTCCGGCCCGGCCGAGAACACGCCGCGCGGCCGGTGATATTTGAAGCTGCGGCCGACCAGCCGCACGCCGTTGGCGAGCAGCGCCGAGGCCAGCGTATCGCCGGGATGGCCCTCATACGCGCGGCCGTCGAAGCGGAAGCCGAGCGTGCGGCCGCGGTCGATGAGCCCGCCCGAGCGCGTGCGAAACGGTTGCGTCATGGGGTCGGCGTCATTCGGGCGGGATCTCGGGTTCGGCCGTGGCGGCGACGACCGCGGCCACCGCATGCGTCAGCGTGTGGCGCACCACCTTGACGAACTGCCGGCAGCCGCCGACATGGTGCCACCATTCGACGTGCCAGCCGCGCGGGTTCCGGCGCCGGTGGACGTAGTCGAAGAACGCGTCGGCCGAAGCATCGGCGGCCGGGCGCCGCACCGTCGCGTCGCCGCGATAGGCGAATTCGGCCTCGTCGCGCGGCCCGCACCACGGGCAGTCGATGCGGATCACGCCGCGCCGCCTAATGCGCCCACGGGAACGGCCCGGCGCCGCGCTCGTCGAGCAGCCGGCCCTCGCGGAAGCGCTCCAGCGTGAATGCGGCGTTGAGCCGGTGCGGTTCGCCATGGGCGATGGTCCAGGCGTGGCACCAGCCGGCGGCGGGGGTCGCCTTGAACCCGCCGTAGCACCAGCCGCCGTCGATCGTCAGCCCCTCGACCGGCGAGCGCGCGATGATCGGCGAGCCGTCGAGCGTCATGTCCATCACCCCGCCCCAATGGCGCAGCACGCGCAGCCGCGACAGCGCCGGCATCATCGATACGCCGGCCGACCAGACATGTTCGAGCCGCGGCAGGTTGCCGCGCTGGGCATAGCTGTTCCAGCCGTCGAGCCCGCCGCCGAAGACGAGGCCGCCCTTGTCCGACTGGCTGATGTAGAAATGCCCGGCGCCGAAGCTGATGACGCCATGCACCAGCGGCTTCAGCGGCTCGCTGACGAAAGCCTGCAGCACGTGGCTCTCGATCGGCACGTCGACCCCGGCCATCTGCGCCAGCCGCGAGGTGTTGCCGGCGACGGCGATCCCGACGCGGCGTGCGCGGATCGGCCCCTTCGTCGTGCGCACCCCGGTGACCCGGCCGCCCTCGACATCGATCCCGGTCACCTCGCAATGCTGGATGATGTCGACGCCGCGCCGGTCGGCGGCGCGGGCGAAGCCCCACGCCACCGCGTCGTGGCGCACCGTGCCGCCGCGCCGTTGCAGCAGTCCGCCGATCACCGGAAAGCGCGCGTTGTCGAAATCGAGGAGCGGGCAGAATTCGCGCACCCCGTCGCGGTCGATCAGCTCGGCGTCGATGCCGTCGAGCCGCATGGCGTTGCCGCGGCGCGCGGCGGCGTGCCAGGCGGCGTCGGAGTGCAGCAGGTTGACGACGCCGCGTTGGCTCACCATCGCGTTGAAATTGAGCTCCTGTTCCAGGCCCTCCCACAGCTTCAGCGACCACTCGTAGAAATTGTGGTTCTCGGGCAGCAGGTAGTTGGAGCGCACGATCGTCGTGTTGCGGCCGGTGTTGCCGAGCCCGATGGGTCCCTTTTCGAGCACCGCGACGTCGCGGATGCCGTGCTCCTTGGCGAGGAAATAGGCGGCCGCGAGCCCGTGACCGCCGCCGCCGACGATGACCACGTCATAAGCCGGTTTCGGCGGCGGCTCGCGCCACGCCGGCCGCCAGCCGGTGTTGCCCGCAAACCCCTGGGTGAGTAGCCGCAGCGCCGAGTAACGCATGTTCCCCCGGCGCGGAACTATGCGGGCCGCCATGGAGCGAGACAAGCCCCTCGCCGCCGGCCGCGCCGGCGGCTTATCCTGCGCCGCCGTCGGCATCAGGGCCGCGGAGGCGCGAGGGCGATGCCGCGTTACATCGATCCGAAGTCGATCGCCGGCAAGCCGCTGCCGCTCGACGAGACGACCGAGCTCCTCGTCGTCGGCGCCGGGCCGGCCGGGGCCGCCGCCGCGCGCCACGCCGCCGCGCTCGGCCTCAAGGTGGTGCTGGCCGACGAGAACCCGGTGCCGGCGGCGGCGATGGCCGACGACATCCCGCTGCATTTCGGCCAGCGCTTCAGCCCGGCCGCGCGCAACCGCAACGCGATGCTCGAGGCGGTGGTGGCGCGCGATCCGGCGATCGCCGAGCTTTACGATGCCGGAGTCGATGTCCGGCTCGCGACCTGCGTCTGGGGTCTTTACGCCAACGGCCCGAGCGTCGGCTGGCTGCCGGGGACGGTAGCCGGGCTCTACGACGGCGAGCGCTCTTCGATGCTCGGCTGTGCGGCGGTGATCGTCGCCGCCGGCCGGCGCGACATGGGGCTCGCCTTCCCCGGCTGGGACCTGCCGGGCGTGCTCGGCATCACCGCGGCGCAGCGCCTCGCCGAGCGCTACGGCGCGTTCGACGCGCGCCGCGTCGTCGTGCTCGGCACCGCGGCCGAGACGCTGGCGGCGGCGGTGGCGCTGCGCGCCGCCGGGGTCGAGATCGCGGCGCTGGTCGAGGCGGCGCCGGCGCCGGTCGGGTCGGCCGAGTTGCTGCGCGCGCTCGACGGAGTGCCGCTCTTCTGCAGCCACGCGCCGCGTCGCGCCGAGGGCGGCCTCGACGGCGTGAGCGCGCTGGCCATCGCGCCTCGGGGCGCGCGCGGCGACGCGGAGCGCCTGCTGGCCTGCGACGCGGTGCTCATCGGCGTCGGCGCGGTGCCGGTGGTGGAGCTCCTCGATGCGCTCGGCTGCCGCATGATCCATGACCGCGAGCGCGCTGGGCATGTGCCGGCGCTCGATGCGATGCAGCAGACTTCGCGGCCCGGCATCTACGCCGCCGGCGACGGCGCCGGGATCTGGCCGGCGAAGAGCCTCGACCCGGCGGTTGCCGCGGCGGAGGGGGAACGCGCCGCGAGCGCGGTCGCCGCCGCGCTCGGCCGCGCCGCGCCGCCGTCGGGAGCGGCCGCGGCACCCGACGCGCCGGGTTTCGACCTCGACGCCTACCGCCTCGATTGGGTGCGCGCGACGGTGATCGACGCCCAGGGCGAGCCCTATGTCTGCCAGTGCGAGGAGGTCACGGCGCGCGAGATCGTCGAGTTGCGGCCGCCGCGCTATCTCGGCTGGCGCGACGAGCGGCGCAACAGCCGCACGCTGCGGCAGATGCTCGGCGACGCGCCGCCCAACCCCGACCAGGTCAAGCGCCTGACGCGGGCCGGCATGGGTGTGTGCCAAGGCCGCCGCTGTCGCGAGCAGGTGGCGGCGCTGCTCGCCTTGAGCAGCGGCGCGCCGCTCGGCGACATCCCGCTCGCCTCGCACCGCGCGCCGGTGCGTCCGCTGCCGCTCGCCGCCGCTGCCGCCGCCGCGGAGCCGGCCGAGATGACGCGGCACTGGGATGTGTGGTTCGGCATGGCGCCGCAATACGTGCCGTACTGGGCGGCGCCGCCGTTCTACACTGCGACACGGCCGGCCCCCGACGACGAGCCATCGGGCGGGAAGTGACGTGAGCGGCCAGGCGGGCGCGGCGGTGGTGATCGTCGGCGGCGGGGCGAGCGGCCTCTCCGCCGGCTGGTGGCTGGCGCGCGACGGCGTCGATGTGCTGGTGATCGACAAGGGTATCGTCGGCTGGGAGGCCTCGGGCCGCAACGGCGGTGGCTGCACCCACCCGTTCAGCCCGCTGTTCCGGGAGGAGCAGCGCCTGTGGCCGATCCTCGACGAGCTGCTCGGCTACCCGACCGAGTTCCGCCCGAAGCGCATCCGCATCGCCGTCGACGACCAGCAGATCGAGCGCTACGGCGCGGCGCGCGAGCATGCGATCCGCCAGGGTTTCCGCTCCGAGCGGCTCGACGCGCGGCAGGTGCGCGAGTTGGTGCCGCTCGCCGGCGAGGCGATCGCCGGCGGCTATCTCCATCATTTCGGCGGGCACGCCAACCCGCAGCGCACGGTGCAGGCCTATGCCTGGGCGATGCAGGACCGCGGCGGCCGCGTGCTCCAGCACACCACGGTCGAAGGCTTTGCCACGGCCGGCGGCCGGGTGACCGAGGTGCTGACCAGCCGCGGCCCGGTCGGCTGCGACGCGCTGGTGCTCGCGGCCGGGCCGCAGATCGGCCATCTCGCGGCGCGGCTCGGGGTGCGGCTGCCGGCGGTCGCGGCGCGCGCCGAGATGATCGTCACCGAGCCGCTGCCGGCGATGCCGATCGGCGGCGTCGACGGCAACGGGCTCTACGGCCGCCAGACGCTGCGCGGCAATCTCGCCTATGGCGGCGGCCCGCACGAATGGCTCGACCTCGCCGGCAACGAGGTGCCGCACCGGTCGAGCACCCCTTTGATGCGCAACATCGCCGCCCGGCTCGCGGCGCTGTTCCCGCGCGCCGCGCATGCGCGGGTGATCCGCAGCTGGGCCGGCATCGTCGAGAACACGCCGGACGGCCGCCCGGTGATCGCGCGTCTGGCGGCGCCCGACAACGTCGTGCTGGCGACGCTGTCGAGCATCGGCTTCGGGCTTTCGCCGGCGGTCGGGCATGCGGTGCGCGACCTGGTGGTCGACGGCGCCTGCAGCTTTGCCGACCTGACGAGCCTGCGCCTCGCGCGCTTCGACCGGCTCGAGCCGGACTGGATCGCGCTGCAGGGTTGGCAGCCCGCTGCCGCCGCGTCCTAGCGCCGTCGCAGGCGGCGCGCCGCTTCGCTCGCGCCGTGCAGCCGCCCGCCGGCGCGATCGAGGATCGCCGCGGCCTCACCCGGCTCGCAGCCTTCGAGCAGCAGGATCGCGGTCTTCAACTCGCCGCCGGCGCGCTGCAGCGCGTCCTGCGCCGCGCTGCGGTCGCACGCCGCGAGGTGCATCAGGATGTCCTCGCTGCGCCGCGCGAGCTTGGCGTTGACCGCGCGCATCTCGACCATCAGCCCGCGATAGACGCGGCCGAGGCGGATCATCACGAGGCTCGACAGCAGGGTCAGCGCGACGCGCTGCGCGGTGCCCGCCTTCATCCGCGTCGAGCCGGCAATCGGCTCGGCGCCGGTATCGAGCCAGACGGGGTGATCGGCCTCGGCGAGGAGCGGGGTGTCGCGGTTGCCCGCGATGCCGACGGTCAGCGCGCCGCCGCGCCGCGCCTCGCGCAGCGCCGCGACGGTGAACGGCGTCGTGCCGCTCGCCGCGACGCCGATCAGCACGTCGCAGGCGGTCGGCCGATGCCGCCGCACCGCGGCCGCGCCGGCCTCGCTATCGTCTTCGGCGCCCTCGACCGCGCGCAGCAGCGCGGCCTCGCCGCCGGCGAGCAGCAGCACCAGCCGGTCCGCCGGCCAGCCGAAGGTCGGCGGCAGCTCGGCGGCATCCTGCAGCGCCAGCCGGCCCGAGGTCCCGGCGCCGGCGTAGACGAGCCGGCCGCCATCCTTGAGACGCGCCGCGATGGCGATCGCCGCGGCTTCGAGCGCCTCGCGCGCGGCGCGCACCGCCGCCACCGCAGCGAACTGGCCCTCGACCATCGCGTCGAGGATGTCGGCCGCACTCCACTGCTCGATGTGGGAAAAGCGCGGGCTGGCGCGTTCGGTGCCCATGGTGTGAGGCAAACACCGGCGGCGCTTTTTCGGTTCTCCGGCGTTGACCGGGCGATGGCGAGCAACGGCGATCTCCTGCTTGGCGTCGACGGCGGCGGCACGCGGTGCCGCGCCCGTCTCGCCCGGCGCTCGGGCGAGGTGCTGGCCGAGGGCGAGGCCGGGCCGGCGAACCTGAGGCTCGGCCATGGCGAAGCGTTCGCCGCCGTTCTCGATGCCGCGGGGCAATGCTTCGCCGCCGCCGGTCTGCGGAACCGCGACTTGGCGCATACCGACGCATGCCTGGCGCTTGCCGGCGCCAGCGAGCCGAGCGACCTGGCCGCGGCGCGCCGGCGCCCGCTGCCGTTCCGGCGGACGGTCATCGTCAGCGATGCGGAGGCCGCATGCCTCGGCGCGCATGGCGGCGGCGACGGGGCGATCGTCGTGGTCGGCACCGGCAGCATCGGCTGGGCGATCGTCGATGGGCACCGGCACCGCGTCGGCGGCTGGGGCTTCGCCGTCTCCGACGAGGGTAGCGGCGCCTGGCTCGGGCGCGAGGCGATCCGCCGCGCGCTCTGGGCGCATGACGGACGCGCCGGATGGACGCCGCTGCTCGCTGCCGTGTTCGACCGCTTCGCGCGCGATCCGCACGCCATCGTGCGCTGGACCGCCACCGCGCGGCCAGGCGACTACGCGCGCGTTGCCGCGCTGGTCGCCGCGGAGGCGCAACGCGGCGATGCCGCCGGCGTCGAGCTGATGCGCGCCGCGGCGGCGCATATCGACGCACTCGCCGCTCGTCTTGTCGCCATCGGGGCGCGGCGGGTGGCGCCGGTCGGCGGGCTCGCGCAGGCCATCGCGCCCTATCTCGCCACCGAGACGCGTCGCCGTCTGGTCGCGCCGCAGCAGGACGCGCTCGCCGGGGCGCTGCGCCTCGCCGGCGCGGCGGCGCCGCTGCCGGCCGCGGCGGAATGAGCCTCGTCGCCCACGAGCTGCGCGACGCGCCCGATGCCGTCGCGCGCCAGGGGCCGGCGCTCGTGGCGCCGTTGCGCGAGCTGGCC
>DATJOB010000016.1:0-12875 GCA_035507475.1 Allostellaceae bacterium | reverse complement strand
CTCGAACACGGCCTGCCCGAGCGGCCGGCGGTCCGCGCGCTCGCGGTGCATCCGCACAACCAGGCGATCGTCTACGCCGGCACGCAGCACGGCCCCTATCGCAGCGCCGACCGTGGCGACCATTGGGAAAAGGTGGAGCTGCCCGATCACGGGCTGCCGGTATGGTCGATCCTTTTCCACCCGCACAATCCCGACACGATCCTCGTCGGTTGCGACAACTGCGAGATCTACCGCAGCGACGATGCCGGCGAGCGCTGGACTCGCCTGCCGGTGAGCGTCCGCTTCCCGGACATCACCACGGGGCCGGGTGCCAACCCGGCGAAGCGGGTCCTGATGCTCGATGCGGGCACCGCCGAGCCCGACCACATCTACGGCGCGGTCGAGGTCGGCGGCACGATCCGCTCCACCGATGGCGGCGAGCACTGGGAGAATTTGAGCCACGGCCAGTACATCAATGACGACATGGTCGACATGCACGGCGTGCTGGCGAGCCGCTGGCGGCCGGGCACGGTGTTCGGCATCGCCCGCGCCGGCATGTGGAAGAGCGCCGACGGCGGCGACCACTGGACGCATGTGCCGCTCGAGCCGCTCAACATGAAGGGCCAGATTTATTGCCGCGACATCCGCGAAGTGCCGGGCAATCCACGGCACCTATGGTGCGCCGCCGGCTCCGGCTTCATCAGCGACCTCGGCATCCTGTTGCGCAGCCGTGACGGCGGCGACAGCTGGAGCCAGGTCGATGTCGGCGGCCCGGTGCCGCATACGATGTTCAAGATCGCATTCGACGAGCGGCAGCCGAGCCGGATGTCGTGCGCGACCAATGGCGGCGAGGTGTGGACCAGCCTCGACGCCGGCGAGAGCTGGACGCCGCAGCCGCCGCCGCCCGGGGGCACGCAGATCTACGCCCTGGCGCGCGGCTGAGCGACCACGAGGCTGACGCGGCAACCGCGACGCCAGGATCACCGGAGGGAAGACGCCTCGACGCAATCGGGCTGTCCATCCAGCAATGCAACGAGGCGTTCTCGCGCGAGCTCATCCGATCAAGGGGCATGAAAAGCGCTGCCTGCGGCCCCGATGGCAATCACCGGCAACTCGGCCGATGCGTCATCCGTCGAGCGCACCGAGCCAAACGGGCGCACCAGCATGCGGCGAATGCGTACCGGATCGGGCCCGACATGAAGCGCCACCGCTTGCTGTTCGAGCGCGCTGTCGGACTTGGTCGCCCGGTTGCGCTGGCGCAGATAATCGAGCCAGGTCGGGCAGAGATAGCGCTCGGTCCATAATTCGGGGTCGGCGATGTCGCGCGCAACCGACCAGCGATAGGCGCCGTTGCGCTGGCGGAACAGCCGGATCTGCTGCATCACCTGATGGAAAGGCCGGGCGTTCTCCTGCCTGATGCGGTACTCGATCTCGATCACCAGCGGCCCGCTGCGACCGGTCAGCGCCAGCCGAACCTCCGGATCGTCAAGCGTCACCGTCTCCTCGCCCCGGGCGCCGATGCGCGGCATGCGCAGCCACACACCGAGAAGCGGCGAGGCGAGCATCAGCGCGGCGGCGACGAGCAGCGCCGCCTCGACGCCCGCGTAGTCGGTCAAATGGCCCCAGGCCCAACTGCCGACGGCAATCCCGCCCGAGGATGCTGCCTGATAGGCCGCGAGCGCGCGGCCGGCGACCCAGCGCGGCGCCGATAGCTGCACGGCGATCCCGAGTATCGCCCAAGCCAGCATCCATCCCGCACCGGCGACGACCAGCGCGGCTGCGGTCAAGGCCGGCTCGCGACTTAGCGCGACAACGGCGATAGGCCCGCCGAGGGCGAAGGCGCAGGCGCGCGTCGCCGCCTCGCCGCTCATCCGTTGGCGCAGCCTGGCGAGGTTGAGCCCGCCGAGCACCGCCCCCACGCCAAAGGCGCCGAGCATGACGCCATAGGTCCTGGGCCCGCTGTGCAACAGGTCGCGCATCACCAGCGGCAGCAGCGCGAGGATCGCGCCGCCGATGACGCCGGTCACCATGCTGCGCATCAGCACGATCTTGATCGACGGCGAATTGGTGATGTAGCGCACACCCGAGATGATCGCGCGACGAAGCTTCTCCGGCGGCAGGCGCGACGGTTCCGCGACGCGCTTCCACAGAAACAGTGCAGCGATCAGCGGCAGATAGAGCACCGTGTTCAGCGCGAAGGCCGCCATCGCACCGGCGGTCGCGACGACGATGCCGCCGATCGCGGGGCCGAGGCTGCGTGCGATATTGTAGCTGATCCCGTTGAGGGCGACCGCCGCGGGCAGGGCTTCGGATGGGACTTGCTCGGTCACCGACGACTGCCAGGCCGGCCCCATCAAGGCCATGCCGCTGCCGACGGCGAAGCACAGGCCAAGCAAGATATTGGGGGTAACCAGGCCGAGCCAGGCGAGCGTCGTCAGCGCGGTCGCGCCGGTGAGCGCTATGCCCAGAGCGACCAGCGCCACGATGCGGCGGTTATACATGTCCGCCATCGCGCCGGCCGGTATCGCCATCAGCATCACCGGCGCCGTCAGCGCGGTCTGCACCAGCGCGACCTTGTCCGCGGCGGAGGTCATCTGCGTCATCGCCCAGGCCGCCGCGACGCCCTGAACCAGCGAGCCGAGATTGGAGAGCAGGCTCGCCAGCCAGACCCGCCGGAAGGTCACATAACGCAGCGGGGCGGTGATTCCGTCAGCGCGGATTGCGCGGGACTCGGACGCAATCGTCATGGGGCTTGGAAATCTATCGCCGGAGACGCCTTCAGCTTAACCCGGTACGTCAGGTTGATTGAAACTGAAACCTCGCGCGGCAGCGTTGCCGGGGATGCCGGGCGCGCCGCCGCCATTCTGCCATGATCTTGAAGGACACGCGCCTGCGGCGCCTGGCTCCGCTCGCCGTCAGCCAGCGTCTGCCCGGGGGCACGAATGTTCGGCTTCCGCTGTCGACCCTAAACGGCGATTGCGACCGCGGCGGGTGGCACCGCCTCTAGCGAAGTCGGAACGGGCTGCTCGCCGCGAACCACTGGCCCCAGCCGGTTCCGTCGTCGCGCGCCTCGATCGTATAATCGGCGAGGCTCGTCCCGGCCGGCGGCGTGATTTGGAACGTGTACCAGGTCTCGCTTTCGCCGAAGACGGTCTCGAGGAGCACGCTGCGGACGGCCTTGCCGGATCGCCGGTCGGTCAGACTGAGCGAAAGTCCCCCGGGATTGGCCCCGAGCAGCACCGGCAGACCGACGGCCCCCGTCGTATCAGGCAGGTTCGCGAGCGACAGCGTTCCGGTGCCGCTATCGCCGCGCCCGACGCAATAGGAGCCATAGACCGGCGCGGCAAACGGGAACGGCCGCTCGGAGCCGGTGCCGTCGCGGCACCAATTCCCCGAAAAGCTCGCGGTCACCTCGGCGATGGGCTCGGCCAGCCGGTCCAGGCCGCGATGGATCGGATCGGCCCAGAGCCGCGCCGCCGCTCCCAGCGGACACGCCGCGCGCTCATCGTCGACCAGCGCAAGCGCGCTCACATCGCCGATGTCGCGCGCCCTGACCGCGCCGACCCAACCCGCCCGCTTCACCGGCGCGGCGAGATGAAATCCGCCGATCCCGTAACCGGCCACGACGCCTTGCGCGTCGGCAAAGACGATCTTGTCGAGCCCCCGCTTGCGGCGCCGATCGGCGGCCCAGCCGATCGCCCGCCACCCCGGCTTCTCAGCGTCGGCAATGTAAATCGCCGACGCAAAGGCACCGCGGCAGCGCCCGGGATCGGTCAGCCCGACATGATCGGTCAAAGGAGTGCCCAGCCAGGTGCTCCAGCCGTCGGCAAATATCGAGGCGCGCGCCGCTTTCAAGATTTTGCGGCGTTGCCAGGTAATGTCGACACCGTTGGACATGCCTTTGTAGATGTCGACATCGCGAACGTCAGCCAGCAATCCGGGCGCTACTTTCGTGCGGACTTCCCACACCTGCCACGGCTGGCGCACAGGCACCTGATCGCCTTGAGCAAAGCCGATGAAGACCACAACCGGTAATGCGCAAACCATCAGCAGTTGCGGTCCGCGCGCCGCGGCATTTGCCGCCCGGCAAAACATCAGCAAAACGAGCGCCAGCCAAAAAACCACGGTGAACGTCGTGTACCGCGACGTCGTCGCCCATTCGATGAGGTTATCGAGATGGCCCCTGGACAGCGACACCATCAGCGTGCTGCACAGGATGAAGCCGGCAAGGGCAAACAGCGCGGCATCACCGGCGCGGTTCGTGGCGCGGCTCACCAATAATCTGGCGCCGATCAGCGCGAACATCATGATCCCGAGGGTGCCGACGATCGCGGAGGTTGCGATGGGGTCCCACCCGAAGCGGCTGTGGGTCGCGAGCCCGAGCGGCGCTCCCAATTCGATCAGGACATATTTCGTAATGTTCGGCAGCTCAAGCAAAGCCGTCGGAGAGAGCATGGGATTATCGGGTAGATGAAAATCGATAAAGTATGTTCCCCACAAAACCACCGCAGCGATAGCTAATACTAAGTTGTAGCGCCATGGCCATCGCATCCAGATCGCGACAAAGACAGCCAAGAGTGGGACGATCAGGCCGTTTGCCGAGCTATACACTGCAATAGATGCAAAAATCACCGTCATAACTAGGTTGCGGATTGTCGGCTGTGCCGACGCGAGCGTAAAAGCACCAATCGCGGCCAAGTTCACACAAAAATACTGAACCTCAAAAGCCCAGGTAAAACTGTCATATTGCGTCGACCAATAGAGAAGTGACAAAGAAATACCGGCCACCCACGCTCGGTCGGGCACCGAGCGGGAGCGCCCTCGCATGACGAGATGCGCGGCAAACAGGGCAATGAGCCCAGGAATCACCGAGATAAGAAAGAAATCAAATTTATTTGATGCGGCAAATAAATGTTGATCTATATAAAAGATCAACCGAGAAACGACAATTCGATGTTCGTTAAATGGCGAAAAGAGCCAGCCGAGAGACAGATCGCGCCCGAATTGCAGCTCGTCCCATTGATCGAGATAGGGCAACGGGCTCCACGTCCTGATCACCATGACGATCGTGCTGATCGAGACATAGAGACCTATGGCGAAGGTGATCGCTGCCGGCGCGAGACGGGCGAGACAAGCGGCGCGTACGAGGGCGGAACGGGCGGCTTGTTCGACCGTGATCGTCACTGGCCCGCTCGGCGGCGGCGCAAGACCACCATCTCCATCGCCCCCCGTCCTGGATGCCCCTTATGCCGGGATTGGCGCGTGCCCCTCGATCGTGGCGGCGGCTGGCGAGTTTGCCGGGTCGAGGCAGCGCTCGACATAGCCCGCGATCATCGGCTCCCACGCCTCCCAGATCCGGCGCAGATCGGCGACCGGTGTTTCCGAATAATCGACGCGCAGGTCGATCGGCGGAAAGGGCACGCCGGGCCGGGCGACCTTGAGCGCCGCCGAGCGCAGCGGAAAAGCCTCGCCGCCGGCGGCGAGCCCATAGTCGAGCGCGCTCAGCAGCCGGTCCGCGAGCGCGCCGTCCGGCGCCGCCGCAAAGCCCTCCATCATCGCGCCGACCACCGCGTCGTTGGCGAGCCCGTTGCCGAGCGCGATCGCGTCGCGCCCCGGCCGTGCGCCCTTGGCGAGCGTGCAATGCGCCCCGGTGAAATCGGCGACGCCGCCGTTCAGGTCGAGGACGGCGAGCTGACGCCATTCGGCGTGCGGGGTCGAGGCGATCATCTCGGCCAGTACCTGCCTCGCCGACCGGCCGGCCTCGAGGCTCTTGACCCCGAGGGCGCCGAGGCGCGGGTCCGAGCGCGCCTGCGACAGCACGACGCCGACCTCCGGCACGACAAACGCCGCCCGACCGCCCACCGCCATGCTCGACGTGGTCAGCGCGCAGCCGAACTCGCCGGTGCGCCGACACAGCCCCGCGATCGAAAACGTCATCTCGCTTCGCTCCCCGTCACGGCGGAAAAGCTGCGCCCCGCACGGTGCCGCATGTCGCGCGAGACGTGAGGGCCGGCCGGCGCCGCACCGCCTTGCATTCACCTATCGCCGCAGCGGCTTTGCCTGCAAGTCGAAAGCCGTAAATATAGGCAATTCGCGTGCGGGGTGGGGGAGACGGCAGGGATGCGGGGCGGCCGGCTGGTACTCGAGCGGCTGAAGAAGCTCTATCCCGGCTTCACGGCGGTCGACGGGCTCGATCTCGACGTCGCGGCCGGCGAGTTCCTGACGCTGCTCGGGCCGAGCGGGTCGGGCAAGACGACGACGCTGATGATGGTCGCCGGGTTCACCACGCCCTCGGACGGGCGCATCCTGCTCAACGACCGGTCGATCGCCGGGCTGGCGCCGGAGAAGCGCAATATCGGCGTCGTCTTCCAGAATTATGCGCTGTTCCCGCATATGACCGTGGCCGAGAACGTCGCGTTCCCGCTGCGCATGCGCGGCGAGGCGCGGGCGGCGATCGCGGCGCGCGTCGGCGCAGCGCTCGATCTGGTGCAGCTGACGGGGCTCGGCGCGCGGATGCCGCGTCAGCTCTCGGGCGGCCAGCAGCAGCGCGTCGCCTTTGCCCGCGCCCTGGTGTTCGACCCCGACCTGCTGCTGATGGATGAGCCGTTGGGCGCGCTCGACAAGAACCTGCGCGAGCAGATGCAATTCGAGCTGAAGCGGCTGCATCGCGAGCTCGGCGTCACGATCCTCTACGTCACCCACGATCAGGAGGAGGCGCTGACCATGTCGGACCGCATCGCGCTCCTCAACCGCGGTGCGATCGCGCAGCTCGGGCGCGCCGAGGAGCTTTACGAGCGCCCGGCCAACCGCTTCGTCGCCGAGTTCATCGGCGAATCGAACGTGATCGAGGGCCGCCTGGAACGCGGCGAGGCCGGTGCCGCGAGCTGGTTTCGCGCGGTCGACGGCGTGCGGCTGCCGATCGCGCTCGATGGCGCGCTCGACCGTGCGGTCGATGGCGCGACCGACCGCCTTGGGGCCAGCCTGTTGCTGGTGCTGCGCCCCGAGAAGCTCCGGCTCGGCGCGCCCCGCGCGACCGCCGATCAGGCGCTGCGCGGCCGGGTCGTCGAGCTCGTCTATGTCGGCGACGTGACCCGCTACCGGATCGCGGTCGGCGACGGCTTGTGCCTCACCGTCAAGGTGCAGAACAGCGGCGGTGCGCCGCGCGCCGCGGAAGGCGAGGCGGTCGATCTCGTCTATGATCCAGCCGATGCGCGGGTGGTGGCGGCCTGAACGCCGCCGCCGGCGCGGCTAACGCATCGCCCGCCAGGACGATGCCATTGGGGGAGGAAAGCCGATGATGAAGAGGCGCCGTTTTCTGTCGATGTCGGGGGCCGCGGCGGCGGCCGCGACCGTGCCGTTCGTCCACGCTCGGCCGGCGCGCGCCGACAAGGGGGAGCTCGTCGTCGTCAGCTGGGGCGGCGACTACGACCAGGCGCTGCGCGACCTGGTCTTCCCCGCCTTCGAGAAGGCGACCGGATACACCGTCAAGCTCGACGCGCCGCCGGAGACCGCCAAGGTGCGGGCGATGGTGCAAAGCGGCAATGTCAGCTGGGACGTCATCATGACCGACATCCCGGCGGTGCTGACGCTGATGAAGGACAACCTGCTCGAGCCGCTCGACTACAGCGCGGTCGACAAGACGAAGCTCGACCACATCCCCAAGGAGCTGCAGCGCTCGCATGCGCTGGGCCAGCGCATCTACTCGTTCAACATCGTCTACAACACCAACCTCTTGCCGAAGGCCAAGCATCCGCGCAACTGGGCCGAGGTGTGGGACGCGAACGCGTTTCCCGGCTCGCGCACGTTCAACTTCCAGGGCGGCATCGAACCGCAGCTCGAGGTGGCGCTGCTCGCCGACGGCGTGCCGATCGACAAGCTCTACCCGATCGACGTCGAGCGCGCCTGGAAGATGTACGACAAGCTGCGGCCGCTGGTCGGCAAGTGGTACACCTCGCACGCCCAGGCGATCCAGCTGATCGGCGCCGGCGAAGCGGCGGTCGGCTGCACGATCGGGCCGCGCGGCATCGCCGCCAAGCATGGCGGCGCGCCGATCGACGTCGAATACAACCAGGGCAAGCTCGCCTCCGACAACTGGTGCCTCGTCAAAGGGGTGCGCAACAAGAAGGTGGCGATGGAGTTCATCAACGCCGCGGTCGACGCCAAGGCCCAGGCCGGCATCGCGCAGCGCGTCCCCTACGGACCGAGCAACGGCGGCGCCTTCGAGTTTCTCTCGGCCGAGCAGGCGGCCGACCTCAACACCTCGCCCGCCAACATCAAGGAGCAATACTGGCAGAACGTCGAGTGGTGGGCGACACCCGGCCCCGACGGCAAGACGCCGCGCGAGGCGCAGGCCGAACGCTTCGCCAAGTGGATGGTCAATGGCTGAGCGCCGGCAGCCGGCGAGCCCAGCCTGAATGGCCGATATCGGGATCGTCGCCGCAGCGGCGCCGGAACGCGGCTTCTGGCGCTCGCGCGAGGGCATGCTGGTCCTGCCGGCGCTCGCCTTCTACGCGCTCGTCTACGTCTACCCGCTGTTCCGGCTCGCCGCATGGAGCTTTTTCGACAACGGCTTCACGCTCAAGTTCTACGGCGAGCTATTCGGTGAGCCGACCTATTTCCGGGCGCTGGCGAACACGCTGGAGATCAGCTTCCTCGTCACCCTGGTATGCCTGCTCGCCGGCTATCCGCTCGCCTATCTGATGGCGACCACCTCGCCGGCGGCGCGGCGGGTGGTGACGATCCTGGTGCTGGTCCCGTTCTGGACCAGCATCCTCGTGCGCACCTTCGCGTGGATCGTCATCCTCGGCAAGGTCGGCCTCGTCAACCGCGCGCTGATCGCGCTGGGGCTCATCGGCCAGCCGCTGAAGCTGGTGTTCAACATGATCGGGGTGCAGATCGGCATGGTGCACGTGCTGCTCCCGTTCATGGTGTTTCCGCTTTACGGGGTGATGTCGCGCATCGATCCCAACCTGGTGCGTACCGCGCGCAGCCTCGGGGCCGGCCCCGGGGGTGCGTTCCGCCACGTCTTCCTGCCGCTCAGCCTGCCCGGCGTGGCGGCGGGCTGCGTGCTCGTCTTCCTGCTGGCGATCGGGTTCTACGTGACGCCGGCGCTGCTCGGCGGGCCGGGCGAGATCACCCTCGCGACGATGATCGACATGATGATTAACACCCTGCTCAACTGGGGGCTGGCGGCAACGCTCGGCGTTCTGCTGCTGGTCGTCGTCGGCGCGATCTTCGTGCTGTTCAGCCGGCTGATGGGCCTCAGCCGGATCGTCGGCGGCGGCGACGCGGCGGCGGCGCGATGAGCGAGGGGCGCGCATCGCCGGGCCGCGCCCTGCTGTGGCTGTTCTGCGGCGCGCTGCTCGCCTTTCTCGTGGCGCCGATCCTGGTGATCGTCATCACCTCGTTCAACGCCTCGCCGTATCTCGAATTTCCGCCGCGCGGACTGTCGCTGCGCTGGTATGTCAACTTCGTCTCCTCGCCGCAATGGATCGAGCCGGCGCTGCTCAGCCTGCAGATCGCGCTCTTCGTGACGGTGGCGGCGACGCTGCTCGGCACCAGCGCGGCGATCGGCATCGTGCGCGGCGAATTCCGCGCCAAGCGCAGCCTTGAGCTGTTCTTCGTGTCGCCGATGGTGGTGCCGATCGTGGTGCTGGCGCTCGGCCTCTACTTCCTGTTCTCCGGCTACCGCCTGCTCAACACGCCGCTCGCGCTGGCGCTCGGCCATACCGTGATCGCGACGCCGATCGTCATCGTGATCGTGATCGCCGCGCTGCGCGTCGCCGACCCGACGATGGAGCTCGCCGCGCGCAGCCTCGGCGCGAGCTGGTGGCGCGCGCTCTGGCACGTCACCATCCCGTCGGTCAGGCCGGCGGTCATTTCCGGCGCCGCCTTCGCGTTCCTGATGTCGTTCGACGAGGTCGTCGTCGCGATCTTCCTCGGCGGTCCCGACGCGACAACGCTGCCGAAGCGGATGTGGGAGACGATCCGCTTCGAGATCGACCCGACGCTGACGGCGATCTCGTCGCTCCTGACGCTGGTCGCCATCCTCCTCCTCGTCGGCGTCGAGCTGGCGCGGCGCGCGGCGGCGCGCGCCGAGCGCGGCTGACGCCGCTCAGCGGAACTCGCCGACCTCCGCCCAGACGCCTGCGACCGCCTCGCGCGCCGCCTTGGCCATCAGGCCGCTGTCGTTGGCGATGGTCGTCAGCCGGAAGCCCATCCTGATCATTCGCGCCGCATAGGCCGGGGCG
This sequence comes from Allostellaceae bacterium, assembly GCA_035507475.1. Lineage (GTDB taxonomy): Bacteria > Pseudomonadota > Alphaproteobacteria > ATCC43930 > CGMCC-115725 > DATARH01. Next base: position 2,646 of record DATJOB010000016.1, on the reverse strand, counting down.
CCGCAGTGGATGCCGGGGTAGATCCCGCGCTGGCGGCAGGCCGCGAGCACCGTCTCGTACATGCCGAGCTGCTCGGCGTCCTCGCTGTCGAGCGCCGGCGTCTTGCCCATCGAGAACGCCAGGTCGCTCGGCCCGACATAGATTCCGCTGATGCCGGGAACGTCGAGGATCGCGTCGATATTCTCGACCGCCTGCCGGGTCTCGATCATCGGCAGCACGAGGATCTCGTCATTCGCGGTCTTCTGATAGGTCCCGGCGACGCCATAGGCCGCGGCGCGGATCGGGCCGTTGCTGCGCGTGCCCTTCGGCGGGTAGAGACAATACGAGACCAGCGCGCGCGCCTCCTCGGGCGTGTTGATCATCGGGCAGATGACGCCATAGGCGCCGGCATCGAGCACCTTGCCGACGATGCCCGGCTCGTTCCACGGCACGCGCACCAGCTTCGTCACCGGGAGACGGTCCATCGCCTGGAAGCACTGCACCATGGTCTGGTAGTCTTGGACGCCGTGCTGCATGTCGACGGTGACGCTGTCCCAGCCGCATTGCGCCATGACCTCGGCGGAAAACCCGGACGGGATCGCCAGCCAGCCGTTGACCGCCGCCTTCCCCGCCTGCCACCGCTCCTTCAGCTTGTTCTGAGCCATCTCGATCCCCTTCGCTGTCGCGCCTGGCGCTCCCCGCCCGCACGATGGCGGAAAGCGTTTCCGCGGTCGAGAGGCTACCGCATGGCGGCGCGCTCGGGCGGCGCGGCAACGATCGGCGGCGCGCGCGGATCGCCAAGTCCCGGCCCTACCTGATAGGCTGACGGACAGTCCAGCCGAGAGGGGAACGACCGATGAGCAGCATCGTCCGCGCGACCAGTCCCGAGGTCCCCGAGCCGCAGGCCGGCACGTGGTCGAACTGCCTGGTGAGCGGCGGGGTCGCCTATCTCGCCGGCATGACCGCCGCGGGACCCGACGAATACGCCCAGGCGCATGCGATCTTCACCAAGATCCGACATCTCGTGGAGGCGGCCGGCGGGGCGATGGCCGACATCCTCAAGGTGACGATCTTCGTCACCGACATCACCCGGCGCGAGGAGGTGTGGCGGGCGCGGCGCGAGTTCTTCAGCGGAAATTTCCCGGCCTCGACGCTGGTCCAGGTCGCGGCGCTGGCCAATCCCTCGCTCAAGGTCGAGATCGAGGCGGTCGCGCATATCGGGGCCAGCCGCCGCTAGCATGCCGACCATGCGCAGCCTCGAAGTGTTGACGATCCAGCGGCTCTCCGCCGCGGATCGCGCTCGCGTCGCGGCGGTCGATCCGGCGGTCCGGCTGGTCGATGCCGGTGGCTGGTTCGACGGCGAGATGCGCGACACCTGGCCGGCCTTCACGGCGGCCCGCTACCTGCCGCGCGACGCGGCGGGTGCCGGGACGCGGGAGGAGCGCGATCGGCTGCTCGCCGCGGCGGAGGTGATCCTCGGCGGCTTCCCGTTTCCGCTCGACTTGCGCGCGCGGGCGCCGAACCTCAGATGGTTCCATCAGCGGCCGGCCGGCGCCAGCAACCTGCTGCGCGGCGATCTGTGGGGCAGCGACGTCACCGTCACGACGGCGCGCGGCGAGGGCAACACGCTGGCGATCGCCGAATACGCGGTCGCGGCGATCCTCTATTTCGCGAAGGATTTCGGCCGCGCCGTCGGCGACCGTACAAGCGGCGCCTTCGACCACCGCGCCTATCGGCCGCTGCTGCTCGACGGCAAGACCGTGCTGGTGGTCGGCGCCGGCGGGATCGGCCGCGAGGTCGGGCGGCTCTGTGCCGGGCTCGGCATGCGCGTCGTCGGCACTCGCCGTACCGTCGAGCAAGGCGCGCCGCTGCCGCCGGGGTTCAGCGCGCTCGGCACCGCCGGCGATCTCGACCGCCTGCTGCCGGACAGCGATGTCGTCGTGATCTGCTGTCAGTGGACGCCCGAGACGACGCGGCTTTTCGACGCCGGGCGGTTTGCCGCGATGAAGCGCGGCGCGATGCTGATCAACGTCGCGCGCGGCGAGATCGTCGACGAAGATGCGCTCGCCGACGCGCTGGCGCAGGACCGGCTGCGCGGCGTCGCGCTCGACGTCTATGTCGGTGAGTTCGAGCACCCGCCGCCGGCCCGGCTGTGGTCGGACCCGCGTGTGCTGTTGACGCCGCATGTGTCGAGCAACAGCGACGACGACCGCCACGGCGCAATCGACGTGTTCTGCGACAATCTGCGCGCCTATCTCGACGGCCGCCCGCTGCGCAACGTCGTCGACTGGCAGCGCGGCTATTAGCCCGCCTGGGCTGCGGAGACCGCACTCGGCATCGGATTTGCTGGGCGCTGCGGGCTGGGCTCGCGCTCTCACCAGCAGACTCCCGCGCGGCGGCAAAACGCGCTACTGATCAACGCGGTCGCCCGATGAAATGGGGAGGAGAAGGATGTCGAGGATGAACGAGCGGGAACTGCGTCGGCGGATCGCCGAGGTGCGCGACGGGCGGCGCTCGCGGCGGGCCTTTCTGCGCGAGATGGCGGCGCTCGGGCTGAGCGCGCCGTTTGCTGCGCAGATGCTGGCGCATAGCGGCGTCGCGATGGCGGCGGCGCCGAGCAGCTACGCGCCGACCAAGGCGGGCGGCGGCGGCACGCTGAAGCTGCTG
>DATJOB010000015.1:0-12758 GCA_035507475.1 Allostellaceae bacterium | reverse complement strand
CGCGGGCGCTACGATCGGTCGGGCGGCGCAGCGGGAGGAAGCGATGGGCAAGCGGATCGTCGTGGTCGGGGCGGGCGCGGTCGGCGGCTATACCGGAGCGCATATGGCGCAAGCCGGCGAGGACGTGACCTTTGTCGATTTCTGGCCGGAGAACGTCGCGGCGATCAACCGCGACGGCTTGCGCATCACCCACCACCAGGGGCCGGAGCCGTTCGCCGTCAACGTGCGGGCGCTGCACCTGACCGAGGCCCAGCACCTCGCCAAGGAGCCGCCGGTCGACATCGCCTTCGTCTGCGTCAAGTCCTACGACACCGACTGGGCGACCCGGCTGATCGCGCAATACCTGGCGCCGGGCGGCTATGTCGTCTCGCTGCAGAACTGCATGAACGAGGAGACGATCGCCGGCATCGTCGGCTGGGGCAAGGTGATGGGCTGCATCGCCAGCAACATCAGCGTCGGTCTCGTTGCGCCGGGGCACGTGCATCGCGGCGGCATCCGCGGCATCGATCGCGGCCACACCGTCTACCGCACCGGCGAGGTGACGGGGCGGATCACCGAGCGGGCGGCGGAGGTGTGCCGCCTCGTCGGGCACGCCGACAGCGCCAAGGCGACCGACAATCTGTGGGGCGAGCGCTGGTCGAAGCTCGTCACCAACTCAATGGCGAACGGCGTCTCGGCCTGCACCGGGCTCTCGGGCGTCGAGATGGCGCAGACCGAGGCGATACGCCATTTCCAGGCGCGGGTCGGCGGCGAGGCGATCCGCATCGGCCAGGCGCTCGGCTACAAGCTCGAGGAGATCGGCCATCTCGACCCGGAGATCATCGCGCGCGCCGGCGAGGGCGATGCCGCGGCGCTCGCGCGCTACGACGACCACCGGCTCTCCGAGCGGCGCGGCGCGGCCGACCAGCGCCCGTCGATGGGGCAGGATATGGCAAAGGGACGGCGCACCGAGATCGAGTTCCTCAACGGCTTCGTGGTCCGCGAGGGCGCGAAGGCCGGGCTCGGCGCCCGCGCCAACGAGCGGCTCGTCGACATCGTCAAGCGGGTCGAGCGCGGCGAGCTCACGCAGGACCCGCGCCACATCACCGAGCTCAGGCTGAACTGACCGGCCGCGGCGCTCCGCGACACGGCGACCCGCGCTAGGCCCGAGGCGGGCGTTCGCGGCGCCCGGTCCTGCGGCGCGCCGGCGCGGCGGCGGCGACACGCAGCCGGCGGTCGATCCAGGCGACGATCAGCGTCGCATAGGCGGGCAGCGCCAGCACCAGGAAGACGACCGAATAAAGCAGCGTCTGGTTGCGGACCTCGATGATCGGCCGCTCGATCTCGTCGACCGGCACCAGGATCGCCAACAGCTGATCGTTGCCGTAGCGCGGCGGGATCGGGGCGACGCGGCCCATATAGGTGCGGCCAGCGACGTCGTAGACCTGGGTCCCGACCCGCTCGCCCTCGTTCCAGGCGGCGACAAAGCCGCTGATCACCGGATTGTGCAGGTCGCCGATCTTGGGCAGCACCGGGTTCGACGCGTAGTCGGCCTGGCGCCGCTGCGTCACATGCTCGGGGTCGGGATAGGCGATGAGCTCGCCGTCCTTGGTAAAGATGAAGGCGGTGCTGCCGGGGGTGATGCGCTGCGTGCGGACGAAATCGACCAGGTCGGTCGCCGCGAGATCGGCGCCCATCACGCCCGGCGTGGCACCGCCGAACGAGCGGCTGAGCGTGAAGCCGGGCTCGCCGGTCGAGGCGAAGACGTAGAGATCGGTATGCTCGACCACCTCGCTGCGCTTCGCCGGCCCGTACCAGGGCCGCTGCCGCGGATCGTAGGTGTCGGGGACCGGGTCGCGCCGGTCGACGACGCTGCCGTCATCGGCGAGGAAGGTCCACGTCGCGGTGCGCTGGCCGGCGGCGTCGGCGCCGACGAATTCGGTCGCGAAGCTCGCCTCCTCCGGCGCCTTGACCGAGGCGCGCAACAGCGCCGCCGCCGCGCCGCCGACATTCATCACCATGAAGAAATCGCCACTGTCGAAGCCGACATAAAGCGCCAGCATCTGCGGGTAGATGCGCAGCCCGCGCAGCATCGAGGCGAGCGCGGCCGGGTCGTCCTTGATCGCCGGCGCGGTGAATTCCGGCACCCGCGAGGAGATCGCGACGATCGCGTAGAGCGGGTCGTAGAGCAGCTTGATGCGCTCGATGATCTTGTCCTGCGCCTCCTGCATCAACTGGTCGCCCGCGGCGATCGCCAGCTCGGAGGATTTTTTCGAGTTGTACCAGATGATGCCGCCGGCGAGGGCCACGAGCATCACCAGCAGCAGCCCGACGATCGCCAGATAGGTCGGCCACCAGCGGGCGACGGCCCCCGTCGCCTCGGGTTCGCGCCGCCGGGTCAGGCTGATGTCGTCGTTCACGTTCGGCTCCGTCCCCCCTCTTCCGCGGCGCCGCGTCAGACGAGCCGCGGCCGGTCGCCCTCGACGAGGATGCGCCACAGCACGCGGCTCTCGCTGCGGTCGTAGTCGCCATGCGCCCGGTGCATCGTCGCGCGGTCGTCGAAGATCAGCACATCGCCCTTGCGCCAGCGGTGGTGGTAGACGATCTCGGGCCGGATCATCCGCCCGAGCAGGTCCTCCATGTAGCCGCGCGACAGATCGGGGCTCATGCCCTCGATGGAATGCGCCTTGGTGATGTGGAAATAGACGGCGCGCGAACCGTGCACCGGATGGGTGCGGACCATCGGGTGGACCACCGGCTTGGCGTATCTTTCCTCGTCCTCGACGAGCGTGCCTTCGCGATCGATGTCGAGCGAGTTGACCGTCCGCAGCCCACAGAGCCGCGCCTGCTCGTCCGCCGATAGCGCGTCATAAGCCGCGCGCATGCTGGCGATGCTGGTCCCGCCGCCGGAGGACGGGATCTCGACGCCGTAGAGCATCGTCGCCAGCGGCGGCTTCTCGTGGTTGGTGTGATCGGTATGCCAGTCCTCGGCCGGGCGCTGACCGTTGCGGTGGTGGACGAGGCCGATCAGCGGGTGGCCCGGCATATGGTGCTGCGAATAGTGCTGGCGCATCACCGGCCCGAACAGCGACCCGACCGCCAGATACTGCTCGGGCGTCAGCGACTGGCCGGGAAAGACCAGCGCGAGATGCTCGGCTAGCGCCTGCGACAGCGCCGCCCGGGTCGCCGCGTCGACCGGCGCGGCCAGATCGATGTCGGCGACCTCGGCGCCGATCACCGGGTGCAGCTTGCGGATCGTCGGCACCGTCCCCTCCTCGCGCGGCGCGCCCCGCTGCGGCGCGGCGCCAGGAAGCTTAGCGCATATTGCCGGTATGGCCGAGGGAGTAGCGGCCGGGCTGCGGCCACACCGTCAACCCGTGCGGTTCGATGCCGACCGGGATCGTGCGCACCGCGCCCGAGTCGGTGTCGATCGCGTAGACCACGTTGTCGAACCGGCCGGAGAGCCACAGCGTCTTGCCGTCGGCGCTGACATTGCCCATGTCGGGGCTGCCGCCGCCGGGGATCGGCCAGTTCGCCTCGACATCGGACTCGGTTTCCTTCTTGTAGACCTCGAAATCGAGCACCGAGACGCTGCCCTGGCCGTGCGGCCGCCCGGCGACCTGATGCGACCCGCGATTGGCGACGTAAAGCCGACTCGCATCGCGGCTGGGATAGAGACCGTGCGTACCGACCCCGGTATGGATGAAACCCAGCTCGCTGAACTTGTCGCCGTCGATCAGGAACACGCCGTCGGCATGCATGTCGGCGACGTAGAAGATCCAGCCGTCGGGCGAGATCCGGATGTCCTGCGGCATCCCGCCGGCCGAGAGCTTGAGGTAGCCCAGCACCTTGCGGTTGGCGATGTCGACCTTGAGCAGCCCGCCGTTGAACTCGCAGGTAAAGATCGCGTAGCGCCCGTCGATCGCGAAATCGGCATGGTTGATGCCGTCGCAATCGGGCGTCTCGAGCGACTGCTGGAGCTGCATCGTATGCGGGTCGCGGAAGTCGAGGCGGCGGCGTTCCTCGGCGACGACGATTGCCGATTTGCCGTCCGGCGTGAAATAGAGGTTGTAGGGGTCGTCGACCGCGACCGCCGGTCCCGGCTTGCCGGTCTTCGGGTCGATCGGGGTGAGGCTGCCGCCGGCGCGGCGGTCGCCATTGTTGGCGACCCACAGCGTCTGCAGGTCCCAGGAGGGCACGATATGCTGCGGGTCGTGGCCGACCGGGAAGCGGTCGACCACCTTGTCGGTCGCCGGGTCGATCACGTAGACGTCGTTCGATTGCCGGTTCGGCACGTAGACCCGCGGCAGCGCGTCGGCGACCGCCGGGCTCAGGTGCCCCGACGCGGTCTCGCTGTAGAGGTTGTCGGCGACCGGCACGGGCGGGATGCCCGGCGCCGGCTCGACCGAGGCAAGCGTCGCGCGCGGGCGCTCGCGCCAGGCGGCGACGACGCGGTCGAGATTGGTCGCCGGCGGCACGATGCGGTGCGCGCAGAGGGACACCGCGCGCGACAGCGGGCCGCCGACCGCGCTCGACCCGGCCCAGGAGCCCAGCCCGAACAGCAGCACGAGCCCCGCCGCCCCGGTAAGCCAGCGGCTCACGGCCGCGCCTCGGCCTTGCGGATCGCCGCGACGCTTTCGGCGACGATCGCATCGACCGCCAGCTGGCCGAGCGCGGCGCTCGACTGCGCCGGGTCGCCGCTGACCCCGTTCGCGTCGGCGGTCGACTTGAGCCGGTCCATCCGCACCAGCCGCGGATCGACCGCCAGCATCAGCGAGGTGTCGCCCAGCCCCGCATGCTTGCCGACCACGGCGGCCGAGTAGCCTTTGGCTTCCAATGTGCGGGCGAACTCGTCCTCGCCGGCGAGGTAGTACTGCTCGAGGGCGTGGACGCGCACCGGCGTCGCCGCCCATTCGCGGTCGAGCCGGTCGGCGACGAGCTTCTCGCCGCGCTGCGTGCCGCCGTGGTCGCCGAGAAAGACGATGTCGTGGAAGCCGTGCAGCTTGAAGCTGCGCGCCGCGCCGTCGAGCACCCCTTCGAACGCCTGCTCGGTCACGCTGATCGTGCCGGGAAACCGCATGTGACCGGCGGGCGCGGTAAAGCCGCCTTCGGGGACGTAGGCGATGACCGGCGCCACCAGCGCGTTGCCGAGGGCGTGCGCGATCTTATCGGCCAGCACCTTGACCCTCACATTGTGCTTGCCGAGCGCCATATGCGGCCCGTTCTGCTCGGTGCCGCCGATCGGGACGAGGATCGTCGTCATGCCGCCGGCAAGCGCGTCGCGCAGCTCGGTCCAGGTCAGCTCTTCGAGAGACAGCGATGGGGGCGCGGCGTCCGCCACCGCGGGCGCGGCGCCGAGCGCCGCGGCGGCCACCGTCAGGACGCACAGCTGTCGGAGCATCGGTGCCTCCCCTGCTCGCCGTCGATCGCCTCGCGGCCGGTCAGCTTTACAACGGGCTAACGAAGAAACCGCGAAAAACGTCTCGCGATGGTACTCAATCGCGCAGCCGCAGGCGATAACCCACACCGGTCTCGGTGACGATGTGGACCGGGCGCTCGGGGTCGGCCTCGATCTTCTGCCGCAGCTGGCGGATATAGATGCGCAGGTACTGCACGTCGGCGTCGGCGCTCCACACCTCCTTCAGCATGAAGCGGTGGGTCAGCACCTTGCCGGCATGCTGGATCAACAGGCGCAGCAGGTCGTATTCCCGCGGCGACAGCTTCACCTCGGCGCCGCGCACCGTGACGATGCGACGCACCAGATCGACGGTGAGGTCACCGCTGCGGAACACCGGGCGCTCGCCCTCCTGCTGCAGCCGGTGGCGCAGCGCGGCGCGGATGCGGGCGAGCAGCTCGTCCATGCCGAACGGCTTGGTGACGTAGTCGTCGGCACCGAGATCGAGCGCCTCGACCTTGCCGGCCTCGTCGGTGCGGCTGGTCAGCACGATGACCGGCACGACCGAGCCCGAGGCGCGCAGGCGGCGGATGACCTCGAGCCCGTCGAGCCCCGGCAGGCCGAGGTCGAGCATGACGAGGTCGGGCGCGCGGCGGCGCAGCTCGGCCAGCGCCGTCTCGGCGGTCTCGGTCTCGACCACCTCATAGCCTTCGGCGCGCAGGCTGGTGCGCAGAAAACGCCGGATCGCCGGCTCGTCGTCGACGACGAGCACGCGCAGCGGCGCGGCCCCGCTCATTCGCCGATCGCTCCCTCTGCCGGGCGCACGCTCGCCGCGACCGGCAGGCTCAGGGTGAAGATCGCACCCGAGCGGTCGCTGCGGTTGCGCGCAGCGATCGACCCGCCCATCGCCTCGATGAAGCCGCGGCAGATCGCCAGGCCGAGCCCGGTGCCGGCGCGCTGCCGGTCCTGCGCCTGGACCCGGTAGAACTTGTCGAAGATGCGCTCGAGGTCGGCCGGCGCGATGCCGCCGCCTTCGTCGATCACCGACAGCTGCACTTGGCCGCCCTCGCGCCGCGCCTCGATGCGGACCAGCGAGCCGGCGGGGGCGTATTTCGCCGCATTGTCGAGCAGGTTGAACAGCACCTGCTCGAACAGGACCGGGTCGAGGGCGAGCGGCGGCAGGTCGGCGGCGAGGTCGAGCTCGACGCGATGGCCGGCGAGGATCTTGTCGGCCCGGTCGAGCGCGCTGGCGACCAGCTCCGAGAGATCGTGCGGCGCGATGCGCGGCTCGACCGCGCCCGATTCGAGGCGGGTCATGTCGAGCAGGTTGGCGATGAAGCGATTGAGCCGCTCGGCCTCTTCGCGGATCGTGCGGGTCAGCTCGCCCATCGTCCGCTCGTCGAGCCGGGCGCCGTAGCTGTCGAGCGTCGTCGCCGAACCGAGGATCGAGGCGAGCGGCGTCCGCAGATCGTGCGACAGCGAGGTCAAGAGCGCCGAGCGCAGCCGGTCGGTCTCGGCGGCAAGCCGCGCCCGGTCGAGATCCTCGGCAAGGTTGATGCGCTCGATGGCGAGCGCGGTCTGGTCGGTCAGCGCATCGAGCAGCCGGCGCTGGTCCGGGCTGAGCAGAGGCCCCGGATGGTCGCCGTCGATGCCGACGACCGCGACCGCACCGCGTCCGGTGCGCACCGGCAGGAACAGGCGGCGCGCGCCGGGCAGCGTGTCGGCGTCGCGCCCGGCGGGCCGGTTGTTCTGCCAGCACCATTTCGCCGCCGCCAGATCGGCCTCGTCGAGCCGATCCTCCGGCGGGTAGCCGGCGCGTACCGCGATGCTTTCGCCCTCGGGCAGCAGCAGGACGACCCGCACCTTGAGCATCAGCGCGATCTGATAGGCGGTCGCCCACAGCAGCTCGTCGAGCGTCGCGATGCCGGCGAGCTTGCGGCTGAACTGGTAGAGATCGTCGGTGGCTTTCGCGCGCTGCCGCGCGGCGACCGCCTGCGCCCGCACCCGCGCGGTCAGGTTGCTGGCGATGACCGCGACGACGGCGAAGAAGAACAGCGCGACGACATTCTCCGGGTCGGCGATCGTGAAGGTGTAGAGCGGCGGCAGGAAGAAGAAGTTGTAGATCAGCACGCTCGCCAGACAGGCGAAGAGCGACGGCCACAAGCCGTAGGCGATCGCGCTGGTCAGCACCGCGGTGAGGAACACCAGCGAGATGTTCTGGACCGCGAGCCAGTGCTGCAGCCCGAACCCGACGAGGAGCGCCACCGCGACCATCGCGAGGCTGCCGGCGTAGGGCCCCGCGTCGAAACCCTCGGCGCTGGCCGGGACGATGTCGGCCGGCTCGTCCACGCCGCCCGATGTCGCCTCGGCCTCGCGCGGCGGCTCGGCGATGACGTGCACGTTGATGTCGCCGGCGCGGCGGATCAGGCGATGCGTCACCGAGCCGCGCCACAGCTCCGACCAGCGCGAGCGCCGCGACTTGGCGATCACGACATGGGTGAAGTTGTTGGCGCGCGCGTAGTCTACGAGGCCCTGCGTCACGTCGGCCGCCGGCACGGTCACCGCCTCGCCGCCGAGACGCTGCGCCAGCCGCTGGCATTCGCTGATCCGGTCGCGTTCGCTCTCGCTCAGCCGGTGCGTGCGCGCGGTCTCGATATGGATCGCGGTCCACGGCGCGTGCAGGCGGTCGGCGAAGACCCGGGCATAGCGCACCACCGACGCGCAGGTCGGCGACTGGTTGACGCCGACCAGCACCCGGTCGCCCGCCGCCCAGGGGCCGGCGATGGCGTGCGCGCGCATGTAGTTGACCATCTGGTCGTCGACGCGCTGCGCGGTGCAGCGCAGCGCGAGCTCGCGCAGCGCGGTCAGGTTGCCCGGCTGGAAATAGTGGCGCACCGCGCGCTCGGCCTGCGCCGGGACATAGACCTTGCCCTCCTTCAGCCGCTGGATCAGGTCGTCGGGCGTGAGGTCGACCACCTCGACGTCGTCGGCCCGGTCGATGATCGAATCGGGCACCGTCTCGCGTACCCGGATGCGGGTGATCCGGGCGACGACGTCGTTGAGGCTTTCGAGGTGCTGGATGTTGAGCGTCGTGTAGACGTCGATCCCGGCGTCGAGCAGCTCCTCGACGTCGAGATAGCGCTTCGGGTGGCGGCTGCCGGGGGCGTTGCGGTGCGCCAGCTCGTCGACCAGCACCAGCTTGGGGTGGCGGGCCAGGATCGCGTCGAGGTCCATCTCTTCGAGCACGTGGTCGCGGTATTCGACCTTGCGGCGCGGCATGATCTCGAGCCCGGCGAGCAGGGCCTCGGTCTCCTTGCGGCCGTGCGTCTCGACCACGCCGATCACCGCGTCGACGTCTTCGCGCCGTTTCGCCTGCGCCGTCAGCAGCATTTCGTAGGTCTTGCCGACCCCGGGCGCCGCACCGAGGAAGATCTTGAGCCGGCCGCGCCGCTCCTGCTCCGCCTGATGCAGCAGCGCGTCGGGAGAGGGGCGATGTTCGAGATCGATGCGGTCCGCGCTCACCCGCTTACTTTGCACTCACCGTGGCATCGAGCGCCAGATTGAGCAGCAGCACGTTGACCCGCGGCTCGCCCAGGATGCCGAGCATGCGCCCGTCGGTGTGGTCGGCGACGAGCTTTCTGACGGCGTCCTCGGAGAGCCCGCGCGCCTTGGCGACGCGCGGCACCTGGAAGAGCGCCGCGGCTGGGGTGATATCGGGATCGAGACCGCTCGCCGAGGTGGTGACGAGGTCGACCGGCACCGGCGCCGACGGGTTTTCGGCGTGCAGCTTCGCCGCATCGTCCTTGACGCGGTCGACGAGCGCCTGCGAGGTCGGACCGAGATTGGAGCCGCCCGAATTGTCGGCCGCGTAGGGCGCGGGCACGGTCTTCGTCGGATCGTTCGGGTCGGGCTCGCTCGTCGCCGAGGGCCGGCCGTGGAAATATTTGGCGGCGGTGAAATTCTGGCCGATCAGCGCCGACCCGACGACCTTGCCGTCGCGCTCGATCAGGCTGCCGTTCGCCTGGTAGGGAAAGACCAGTTGCGCGATCCCGGTCATCGCGAGCGGATAGGCGATCCCGGTGATCGCCGTCATCACCACGATCATCACAATCGCCGGGCGGATTTGGCTGAGCATGGGGCTTTCCTCAGGCGAGGCCGATGGCGCTGACCAACAGGTCGATCAGCTTGATGCCGATGAACGGCACGGCGATGCCGCCGAGACCGTAGATCAGGAGGTTGCGGCGCAGGATGCTCGCCGCGCCGGTCGGGCGGTAGCGGACGCCGCGCAACGCGAGCGGGATCAGCACGATGATGATCAGCGCGTTGAAGATGATCGCCGAAAGGATCGCGCTCTGCGGGTTCTTCAGCCCCATGACGTTGAGCACGCCGAGCTGGGGATAGAACGCGGCGAACATCGCCGGGATGATCGCGAAATACTTGGCGACGTCGTTGGCGATCGAGAATGTCGTCAGCGCGCCGCGGGTGATCAGCAGCTGCTTGCCGATCTCGACGATCTCGATGAGCTTGGTCGGGTCGCTGTCGAGATCGACCATGTTGCCGGCCTCGCGCGCCGCCATCGTGCCGGTGTTCATCGCCACCCCGACATCGGCTTGCGCCAGCGCCGGCGCGTCGTTGGTGCCGTCGCCGCACATCGCGACGAGCTTGCCTTTGGCCTGCTCGTCGCGGATCAGCCGCAACTTGTCCTCGGGCGTCGCCTGCGCGAGGAAGTCGTCGACCCCCGACTCGGCGGCGATCGCCGCCGCGGTGAGCGGGTTGTCGCCGGTGATCATCACCGTGCGGATGCCCATCTGGCGCAGTTCGGCAAAGCGGTCGCGGATGCCGCCCTTGACGATGTCCTTGAGGTGGATGACGCCGAGCAGCCGCCCATCCCTGGCGACCGCCAGCGGCGTGCCGCCGTCGCGCCCGATGCGCTCGGCGAGCGTCGTCACTTGGCGCACCGCTTCCGAAGCCGGCGCCGCGCCGCGCCCGCCCTCGACCCAGGCGACGATCGCGTCGACCGCGCCCTTGCGGATCGAGGCGCCGTCGATGTCGATGCCGCTCATCCGCGTCTGCGCCGAGAACGCGATGAAGTTGGCGTTGAGCGGCGCCATGTCGCGGCCGCGAATGGCGTATTTCTCCTTGGCGAGGACGACGATCGAGCGGCCCTCGGGCGTCTCGTCGGAGAGCGAGGCGAGCTGCGCCGCATCCGCCAGGTCGCGCGCCTCGACGCCGGACAGCGCGATGAATTCGGTCGCCTGGCGGTTGCCGAGGGTGATCGTGCCGGTCTTGTCGAGGAGCAGAGTGTCGACATCGCCCGCCGCCTCGACCGCGCGGCCCGACATGGCCAGCACGTTGAAGCGGACGAGGCGGTCCATCCCGGCGATGCCGATCGCCGACAACAGCGCGCCGATCGTCGTCGGGATCAGGCAGACGAAGAGCGCCGCCAGCACCACGATCGACACCGCGCCGCCGGCATAGGCGGCAAAGCTGGGGATCGTCACGGTGGCGAAAACGAAAATCAGGGTCATCCCGACCAGCAGGATGTTGAGCGCGATCTCGTTCGGCGTCTTCTGCCGCTCGGCGCCTTCGACGAGCGCGATCATCCGGTCGAGGAAGGTCGAGCCCTGCGCGGCGGTGATGCGCACCTTGAGCCAGTCGGAGGTGACGACGGTGCCGCCGGTGACCGCCGAGCGATCGCCGCCGCTCTCGCGGATCACCGGCGCCGACTCGCCGGTGATCGCCGACTCGTCGACCGATGCCACCCCCTCGACGACCTCGCCGTCGCTCGGAATGAGGTCGCCGGCCTCGACCAGCACGAGATCGCCCGGCTTGAGCACCGCCGCGTCGATGAACTCGTATTCCCGGGTTGGCGCGGACGCCAGGCGCTTCGCCTTGGTCTCGGCCCGCGTCCGGCGCAGCGCGTCGGCCTGCGCCTTGCCGCGGCCCTCGGCCACCGCCTCGGCGAAATTGGCGAACAGCACGGTGAACCACAGCCACAGCGTGATCTGGCCGGAAAACAGCGCGCCGCTGCCCTGCACCAGGTCGCGCGCGAAGAACACCGTCGCCAGCAGCGAGACGATCTCGACGCAGAACATCACCGGGTTCTTGGCGAGGCTGCGCGGGTCGAGCTTGCGGAACGAGGCGCCGACCGCCGGCCCGATCAGCGCGCGGTCGAACAGCGCCAGCGGGCGCACGCTGCGCCGGGTGAGCCCGCCTTGCGGAAGCGACAGGTCGGTCATCGCGGATGTCCTATTCGGAGGGTCGGCGGTCACGGCGCCGGGTAGAGCGTGCCCTGGTGCATCGCCACCTGCTCGACCGCGGGGCCCAGGGAGACCGCCGGGAAATAGGTCAGGCCGCCGATGATCAGGATGACGCCGACCAGGAGGCCGACGAATTGCGGGCTGTGCGTCGGAAACGTGCCGGCCGAGGGCGCGAGCAGCTTCTTCTGCGCGAGCGACCCGGCGACCGCGAGCATCGGGATGACGAAGATGAAGCGGCCGATCAGCATCGCCGCGGCGATCGTCACGTTGTAGAAGAGCGTGTTCGCCGACAGCCCGGCAAAGGCGCTGCCGTTGTTGCCGGTGCCTTCGGTGTAGGCGTAGAGGATCTCGGAGAAGCCGTGCGGCCCGCCATTGGCGATGCCGGCGAGCCCGGCCGGCAGCACTGTGGCCAGCGCGGTGAAGCCGAGGATCGACAGCGGCAGGCTGAGGAGCGCCAGGATGGTCAGCTTGACCTCGCGCGCTTCCAGCTTCTTGCCGAGATACTCGGGTGTGCGCCCGACCATCAGCCCGGCGACGAACATCGCGACGATGGCGAAGGCGAGGATGCCGTAGAGCCCCGAGCCGACGCCGCCGAAGATGACCTCGCCCAGCATCATGTCGACCAACGGCACCGCGCCGCCCGCCGGCAGGAAGCTGTCGTGCATCGAGTTGACCGCGCCGCACGAAGTGTCGGTGGTCACCACCGCCCACAGCGCGGATAGCGCCGGGCCGAAGCGCACCTCTTTGCCTTCCATGTTGCCGCCGGTCTGCACGGCGCTGGCGGCGGAATCGACGCCGTATTGGGCAAAGGCGGGGTTGGCTTGGGCCTCGGAATGGTAGCAGATCGCCACTCCGGCGACGAACAGGCAAGCCATCGCGCCAAAGATCGCCCAGCCTTGGCGCTCATCCTTGACCATGCGGCCGAGCACGTTGGTCAGCGCCGCGCCGATCCAGAAGATCAGCAGCATCTCGAGCAGGTTGGTGACCGCGTTCGGGTTCTCGTAGGGGTGCGATGAGTTGGCGTTGAAGAAGCCGCCGCCGTTGGTGCCGAACTCCTTGATGATCTCCTGCGAGGCGACGGGGCCTTGTGCGATGACCTGCTTCGCCCCTTCGAGCGTCGTCGC
>DATJOB010000014.1:0-5584 GCA_035507475.1 Allostellaceae bacterium | reverse complement strand
CAGCAGCACGCGCTCACGCAGCATTTCGAGGATGTGCGGCATGCTCTCACCCCGCGGCATGGGCCACCTCCGCGCGGACGCCGATCATGTGGCAGATCGCCACGATGAGGTCGGCGCGGTTGAGCGTGTAGAAGTGGAACTCGTTGCAGCCGTTGGCTTGCAGCCGGCGGCACTGTTCGGCGGCAAGCGACGTGGCGACCAGGCGGCGCGTGTCAGGGTCGTCGTCAAGCCCGTCAAAATGCGCCGCCATCCAATCGGGGATCGAGGCGCCGCAGGTCCCGGCCATGCGCTTCAACTGCGCGAAATTGGTGACCGGCAGGATGCCGGGGACAATCGGCACCGCGATCCCCGCCGCCGCAGCGCGGTCGCGAAACCGCAGGAACAGCTCGACATCGAAAAAGAACTGGGTGATCGCCCGGTTGGCGCCGGCGTCTAGCTTGCGCTTGAGGTTGTCGAGGTCGTGCCCGTCGCTCGCCGCCTCAGGATGCGTCTCGGGATAGGCGGCGACGCTGATCTCGAAATCGGCGACGCGGCGCAGCCCGGCGACGAGATCGGCGGCGAAGGCGTAGCCGCCGAGATGCGGCGCATAGCGCTCGCCGGTGAGAAGGCCATTCGGCGGGTCGCCGCGCAGCGCGACGATGTGGCGGATGCCGGCCTGCCAGTAAGCATGGGCGACCGCGTCGATCTCGGGTCGCGTCGCGGCGACGCAGGTCAAATGCGCCGCCGGTTCGAGCCGCGTCTCCTCGCGGATGCGGCGTACCGTCTGGTGGGTGCGCTCGCGCGTCGAGCCGCCGGCGCCGTAGGTCACCGAGACAAAGCGCGGGGCGAGCGGTTCGAGCCGCTTCACCACCTCCCACAGCCGCGCCTCCATCTCCGGCGTCTTGGGCGGCGAAAACTCGAACGACACGCGCGGCGGCGCCGCGTCGAAATCGTCCACCGGGTCGGCGGCGAGCAGGCCGCGCGACGGCGGCTGGCGAGTGGCGCTCATGGCTGCATCACCTGTTCGGGAAGCGCGAGGACGGCGCCGAGCGGCTCCGGGCGCAGCGCCGCGCGGCGGTAGGCGGCCCAGATCACGACGGTCAGCGGGTCGCCGGCGAGATGGCGCGGCGCGACCGGGTCGAGACCGGCGGCGCGGCACCATTCGCCGACCTCGGAATCGGCAAAGCCCAGCCGATGATGCGCGTGTTCGAGGCGCAGGAATTCGAGGAGATGCGGCGCGAAATCGACCACCACCAGCACGCCGCCCGGGCGCAGCACGCGGGCCGCCTCGGCGATCGCCGCGGCCGGGCGGTCGGCATAGTGCAGCACCTGGTGGATGACCGCGGCGTCGAACGAGGCGTCGGGCAGCGGCAGCTGATACATGTCGCCGAGCCGCACCATGCCGTTGGCCGCGCCGGCGCGTTCGAGATTGACCCGGGCGATCGCCAGCATCTCGCGCGACTGGTCGATGCCGAGCGCCTGACCGACGCGCGGCCCCAGGATCTCGATCATCCGGCCGGTGCCGGTGCCGATGTCGAGCAGATCGCGCGGCGCCGCGGCAGCGACGATCTCGACGAGCGCCGCCTCGACCTCGCGCTCGTCGACATAGAGCGAGCGGATGCGGTCCCAGTGCGGCGCGCTGTCGCGGAAATAGGCGGCGGCCCGTTCGGCGCGGCCGCGCTTGATCGCGGCAAGGCGCTGCAGGTCGAGCGCGATCGCCGCGTCGTCCTCGCTGCACGCCGCGACCAGGTGGCGGGCGAGAGCGCTCGCCGGCGTGCCGCCGCTGATCCGGTAGAACACCCAGCTGCCCTCGCGAAAACGATCGAGCAGCCCGGCCTCGCACAGCAGCTTGAGGTGGCGCGAGACGCGCGGCTGGCTCTGCCCGAGGATCTGCGCCAGCTCGCTGACCGTCAGCTCGCCGCGCGCGCAGAGCACGAGGAGGCGCAGCCGGGTCGGCTCGGCGACCGCGCGCAAGGCGGCCAGGAGATCGGCGATCGAGGCTGCGGGATCGGGGGCATCAGCCATCGATCAAACATATAAAGATATCTTTATATCGTCAAGCGACTTGCGCGACCTGCGGCCGGCCGGCCACGCTGCGCGGATTCCTCGCGGCCGCTGCAACTGCCCGATGCACGGTCGCGCACACTTGGTTAACGATTTCTCGCTATAGTACCGGCGGCCGGCGCATGGATCGCTTGCCGCCGATGCGCGTTATTGGTCATTATCCGCGCCCTCATAGCCGTTTCACGCGAGGCCCCTTTGATGCATCGCCGCCTGTCACCGCTCGCTCTGCCGGGCCTCCTGATCGTCGCGGCGCTCGGCCTGTCCGGCCCCGGCTCGCATGGCGCGCTGGCGCAGCAGACGCTGGCGCCGGTCGCCGCCGCGCCGCCGCCGCCGCCGGAGGATGTCGACGATCCCTATGAGAGCACCAACCGGGCGATCTTCGGCTTCAACCAGTCGGTCGACAAGGCGGTGCTGGTGCCGGTCGCCAACGCCTACCGCGCTGCGCTGCCCGGCCCGGTCCGCGATTCGGTGCACGACTTCCTGCAGAACCTGAATTCGCCGATCATCTTCGCCAACGACGTGCTGCAGGGCCAGCTCGGCCTCGCCGGCGAGACGCTCGGCCGTTTCGTGATGAACACCACGATCGGGGTCGGCGGCCTCGTCGACGTCGCGACCAAGGCCGGCATCCCCTACCACACCAACGACCTCGGCATCACGCTGGCGACCTGGGGCATGCAGAGCGGCCCCTATCTGATGCTGCCGATCCTCGGCCCGTCGAACCCGCGCGACCTGGCGGGCGACATCGCCGACGGGTTCGGCGATCCGGGCAACGTCGTCGCCAGCGACAACGGCTATCTGTGGGTCGCCTTTACCCGCGGCGCGGTCTCCGGGATCGACGAGCGTTCGCGCAACATCGAGAGCCTGGCCGAGATCGAGCGCACCTCGCTCGACTATTATGCGACGATCCGCTCGCTCGCGCGGCAGCGCCGTGCGGCGCAGATCCGCCATCAGAAGGAAGACGTGCCCAACGCCGCGCCGCTGCAGGGCGCCAGCGCCCTGCCGACACCGGCGCCGCCCAAGAACGTCGCCGAGTTGCCGAATAACGCGACCCCGCCGATCGCCTATCGGCTGATGTCGCCGCAAGCCCAGCCGCAGCCCGCCGCCGGTCGTTGACGTGGGCGCAGGCAGGGCTGTGACGATGGCGCGGCGGGGTCTCGCGGCCCTGGCGCTCGTCCTCGCGTTCGGTGGTCTGGCGCCGGGGCGCGCGGCGGCGCAGGCCGATCCGGTCGGGTTCATCAACGAATTGGGCGTGCAGGCGATCCAGGTCCTCGGCCCCAGCGTCTCGCCGGCGGCGCGCCTGCAGCGCTTCCGCGAGCTGTTTTCGGCCGATTTCGACCTGCCGCGGATCGGCCGTTTCGTGCTCGGCCGCTACTGGCGCGTGGCGACCCCCGAGCAGCAGCAGCAGTTCCTCGGCCTGTTGCGCGAATACCTGGCGCAGGCCTATGCCGGCCGGCTCGCCGAATACGCCGGCGAGCGGTTCCGCGCGTTGAACGCGCAGCAGGACGGCAGCGAGACGATCGTCACCAGCCAGATCATCACCAACGACGGCAAGCAGATCAGCGTGCAGTGGCACCTCGTCAACGACGGCGGCTGGAAGATCACCGACGCTTATGTGGCCGGCGTCAGCATGGCGGTCACCGAGCGCGACGAGTTCGCCGCGGTCATCCAGCAGGGCGGCGGCCAGGTGCAATACCTGCTCGACCGGCTGCGCCAGAAGGTCGGCGGGTAGGAACCCGCGGCGCGGGTTTTATCAGCCCGCCCCCCATCCTCGCGAACGCTAGGCCCGGGTCAGCGGCTTGTACTTGATGCGGTGCGGCTGTTCGGCGGCGGTGCCGAGCCGGCGCCGACGGTCGGCCTCGTAATCGGCGTAGTTGCCCTCGAACCAGACGGTCTGGCTGTCGCCCTCGAAGGCGAGGATGTGGGTCGCGACGCGGTCGAGGAACCAGCGGTCGTGGGTGATGATCACGGCGCAGCCGGGATAGTCGACGAGCCCGTCCTCGAGCGCGCGCAGCGTGTCGACGTCGAGGTCGTTGGTCGGCTCGTCGAGCAGCAGGAGGTTGGCGCCCTCCTTCAGCATCTTGGCGAGGTGCACGCGGTTGCGCTCGCCGCCCGAAAGCTGGCCGACCTTCTTCTGCTGGTCGCCGCCGCGAAAGTTGAACAGCGCGCAATAGGCGCGGCTGGCGATCTTGCGGCGCCCGAGATCGATCTCCTCGAGCCCGCCCGAGATCTCCTGCCACACCGTGTTCTCCGCCTTGAGCGTGTCGCGCGACTGATCGACATAGCCGAGCCGCACGGTCTCGCCGATGCGGATGGCGCCGCGGTCCGGCGGCTCGCCGCCGGTGATCATGCGGAACAGCGTGGTCTTGCCGGCGCCGTTCGGCCCGATGACGCCGACGATGCCGCCCGGCGGCAGCCGGAAGTCCAGCGATTCGATCAGCAGCCGATCGCCGAACGCCTTGCCGACCCCCTGGGCGTCGACCACGAGGTCGCCGAGGCGCGGCCCTGGCGGCAGCACGATCTGCGCGTTGTCCGGCGCTTTCTCGCGCGATTGCGCGACGAGCGCCTCGTAGGCCTCGAGCCGCGCCTTGCTCTTCGCCTGGCGGGCGCGCGGGCTCTGCCGCACCCATTCCAGTTCGCGTTCGAGGGTGCGCCGGCGCGCCTCCTCCTGGCGCCCCTCCTGGGCGAGCCGCGCCTGCTTCTGCTCGAGCCAGCCCGAGTAGTTGCCCTCGTAGGGGATGCCGTGCCCGCGGTCGAGCTCAAGGATCCAGCCGGCGACCTCGTCGAGGAAATAGCGGTCGTGCGTCACGGTGACGACCGTGCCGGGGTAGTCCCTGAGGAAGCGCTGCAGCCAGGCCACCGACTCGGCGTCGAGATGGTTGGTCGGCTCGTCGAGCAGCAAGAGGTCGGGTTTCTGCAGCAACAGCCGGCACAGCGCGACGCGCCGCCGCTCGCCGCCCGACAGGTTCGTCACCGCCGCATCGCCCGGCGGGCAGCGCAGCGCATCCATCGCGATCTCGATGGTGCGGTCGAGCTCCCATGCGTCGAGCCGGTCGATCTGCTCCTGCAGCTCGCCCTGCTCGGCGATCAGCTCGTTCATCTCGTCGTCCGACAGCTCCTCGGCGAAACGCGCGCTGACCGCCTCGAAGCGGTCGAGCAGCGCCCGCGTCGCGGCGAGGCCCTCGCTGACATTGCCGAACACGTCCTTCGCCGGATCGAGCACCGGCTCCTGCGGCAGATAGCCGACGGTCGCACCCTGCGCGGCCCACGCCTCGCCGGCGAAATCCTTGTCGTCGCCCGCCATGATGCGCAGCAGCGTCGACTTGCCGGCGCCGTTCAGGCCGAGCACGCCGATCTTGGCGCCCGGCAGGAACGACAGCCAGATGTCACGCAGCACCTCGCGGCCGCCGGGATAGGATTTCCCGAGGCCTTTCATCACATAGACGTACTGGTAGGCGGGCATCGCTGAGCTTCGCCGTCAAACGAGGGGGGAGCGGGCTGCGGGGTAGAGCCAGCGCGCCCGGGCGTCAAGCCTCTTTCGCCG
>DATJOB010000013.1:0-2800 GCA_035507475.1 Allostellaceae bacterium | reverse complement strand
CCCGGCGCCGCCGCGTCGCGCGCCGCGACCAGCTCGCCCAGCAGATCGGCAAGAAGGTCGCGCCGCTGCAGGTCGCGCAGACCCGGCGTGTTCGGTGACGAGACATTGATCACGAAGTAGTCGGCGAGGCCGCCGACCCGGCGCACCCCCTCGACATAATCGGCGGCGGCGTCCTCGCTGTCGCGGTTCTTGCCGAGATTGACCCCGAGCGTGCCGCGCCGCGCCCGCCGCTGCAGCCGCAGCAGGGTGGCGTCGAGCCCGGCGCTGTTGAACCCCATGCGGTTGATGACCGCCGCGTCCTCGTAGAGCCGGAAGAGCCGCGGCCGCTGGTTGCCGGGCTGCGGGCGCGGCGTCACGGTGCCGGTCTCGGCGAAGCCGAAACCGAGGCGCAGCAGCGCGTCCGGCACCTCGGCGTCCTTGTCGAAGCCGGCGGCGATGCCGAGCGGATTAGCGAAACGCCGGCCCCACAGCGTCTGCCCGAGGCTCGGCGGGTCCGGCTCCGCCGCGCCGCCGAGCAGCCGGCCGGCGCCCAAGGCCAGGGCGCGCAGCGTCAGCCGGTGTGCGGTCTCCGCCGGCAGCGCGTGCAGCAGCGGGCGGACGAGCGGGTAGAGATCGGCCACGCGGTCAGGCGAAGGCGAGCTCGGCGCGGCCGAGGCCCTCGACCTCGACGACCGCGCGGTCGCCCGGTCGGGGGAACTGGATCGGCACGGTGCTGCCGGTCATCACCACCATGCCGGCGCGCAGCGGCGTCCCCGCCGCCGCGAGCGTGTCGGCAAGCCAGGCGAGCGCGTTCAGCGGGTTGTCCATCACGTCGCGGCCCAGCCCGGTGCCGATCTCGATGCCGTTGATCGTCAACCGGTAGCGCAGCGCGGCGAGGTCGAGGCCGCCCCACGCCGCGACCGGCGGCCCAAGCACGCAGCCGGCGTTCCACACATTGCCCGCGACCATCGCGCGCGCGCTCAGCCGCTTGTAGTCGTGGCGCAGATCCTCGAGCACCTCGATCGCCGCCATGCAGCTCTCGACCGCGGCCTCCGCCGCGGCGCGGCCGCCGCCCCGGGGCAGGTCGGCGCCGAGCCGCATCGCGATCTCGGTCTCGACGCCGACGCGGCAATAGTCGGCGACCGTGACGGTGGCCGGGCTGCGGCGGATTTCGCTCGCGAACATCGCGCCGTAGCACGGCTCGTCGACACCGCAGAGGCGCTGCATGACCGGGGTCGTCAGCCCGATCTTGTAGCCGGCGAGCGCGCCGCGCCGCGGCGCCTCGATCGCCTCGAACGCGCCGCGCACCCGGTAGGCCTCGCCGAGATCGGCCGGGATCAGCTCCTCGGGCAGGATGTCGATCGGCTGGCGGGCGCGAAAGATCGCGACGATGCGCTCGGCTTTCTGCCGGGGGTCGAGGGCGGGCATGCGAGGTCTCCTTTGCGCCGGAATATTAGCGTCCGCCGCTTGCCGGTGGCGAGCGCGCAGCCTATTAGGGCGGCGATGGACGACATCGTTCAGCCGGCGCTCGCTTTCATCGCCGCGCATGCCGACTGGGCGGCGGCGGTCATGTTCGTCACCGCGTTCGGCGAATCCTTCGCCTTCATCAGCCTGCTCTTCCCCGGCACGACGCTGCTGATCGCGGCCGGCACGCTGATGTCGGACGGGACCCTGCCCTATGCGCCGGTGCTGCTCGGGGCGGTCGCCGGCGCGACGCTCGGCGATTCGGTCTCGTACTGGATCGGCCGGCGTTTCGGCGGCGGCATCGCCCGGCTGTGGCCGTTCTCGCGCAACCCCGACCTGCTGCCGGGCGGCATCCGGTTCTTCGAACGGCACGGCGGCAAGAGCGTTTTCATCGGCCGCTTCTTCGGCCCGGTGCGGGCGGTCATCCCGCTCGCCGCCGGGGTCATGCGCATGCCGCGCGGCTGGTTCTGGGCCGCCAACCTGCTGTCGGCGCTGGTCTGGGCGCCGATGCTGCTGTTTGTCGGCGACGCGGTCGGCGATGCCGGGGGGCGGCTGATCGGCGCGGGCAACACCTTTGCCCTGGTGTTCGGCGCGCTGACGGTGCTCGGCATCGCCGGGCTCGCCTGGGCCGCGCTGCGCGCCGTGCGCCGTCGCTCCTAGCGGCTGCGCGCCTGGGCTTTCGGCGCCTGGCCGGGCTCACGCTTGTGGTCGGCGATATAGGCCTCGACCAGATTGCCGAGCTGCTCGAGCTGGTCGACGAAGAAATGGTCGGCGCCGGCGATCTTGCGGAAATCGATCTTGATGTCGCGCTGGTGGGCGAGCTTGTGGACCAGCTTCTGCACGCTTTCGATAGGTACCAGGCTGTCCTGGTCGCCCTGCAGCACCAGGCCCGAGGAGGGGCACGGTGCGAGGAAGGTGAAATCGTACTGGCTGGCGGGCGGCGAGACCGCGACGAAGGCCTCGATCTCCGGCCGCCGCATCAACAGCTGCATGCCGATCCAGGCGCCGAACGAGTACCCGGCGACCCAGCACGACCCGGCGTTCGGGTTGTAGGTCTGCAGCCAGTCGAGCGCCGCCGCGGCGTCGGCCAGCTCGCCCTCGCCGCGGTCGAAGCTGCCCTGGCTGCGCCCGACGCCGCGGAAATTGATGCGCAGCGTCGAGAAGCCGCGCCGCACGAAGCATTGATAGAGGGTGTAGACCACCTTGTTGTTCATGTTGCCGCCGTGCAGCGGGTGCGGGTGCAGCACCAGCGCCATCGGCGCCGGCCCCGCGCGGACATGGTGATAGCGGCCCTCGATCCGCCCTTCCGGCCCGTTGATGATGACGTCAGGCATGGTAAATCCGACTAGCGCGCTCG
>DATJOB010000012.1:0-7170 GCA_035507475.1 Allostellaceae bacterium | reverse complement strand
TGCGAGAGCTGCCCGGCCATCGGCCCGAGATTGCCGACCTGCCAGAAGAGCCATTCCAGGAGCTCCTTGCGGCCGCGCGGATCGGTCGGCGCGAAGCGCCCCGCCTTGTCCGCGAGATGCAGCAGGATGGCGCCCGACTCGAACACCGGCAGCGGCCCCGACCCGGCGCGCTCCGGCGCATCGTGGTCGACGATCGCCGGCATCCGGTTGTTCGGGCTGATCGCCAGGAACTCGGGCTTGAACTGGTCGCCCTTGCCGATATTGACCGGGACCATGCGATAGTCGAGGCCGCATTCCTCGAGCATGATCGAGATCTTCCAGCCGTTCGGCGTCGGCCAATAGTAGAAATCGATCATCCTGCCGGTTCCCTCGTGTGGCGCGCGATGCGCTAGGATTCCCGCAATGACCGCCTTCGCCAACACCTTCCTGCTCGTCTATGCCGGGCTTTTTCCGATCGTGAACCCGGTCGGCGGCGCGCCGATCTTTCTCGCGCTGACCCACCGCAACAGCGCCGAGATCCGCCGCCGGCTGGCGTTGCGCGTCGCGGTCAACGGCTTCGTGCTGCTGCTCGGCTCGCTGTTCGTCGGCTCGCACGTGCTGGTGTTCTTCGGGATCACGCTGCCGGTCGTGCGCATCGCCGGCGGGCTCGCGGTCGCCTCGTTCGCCTGGCGCCTGTTGCGCGACGGGGCAACCGCCGCCGACGACCGCAACGCGGCCCAGGAATGCGAGACGGTCGACGCATTCTACCCGCTCACCATGCCGCTGACGGTCGGGCCGGGCTCGATCGCGGTGGCGATCGCGCTCGGCGCGCAGCGGCCGCAGCAGGCGAGCGGGTTCATCGACATCGCGCTGCTCGCCGCGGCCGCGGTCGTCGGCCTGGCGGCGATCGCGCTGTCGATCTTTGTCTGCTACCGCTTTGCCGACCGCATGGTGTCGGCGCTCGGCGCGAGCGGCATCAACGTGATGATCCGCCTCTCGGCCTTCATCCTGTTGTGCATCGGCATCCAGATCATCTGGAGCGGCTACAGCGCGCTGACCGGCGTGCCGCACCATTAGGGTGCGCGCGGCGGAGGGTCAGCCGGCGACCACGCCGTCGGCCCTGAGGCCGGCGATCTCGGCGGCCGAATAGCCCGCCTCGGCGAGGATCTCGTCGGTCTGCTCGCCGAGCGCCGGCGCCGGGCGCCGCAGGTCGGCCGGCGTGCGCTCGAACCGCGCGGCGTTGCGCATCTGGCGCAGCCGTCCGGCCCGCGGGTGATCGGTCTCGACGACGGCGCCGAGCGCGGCGACCTGGGGCGCCGCGATCACCTGGAAGCGCGTCAGCACCGGCGCGCACGGTACGCCGGCGCGGGTCAGCGTGTCGAGCCAGTGCGCGGCCGAACCGCCGCGCACCGCCTCCTGGGTCAGCGCGAGCCGCGCCTCGACGTTCTTCTGGCGCAGCGCCGGCGTCTTGAAGCGCGCGTCGTCCAGCCATTCCGGGCGTTCGAGCGCCGCGG
This sequence comes from Allostellaceae bacterium, assembly GCA_035507475.1. Classification (GTDB taxonomy): domain Bacteria; phylum Pseudomonadota; class Alphaproteobacteria; order ATCC43930; family CGMCC-115725; genus DATARH01. The sequence goes on along the minus strand of DATJOB010000012.1, from coordinate 5,677 downwards.
CCAGCGCAACCCATTGCGCGTCGGTCTGCACCGCTATCGTGATCCAGCCGTCGCTCGTCTGGTAGACGAGGTCGGTGGCGCTGGCCTTTTCCTGGGCCGCCGGCTCGTCGCCGACAAAGGTCTGGTCGCCCATGTCGGAGGGCCAGAGGAAGGCCAGCACCGCCTCCAGCATCGACAGCCGGACGTGCTGGCCCTCGCCGGTGCGCGCCCGCGTCAGCAGCGCCGCGGTGATCGCCTGCGCCGCGGTGATCGCGGTCAGCTTGTCGGGGAGGATCGTGCGCAGCATGCGCGGCCGCAGATCGTCGGCTCCGGCCTGGACCGTGGCGAGCCCGGAATAGGCCTGGATGATCGGGTCGTAGACCGGCTTCTGCGCGTAGGGCCCGACCTCGCCGAAGCCGCTGAGCGAGACATAGACGATGTCGGGCCGCATTGCGCGCACCGCCGGCTCGTCGATGCCGAGCCGCTCGACCACGCCGGGCCGGTAATTCTGCACGAACACGTCGGCGCTCTCGCACAGCCTGAGCAGCGCGCGGCGCCCGGCGGCGGCCTTGAGGTCGATCGCGATCGAGCGCTTGTTGCGGTTGTTGTTGAGGAACGAGGTCGAGTACCCGCCGCGCCGCTGCGCCGAGCCGCGGGTCGGGTCGCCGCCGTCGGGCGGCTCGATCTTGATCACGTCGGCGCCCTGGTCGCCGAGGATCATCGTCGCCAGCGGCCCGGCGACGTTCGAGGTGAAATCGACGATGCGAACCCCGTCGAGCGGCCCGGGCATGGCGGGCGCTTATTCCGCGGCGACCGCGCGCGGCGCCGCAGCCTCGAAGAAGCGGCGGCCGGCGGTGCGCTGGTTCTCGTAGATCGAGCCCTGGTTCGAGGCCGGCGGCAGCGGCAGGCGCACCGGCACCGGCGCGAGCCGCGGTTCGAGCGTCGGTCGACCGGCGAGCAGCAGCTCGTCGAATTTCTCGATGCCGTCCTTGAAGCCGAGCAGCGGCCAGGCGTCGGCGGCGCGGTACTGGTAGAGCAGAAACCGCCGCTCGCGGCCGGAAAAATTGGTCGCCGAGCCGTGCACCAGCCGGACGTGGTGGATCGTGATCGAGCCGGCCGGCCCGAGACAGGGGACCGCGCCCGCCACGTCGAGGCCGGCTGCCTCGGGCGCGATCGCGCCGCAGAACCGCCCCTCCGCGTCGTGATGATCGAGGATCGGGCCGTGGTGGCTCCCCGGCAGGACGAGCATCGGCCCGTTCTCCGGGGTGAAGTCGTCGAGCATGATGCCGACCGCGGCGAGGTCGTCGTTGGTGTGCGGGTAGAACGCCCAGTCCTGGTGCCACTCGATCGACGCGCCGTAGCCGGCCGACTTCATGTTGAGCTTGCCGGTGTCGAGCCGCACGCTGCCCCACAGCTCCTCGAGGATCGCGACCACCGCGGGATGGCGGCTGGCGCGGCCGTAGACCGGATCGTGCAGATGCGGCGTCTTGATCCGGCGTACCCGCGGGTCGCCGGCCGAGTGCGTGTCCTCGAGGTCGAAGACGTCGTCGTTGGCGGCGACGCCCGCGGAGCGCTCGACGAACCCGTCGGTCACCGCGCGCAATTCGGCGATCTCGGCCGCCGAGAAGACGCCGGGGATGACGAGAAACCCGTCGTCGCGATAGGCGGCGCGTTGCGCCTCGGTCAGCATGCCCACGATCCTTTCCTCCGTATCTCCTAAAGCCCGGCGCGGCGCGCCAGCACCGCGTGGACCGCGGCGACATCCTCCTCTACATGGCCCTCGGCCGCCGCCTCGTCGTAGAGCGGCGCGGCGGCGTCGAGCAGCGGGGTCGGCACGCCGAGCGCGCGGGCGAACTCGCCGATGATCGCGCTGTCCTTCTGCAGCACGTGCATCGTCGCGGTCGGCGGCGTGTAGCGGCCCGCCACCATCATCGGCCCGCGCAATTCGAGGATGCGCGAATTGCCGGCGCCGCTGGTGATCACTTCGAGGATGCGCGCCGGGTCGAGCCCCGCCTTGGTGCCGAGCACGATGGCCTCGGCCGCGACCGCGTTGTGCACCGCGACCAGCAGGTTGGCGACGTATTTCATCCGGCTGCCGTTGCCGAAGGCGCCGAGATAGTGCGTGACGCGGGCAAACCCGTCGAACACCGCGCGGCAGCGGCCGAACGCCGCCTCGTCGCCGCTCGCATAGACCGCGAGGTCCTTGGTCGCGGCCTGCGCGCCGGTCCCGGAGAGCGGGCAGTCGAGCAGCGTCATCCCCGCGGCGGCGAGCCGCTCGCGCGCCGCCTCCTTGGCGGCGATCGGCAAGGTGCTGGCCTCGATCACGACGAGGCCCGGCACCGGCTGCGCGGCGAGGTCCGCCGCCACCGTCTCCAGCGCCGCGACGCTCGGCAGCGAGGTCAGCGCGACCGCGGCGCCGCCCGCCGCGCCGGCCGCCGAATTCGAGCGCCGCACACCGCGTTCGGCGAGCGCCGCCATCTGGCCCGCGTCGGTGTCGTAGCCGGCGACCGCGAACCCGGCGGCGGCGAGGTTGCCGGCGATCGCCCCGCCCATGATGCCGAGCCCGACCACCGCGACGTTCTTCGGATCGGCCATGGCCGGCTCAGTCCTGCAGCATCGGCTCGCCGCGCATGTACTTGCCGCGGCAGAACATCAGCGTCGGCCGGTCGGTATAGGCGAAGCGCTCGACATGGCCGATGAAGATGATGTGGTCGCCGCCGTAGTGGCGGAACTCGTTGCGGCACTCGAAATGCGCGGCCGCGCCGATGATGATCGGCGGCCCCGATTCCGAGATGACGTGATCGGTGCCGAGAAACTTGTCGTCGCTCTGCTTGGCGAACTTGTTGGACAGCTCGATCTGGTCGAAAGCGAGGATGTTGACGATGAAATGGCTCGATTCCTGGAACGCCGGCAGGCTCTGCGCGTAGAGCGAGCTCGACCACAGCACCAGCGGCGGGTTGAGCGATACGCTGGTGAACGAGTTCGCGGTCATCCCGTGCAGCTTGCCGTCGCGGCCGCGCGTCGTGATGATCGTGACGCCGGTGGCGAAGGAGCCGAGCGCGCTGCGCAGCTCGCGGGTATTGAAGCCCTCGGCCGAGGTGCTGTGCACCGTCGCGCTATGGCTTCCTGGCAGTTCCGTCGACACCTCTTTCCCTCGACTTGGCGCTGTCGAGCGCCGCGCTTGGCGAGCGACCGACCGTGGCTCGGTTTCCTTGCGGCGCGGCGCGCTAGAGCGTGGCATCGGGCGGGAGGCCCAGCGCGACGCGACCGTACATCGCCCCGTTGATGTCCCAGTTGAGCACATAATGCGCGTTCGCGGCGTGGACGTCGCGGAACGCGCGCTGCAGCGGGTTTCGTGCATATATCGCGCCGCCGCCGGTCGCCGCGAACAGGATGTCGACCGCCTTGGTGCACAGCGTCGCGGCGAACGCGCCGTCGCGCCGGTAGCGGGCGCGCTGGCGCAAGTCCGGCGTGCGGCCGTCGGCGACGCTGCCGGTCGCCTCGTCGCAATCGCCGAGCATGATCGCGCGCGCCGCGTCGGCGAGCGCCGCCGCCTCGGCGACATGCACCTGGACCGTGTTGAAATCGGCGACGTTGCGGCCGGTATAGCTCGACAGCCGGGTGCGCGTCGTCTCGGTGAAGTGCTCGATGGCGCCCTGCGCGATGCCGAGCGAGACGCCGGCGATGCAGAACGCGAAGAGGCTGATCGCCGGGAGCTGGTAGAGCACCGCCGGGTTGACCGCGCTGCCCGGATTGGGACCGCCGGCGATCTGGTCGACCGCCAGCGTGCGGTGTTCGGGCACGAAGACGTCCTCGACCGAGACGTCGTTGCTGCCGGTGCCGGCGAGGCCGATCACCTGCCAGGTGTCGACCACCGTATAGTCGCTCGCCGGCAGCAGGAAGATGCGCGGGCCCGGCGGGCCGCTGTCGTCGTCGCCGACGATGCCGCCGATAAGGTTCCACGCCGCCGCGTCGACGCCGCTCGAAAACGGCCAGCGGCCGGTGAGGCGATAGCCGCCGGCGACGCGCCGCGCGCGACCGCGCGGGAAGATCAGCGCCGAGCCGATCAGATCGTCGGGCGAGCGGCCCCAGACCTCGTCCTGCGCCTCTTTCGGCCACATGCCGAAGAGCCAGTGATGCGCCGCCAGGTTCGCCAGCACCCAGCCGGTCGAGCCGTCGCCGCGGGAAATGGTCGCAACCAGCTCGACCAGCGTGCGGAACGGCAGTTCGCTGCCGCCGACGCGCTTCGGCTGCAGCACGCGGAAGAGGCCGCTCCGGTGCAGGTCCGCGATGGTCTCGTCGGGCAGGCGGCGCAGCTCCTCGGCGCGCGGCGCGCGCTCGCGCAGAACCGGGATCAGCGCCTCGGCGCGCGCCATGAGCTCCGCGTAATTGGGCGCGGCGGCGCTGCGGGCCATCTTCGCGTCGGGCATCGCGCGGGTCCTTTCTCGGCCTTCCTCCCGTCGCCAGTCTACTCGCCGCGGCACGGCAGCGCGAGGCGATTGCTGCGGAGCTGCCGTGCGCCGCGCGGCGCGAGAAAGAGGATGACGCGGTCGCGCGAAGGCCGTCATCCTGGGCGCGGCCTCGGGCGAGGGGAGTGAACGATGCGCCGGGTCTGGGCGATCCTGCTGGGCCTTGCGGCGACGGCGATGGCGGCGGCGATGGCGACGACGGCGCGGGCCGAGGTGCCGGTGCCGCCGCCGGTCGCCGTGGTGGTCGACGGCCGTCTGCCGGTCGGCGGCGGCGTGTTGCCGGTCTTCGTCTCGCAGGACTGGTCGCAGCCGCTGCCGGCGATCCGGCGCGCCGTCATCGTCGTCCACGGCTACACCCGCAACGCCGCCGATTATGCCCGCACCGTCCTGGGGCTGGCGCCGGCCGGCGACACGCTGGTGGTGGCGCCGCAATTCCTCGCCCCTGAAGACATCGCCGCGCACCGGCTGCCCGACGCGATCCTGCGCTGGGAGCGCGGGTTGTGGGCCGGCGGCAACCCGGCCGAGGGGCCGGCGCCGCTCAGCGCGTTCGACGGGTTCGATGCGATCCTCGCCCGGCTTGCCGACCGCAGGGTCCTGCCGAACCTGACGCAAATCGTGCTCGCCGGGTTCTCGGCCGGCGGCCAGGTGGTGCAGCGCTATGCGATCGTCGGCCGCGGCGAGGCCGCGCTCGGTCCCGCCGCGCGGCTGCGCTACGTGGTCGGCAGCCCGTCGAGCTTCACCTATTTCGGCGACGAGCGGCCGCGCCCCGACGGCAGCCTGGCGCCATTCGCCGGCGCCGCCGCGTGCCCGGGCTTCGACCGCTGGCGCTACGGCTTTGCCGGCGACCTGCCGCCTTACGTCGCCGCCGCCGCGGCGGGCGGGGTGCCGGCGCTCGAACGGCGCTACGCCGCGCGCGAGCTGGTTTACCTGGTGGGCGGCAACGACACCGACCCGAACCACCGCTATCTCGACAAATCCTGCGCCGGCGAGGCGCAGGGCGCGACGCGGCTGGCGCGCACCCTCTTCTTCGTCGCCGCGATGCGGGCGCGCGACGGTGCCGGCCTCGACCAGCGCGTCGCTGTGGTCGAGGGCGCCGCACATAACGAGGCGCGCGTCTTCGGCTCTCCGTGCGGCCGCGCCGCGTTGTTCGACGAGGCCGGCTGCGCCTGGGGCCGGTGAATGCGCCCGGTGCGCCCACCGACGACTCGGCCGCCAACCCCGGCGCCGAC
>DATJOB010000011.1:0-2213 GCA_035507475.1 Allostellaceae bacterium | reverse complement strand
ATGTATTTCGAGACCGGCGACCTGGGCTTTCCCGTCTTCGAGGCCTTCGGCACAAGGATCGGCATGGCCATCTGCAACGACCGGCGCTGGCCCGAGACCTACCGGGTGATGGGGCTGCAGGGGGTCGAGATCGTCGCGCTCGGCTACAACACGCCGAGCGAAAACATCCACGTCTTCGAGCCCTTTCACCTGCGCACCTTCCACCACCTGCTGAGCCTGCAGGCCGGGGCCTACCAGAATGCGAGCTGGGTCCTGGCGGCGGCGAAATGCGGCAAGGAGGACGGGTTCCACATGATCGGCGGCTCGGCGATCGTCGCGCCGACCGGCGAGATCGCCGCCCAGGCGCTCACCGAGGAGGACGAGGTGATCGGGGTCAACATGGACCTCGAGCTCGGCGCCTATCTGCGGCGCACCGTGTTCGCCTTCGAGAAGCACCGGCGCACCGAGCATTACGGGCTCATCACCGAGCGCACCGGCGCCAAGACCGAGGTTTGATCGCCCGCGGTCAGCAGCGGCCGTAATGGTCCTCGAAGCGGACGATGTCGTCCTCGCCGAGATAGGCGCCGGACTGCACCTCGATCAGGTGCAGCGGGATCTTGCCCGGGTTTTCGAGCCGGTGCGGCGTGCCGAGCGGGATGTAGGTCGACTGGTCCTCGCTCAGCATGATCTCCTCGTCGCCGCGGCGGATGCGCGCGGTGCCCTGCACCACCACCCAGTGCTCGGCGCGATGGTGATGCATCTGCAGCGACAGCTTGCCGCCGGGCTTGACGACGATGTGCTTGACCTGCACCCGGTGGCCGGCGTGCAGCGTCTCGTAGCTTCCCCAGGGACGGTGGACGCGCGGCAGCGCATGCGCCTCGCCGCGCTCCTCCTTGACCAGCCGGGCGACCAGCCGGCGTACGTCCTGCGCCCGCTCGCGCGGCGCCAGCATCACCGCGTCGTCGGTCGCGACGACCACCAAATCCTCGACCCCGAGCGCGGCGATCAGCCCGGATTCCGAGCGCAGGTAACAGTTTTTCGCGTCCTCGGCGATGACGTTGCCGATCAGCGTGTTGCCGGCATGGTCCTTGTCGGCCATCGCCCATAGCGCGTCCCATGAGCCGAGGTCGCTCCAGCCCATCGTCACCGGCACCACCGCCGCCCGCGCGGTGTGCTCCATCACCGCGTAATCGATCGAGTCGGCCGGACAGGCAGCGAACGCCTCCTTGTCGAGGCGGATGAAATCGTCGTCGCGCCGCGCCCGGTCGAGCGCCCGGCGGCAGGAGGCGAGCATCTCCGGCTGCAGCCGCTCCACCTCGCTCAGGTAGAGCGCCGCGGGAAAGAGGAAAATGCCGCTGTTCCAGAAGAAGTCGCCGGCCGCGACATAGCTTTCGGCGGTCGCCGCGTCGGGCTTCTCGACAAACCGCGCGACCGCGAAGGCGCCGTCGCTGCCGCTGAGCGGGGCGCCGCGCTCGATATAGCCGTAGCCGGTCTCGGCACGTTCGGGACGGATGCCGAAGGTCGCGAGAAAGCCGCCGCGCGCCGCCGCTGCCGCGCGCTCGACCGCGGCGAGAAACGCGCCGCGGTCCTCGATCGTGTGGTCGGAGGGCATCAGCAGGAGCAGCGCGTCGGGCGACTGCGCCGCCAGCGCCAGCGCCGCGATGCACGCCGCCGGCGCGGTGTTGCGCCCGGTCGGCTCCAGGACCAGCCCGGCGCTCTTGACCTCCACCTCGCGCAGCTGCTCGGCGATGATAAAGCGATGCTCCTCATTGGCGATGACCAGCGGGGCGGCGAATTGCGCCGTGCCGGCGACGCGCAGCGCCGCCTGCTGCAACAGGCTGTGCGTGCCGACCAGCGGCAGCAGCTGCTTGGGATAAAAGGTACGCGACATCGGCCACAGCCGCGTCCCCGATCCGCCCGACAGGATCACCGGGTGGATTGCCGCGTCGCCGCCCTTTGCCTTACCGGCCATCGCGGCAGGATAGCAGATTCGCGATTAACTTTTCGCTAGCGGCCGGCGCCGGCCGCGCTGGCGACGCGGATCACCGCCGCTCGGATCGCCAGTGCTCGGATCGCCAGTGCTCGGATCGGCAGTGCTCAGATCGGCGGTGCTCAGATCGGCGGTGCCGGCGGGAAGCTCGGCTTGCGCTTTTCCAGATGCGAGGCGAGGCCCTCCTGCACATCGGGGCCGCTGAACCCGATGAATTCGAGCGCCAGCGAGGCGTCGAAGGTCG
>DATJOB010000010.1:0-6726 GCA_035507475.1 Allostellaceae bacterium | reverse complement strand
GGTCAGCATCGCGGCGCAGTCGCTCAGCAGGTCGCCGAACAGGTTGCTGGTGACGATCACGTCGAACTGCTTGGGCTGGCGCACCAGCTGCATCGCGCAGTTGTCGGCGTACATGAAGCTCAGTTCGACATCGGGGTAGTCGGCCTTCACCCGGTTCGCCACCTCGCGCCACAGCAGGCCCGATTCCATGACGTTCGCCTTGTCGACCTCGCAGAGCTTCCTCGCGCGCTTCTGCGCGAGCTCGAACCCGGCGCGCACGACGCGCTCGATCTCGGCCTCGCTGTAGACCTCGGTGTTGATGCCGCGCCGACTGCCGTCGGGCAGCGTCTCGATGCCGCGCGGCTCGCCGAAATAGATGCCGCCGGTCAATTCGCGGACGATCAAGAGGTCGAGCCCGGCGACCAGCTCGCGCTTGAGGCTCGACGCGTCGGCGAGCGCCTCGAAGACCTGCGCCGGGCGCAGATTGGCGAACAGGTCCATCTCCTTGCGCAGCCTCAACAGGCCGCGCTCGGGCTGCAGCTCGAACGGCAGCTTCTCCCATTTCGGCCCGCCCACCGAGCCGAACAGCACCGCATCGGCGGCCTGCGCGCGCGCCAAGGTCGCATCGCTCAGCGGCGCGCCCTCCGCGTCGTAGGCGCTGCCGCCGACGAGCCCTTCGCTGACCGCGAAGCTGGCGATGCGCCGCCTGTCGAAGAACTCCATCACGCGCATCACCTCGCGCATGATCTCGGGGCCGATGCCATCGCCGGGCAGCACGAGGACGTTGCGGTTGGAGTGCGATTGGGCCATGTGATCTACCTCTGGACGTCCATCCGGGCGGCTACGCCGGCGCCTTCTGGGTCAACCCGAACTGCCACGGGCGCTGCAACCCGGTGCGGTCCTCGTAGGCGGCGATGTCGGCGTCCTTCGCCTCGGTGAGCCCGATATCGTCGAGCCCGTTCAACAGGCAGTGCTTGCGGAACGGATCGACCTCGAAATGCACCTGCTCGCCGTCCGGCCGCGAGACCGTCTGGTTCTCCAGATCGATCGTCATCACCGCGTTGGCGCCCTTTTGCGCATCCTCCATCAGCTGCTCCACGATCTCCTTGGGCAGCGCGATCGGCAGGATGCCGTTCTTGAAGCAGTTGTTGTAGAAGATGTCGGCAAAGCTCGGCGCGATGACGCATCTGATGCCGAAATCGAGAAGCGCCCAGGGCGCATGCTCGCGGCTCGAGCCGCAGCCGAAATTCTCCGCGCCGATCAGGATCTTCGCCTGCCGGTACGGCGCCTGGTTGAGGACGAAATCCGGGTTCTCCGAACCGTCCGGCTTGAAGCGGATTTCCTGGAACAGCCATTGCGACAGCCCGGTCCGCTTGATCGTCTTCAGGTAGATCGCCGGAAAGATCTTGTCGGTGTCGAGATTGACGATCGGCAGCGGCGCCGCGACGCCGCTGAGCGTGGTGAATTTGTCCATCGAGCGTTTCTCCGATCCTTTCATCGTCATCCCCGGGCTCGACCCGGGGATCCAGATGGCCGGGTCAAGCCCGGCCCATGACGACGGAAATCAGCCCAGCTGCCGCACGTCGGTGAGCTTGCCGGTGACCGCCGCGGCGGCGGCCATCGCCGGCCCCATCAAATGCGACTTGGCGTTCTTGCCCTGACGCCCCTCGAAGTTGCGGTTCGAGGTGGTGGCGACGCGCTCGCCGTGCATCGCCTTGTCGTCGTTCATCGACATGCACATCGAGCAGCCGGCGTCGCGCCATTCGAACCCGGCCTCGAGGAAGACGCGGTCGAGACCTTCTTCCTCCGCCTGGTGCTTGACGTGGCCCGAGCCCGGCACCACCAGCGCGACGACGCCGTCGGCGACCTTGCGGCCCCGGGCGACCGCCGCGGCGGCGCGCAGATCCTCGATGCGGCTGTTGGTGCAGGAGCCGATGAAGACGCGCTGCACCGGCACCTCTTCGAGCCGCGTGTTGGGCGAAAGCTGCATGTATTGCAGCGCGCGCTCGACCGCGGCGCGGCGCAGCGGGTCGTCGATCTGCGCCGGGTCGGGGACGCGGCCGGTGACCGGCGCGGCCATCTCGGGGTTGGTACCCCAGGTGACGTGCGGCGCGATGTCGGCGGCGGCGAGATGCGCCTCCTTGTCGTAGGTCGAGCCGGGGTCGCTGGGCAGCGTCTTCCAGTAAGCGACCGCCTGCTCCCAGGCGGCGCCCTTGGGCGCGTAGGGCCGGCCCGTCATGTAGGCGATGGTCTTGTCGTCGGGCGCGACGAGCCCGGCGCGCGCGCCGGCCTCGATCGACATGTTGCACACGGTCATGCGGCCTTCCATCGACATGTCGCGGAAGGTCGAGCCGGCATATTCGAAGACATGGCCGGTGCCGCCGGCGGTGCCGATCTTGGCGATGATCGCGAGGATCACGTCTTTCGGGCTGACGCCGGTGCCGAGCGCGCCGTCGACCTTGATCAGCATGTTCTTGGCCGGCGCCTGGATCAGCGTCTGGGTCGCGAGCACGTGCTCGACCTCGGAGGTGCCGATGCCGAAGGCGAGCGCGCCCATCGCGCCATGCGTCGCGGTGTGGCTGTCGCCGCAGACGATGGTCATGCCCGGCTGCGACAGCCCCTGCTCGGGTCCGATCACGTGGACGATGCCCTGGTCGAGGCTGGTGATCGGAAAATAGGGAACGCCGAATTCCTTGACGTTGCGTTCGAGCGTCTCGACCTGCAGCAGCGAGTCGGGCTCGCTGATGCCGGCGACGCCGGCGCCGCGGTTGGTGGTCGGGATGTTGTGGTCGGCGACCGCGATCGTCTTGTCGGGGCGGCGGACCTTGCGGCCGGCGAGCTTCAGCCCCTCGAAGGCCTGCGGCGTCGTCACCTCGTGGATCAGGTGCAGGTCGATGTAGATCAGGTAGGTGCCCTCGCCCTGCGGGGCGATGACATGGCTTTCCCAGATCTTGTCGAACAGCGTCTTCGGTTGCGGCATCGGTGCTACTCCGGCGAAAATCACGATTCGGCGGTGTCGGCGGCGGGGCTGTCGCGGCGCTGCTGGTCGCGCGAGCGCTCGGCGATGCGCGCCGCCTTGCCGGTGCGGCCGCGCAGATAATAGAGCTTGGCGCGCCGCACCGCGCCGCGCCGCACCACCTCGATCGCGGTGATGCGCGGCGAATAGAGCGGGAAGATGCGCTCGACCCCCTCACCGTAGCTGATCTTGCGCAGCGTGAAGTTCGAGTTGATCCCGGCGTTCTTGCGGGCGATGCACACGCCCTCGAACGCCTGGATGCGCTCGCGCTCGCCCTCGACCACCTTGACGCTGACGCGCACCGTGTCGCCGGGATCGAACCGCGGCACCGGGCGGGCGGCTTCGAGCTTTTTCTGCTGCTCGGCCTCGAGTGTCTGCAACAGGTTCATCGTCCAACCTCCTCGCCGCCGCCGGCCCGTTCCGGCGTCGCGGCGCAATAGCGTTCCCACAGATCGGGCCGGCGCTGCCGCGTCAGCAGCTCCGCCTGGGTGCGGCGCCAGGCGCGCACCCGTTGATGGTCGCCCGACACCAGCGTGTCGGGGACGCGGCGCCCGTGCCAGACCTGCGGGCGCGTGTAGTGCGGGTATTCGAGCAGCCCCTCGGCAAAGCTCTCCTCGGCGAGCGCCTCGGCGCTGCCGATCACCCCCGGCAGCAGCCGCACGCAGGCGTCGATCAGCGCGATCGCCGCGGGCTCGCCACCCGACAGCACGAAATCGCCGAGGCTCACCTCCTCGACCGCATGCGCCTCCAGCACGCGCTCGTCGATCCCCTCGAAGCGGCTGCAGATGAGCCGCAGACCGGGCCCGGCGGCGAGCTCGCGCACCCGCGCCTGGTCGAGCCGCCGGCCGCGCGGCGACAGGTTGACGAGCGGTCCGACGCCGCCGGCACCGGCGATCGCCGCGTCGAGCACGTCGGGCCGCAGCACCATGCCCGGGCCGCCGCCGAACGGCGCGTCGTCGACCGAGCGGTGCCGGTCGGTCGCGTAGTCGCGGATGTCGACCGCGTCGAGCCGCCACAGCCCGGCGCGCAACGCCTTGCCGGCGAGCGAATAGGCGAGCGGGCCCGGCAGCATCTCCGGGAAGATGGTCAGCACCGTCGCCTGCCACATCACGCCCGCTCCTCGACAGGCTGGCGGCCGGCCTCGAACAGACCCGCCGGCGGCTCGATCACCACCCGGCCGCCGGCGATGTCGACCACCGGCACCGCGGCGCGGGTGAACGGCACCATCACCGGCGCCGCCCCGCGAGAGCCCGGCCCGCGGGAGCCATCACCGTCGCGCGCGATCTCCAGCATGTCGCCGGCGCCGAAATCGTGGACCGCGACGACCCGGCCGAGCGCTGTGCCGTCCGCCAGCAGCGCGGCAAGACCGACCAGGTCGGCGTGGTAGAACTCGTCCTCGGCGGTCGCCGGAAGCGCGGCGCGCGGCGCATAGAGCCGCAGGCCGCGCAGCGCCTCGGCGGCGTCGCGGTCGGCGACACCGTCGATGGCGGCGATCACCATGTCCTCGCCGGGCGCGGCGCCGATCACGCGCAGCGCAAAGCGCCGCGTTCCGCTCTCGTCCTCGAGCGCGCCGTAGCCGGCGACCGCCTCGGCCGGCGCGGTGAAGCTCTTGACGCGCACCGCGCCGCGCACCCCGTGCGGCGCGCCGATCGCGCCCATGCAGACGCGCATGTCCTTGCCGTCGTCATTCCCGCGCGAGCGGGAATCCAGGGCAGACGACGCAGCGGTCCCCCTGGGCCCCCGCTTTCGCGGCGGCGACGAGATCGGAAGCGTCGGCTGCACGGCCATCAAGCTGCCCTGAGAGCTAGTTGCCCGCGGCGGCGCCGGCCGCCTCGGCGGCGGCCTTGGCGCGCTCCTGCGCCTTCTTCTTGGGCGCCGATTTCTGCGGCGTCTCGCGGATGTCCGGCTTGGCCATCAGCCCGGCATTGCCGAGAAAGCGCGCGACCCGCTCGGTCGGCTGCGCGCCGACCCCGAGCCAATGCTTGAGGCGCTCCTCCTTCAAGGTCACGCGGTCGGCGTGGTCGCGCTCGAGCATCGGGTTGTAGGTCCCGACCTTCTCGATGAAGCGGCCGTCGCGCGGGCTGCGCGCATCGGCGACGACGATCGAATAGAACGGCCGCTTTTTCGCGCCGCCGCGCGCCAGGCGGATTTTCAAGCTCATGCAATGTCCCTCATCTGGTCTTCAGCCTTTCATCCGTATTAGCGGAACCCGCCCGGCATCAGCGCCGACAGGCCGTGCCGCATCAGGCCCTTCTGGCCGAGCTTCTTCATCCGCTTCATCATCCCGGCCATGTCCTGATACTGCTTCATCAGCCGGTTGACGTCGGGGACGCTGGTGCCCGAGCCGGCGGCGATGCGGCGGCGGCGCGAGCCGTTCAACAAGGTCGGGTTCTTGCGCTCGGCGCTGGTCATCGACCCGATGATCGCCTCCTGGCGCTTGATGACGCTCTCGTCGATGTTGGCGGCGTCGATCTGCTTCTTGATCTTGCCGATCCCGGGCAGCATGCCGAGCATCGACGACATCCCGCCCATGCGGCGCAGCTGGCGCAGCTGGCCGGCCAGGTCGTCGAGGTCGAAATTGCCCTTTTCGAGCTTGCGGGCGAGCTTCTCGGCCTCGTCGCGGTCGGCGGTCTCGGCCGCCTTCTCGACCAGGCTGACGACGTCGCCCATGCCGAGGATGCGGCCGGCGATCCGCTCGGGGTGGAACGGTTCGAGCGCGTCGATCTTCTCGCCGGTGCCGAGGAACACGATCGGCCGGCCGGTGATCGCGCGCATCGACAGCGCCGCGCCGCCGCGCGCGTCGCCGTCGACGCGGGTCAGCACGATGCCGGTCAACCCGGCGCGCTCGCCGAACGTCTTGGCGACGTTGACCGCGTCCTGTCCGGTCATCGCGTCGGCGACGAGCAGCGTCTGGTGCGGCGCAGCGGCCTCGCGCACCGCCGCGACCTCGAGCATCAGCTCCTCGTTGACATGGAGCCGGCCGGCGGTGTCGTAGATCACCACGTCGTAGCCTTCGCGCCGCGCAACGTCGAGCGCGCGCCGGGTGATCGCCACCGGCCGCTCACCGGCGACGATCGGCAGGGTCGCGACCTGGACCTGCCGCCCGAGCTGGGCGAGCTGCTCCTGCGCCGCCGGCCGCTGCACGTCGAGCGAGGCCATCAGCACCTTCTTGCGCTCGCGGTTCTTGAGCCGCAGCGCGATCTTGGCCGCGGTCGTGGTCTTGCCCGAGCCCTGCAGCCCGACCAGCATGACGCCGACCGGCGACGGCGCGTTGAGATCGAGGCCGCCGCCCGCGACGCCTTCGCCGCCGCTCTCGCCGGCCAGCGTCTGCACCAGATGGTCGTGCACGATCTTGACCACCATCTGGCCCGGCGTGACCGAGCGCACGACATCCTGGCCGACCGCCTTCTCGCGCACCGCGGCGATGAAGTCGCGCACCACCGGCAGCGCCACGTCGGCTTCGAGCAGCGCGACGCGGATCTCGCGCATCGCCGCGGCGACGTCGTCCTCGCCGAGCGCGCCGCGCCCGCGCAGCCGGTCGAAAATCTCGCCAAGGCGATTGCTGAGCGTGTCGAACATGGTCTACCGCGGCTCCAACGCATCGCAGGCCGGCGCGCGAAACTCGCGGGCCGGCCCTCTCCCATCAGCGGGAGGGCTCCAACATTGGCTGTCGGAAGCGCGCCGGACGCTAGTCTTTGCGCCGGTTTCTGTCAATCGCGGTCGGCGCGACG
>DATJOB010000009.1:0-3210 GCA_035507475.1 Allostellaceae bacterium | reverse complement strand
GCATTGGGCTCGGCATCGCGACCGCGCTGGCTGAGGCCGGCGCCAACGTGGTGATGGCCGACATCCAGAAGGACGCGGTGGAGCAAGCGGCGCACCGCCTGTCCGGCACCAACAAGCGCGTCCTGCCCGTGCGCATCGACGTGACACAGGAACAATCCATGCTCGACGGGTTGGCGGAAGCGGAGCGTAATTTCGGAAAGCTGCACATCGCCTGCAATAACGCCGGCGTGCCGATGCACGGCGTCAAGCTCGTCGACGTGACGCTGGCCGACTGGCATTTCGCGATCGGCGTCAACCTCTGGGGGGTGATCCACGGCATCCGCCATTTCGTGCCGGCGATCCTCAAGCACGGCGAGGAGGGGCATGTCGTCAACACCGCCTCGGTCGCCGGCTTTCAGAACCGGCGCGGCACCGAGCAGGGGCCGTATTCGATGACCAAATACGCGGTCGTCTCGCTCTCGGAGGCGCTGGAGCAGGAGCTCGCGGGAACCCCGGTCGGCGTCTCGGTGCTGTGCCCGGGCCCGGTCAACACCAACATCGCGCGCGGCGCGCGCAACCGGCCCGAGCATCTCGGCGGCGCGCATGTCCGCGCGACCGACGAGGCGGTGCTCGCCGAGCGGCTCGCGACGACCGGGCTCGACCCGCAGCGGGTCGGCGAGCGCGTCGTCGACGCGATCCGCACTCGGACGTTCTACGCCTTCGTCAGCGCCGTCCCGGCCGACGTGATCCGCGCCCGCCACCGGCGCATCGAGGCGGCGCTCGAGACCCCTTGGGTCACCCACTACTAGTGAAAGGAGACCGCACCATGGCCGAAGCCAAACTCGCCGCCAACCTGCCCGACTGGATGGTCGAGCACGCCAACCGCTACCTGGAGAGCGGCGGAACCGAGGGGCATCATTACAAGATGACCCAGCCCGGCCGGCCCGAGATCACCGTGCCGTCGCTGCTGCTGACGACGACCGGCCGCAAATCCGGGCAGAAGCTGATCTTCCCGCTGTTCTACGGCGACACCGGCAGCGGCGGGTACATCATCGTCGCCTCGAAGGGCGGCGCGCCGGCGCACCCGCAATGGTATCTGAACCTCGTCGCCCATCCCGAGGTCGAGGTGCAGGTCGGCACCAAGAAGCTCAAGGCCCGCGCCCGCACGACGAGCGGTGCCGAGCGCGCCCGGCTGTGGGACGAGGCGCTCAAATTCTGGCCGCCCTACGCCGATTACCAGAAGAAGACCGCGCGCGAGATCCCGGTCGTCGTGCTCGACCCGGTGAGCTGAGGCGGCGGCCGCGCTCCGGCGCGGCCACCCTATATCGGCCCGGCCGCGTTACTGCGCGGCGGCCCGCATCGGGACATGCGCCTTCAGGAAGCTGCGCACCTTGGCGATCATGCGCTGCCGCAACTCCTCCGGCTCGCGCCAGGGAAAGACCGTGATGTCCGAATTGGGTGCCAGCGAGGCGACGTCGATCGAGGTCTGCAGCGGGTGCGACGGCGTGTCGTCCGGCAGCACCAGGATCGGGGTGCGGCAGTTTTTGATGAAGTCGCGCGAGACGCTGTAGAGAAAGTCCGGGTGCTCGCGCCACAGGCTGTGGAGGTACTTGTCGATCGTCGCCTGCGACACCTCGGGCCGGCGCTTCTTGAAATCGCCGAGCCAGTTGTCCGTGCTGTGGCGGTACATGACGTCCGGGTCTTCCGGGCGATGGCCGACCGACTGGTGAAACACCGCCGCGACGACGCGATCGGGGGCGCGCTGCAACAGCTTGCCGGCAAAGCAGCCGCCGATGCAGTAGCCCATGTAGAAGAACCGGTCGATGGCGAGATGATCCATCAGCCCGAGCTGGTCGTCGGCGAAGGCGTCCCACGCGTTCGCGGTCGGGACGGGGCCGGTCGACTCGCCGCCATTGGCGTTGCGCTGGTCCATGGTGATGCAACGGAAATCGTTCTTGAACTCCTCCATCGCGTTGATCGCGGCGGTCGGCCAGTTGCTGACCCGCGAGTTCAACCCGCCGCCGGGCGTCACCAGCAGCGGAAAGCCGGAGCCGGCCTCTTCGTAGCGGATGCGGACATCGCCTTTTTGATAGAACGGCACGGCGTCTCTCCTCTGTCGCGGGACCGGGCAAACCCTAATGCGCTGCGGGCGGGCCGCCAAGCCTGCCGACGCGGGGCGCGGTCGCCACGCCGGGCCAAGAGAAAGACAAAACAATCCTTGGCACTCTTGCCCGGCGATTATTTTAATCGATTACGCGACAACTCGGTAATTTAATGATCTTGAAATCAATGCGGCACGTTCCCACCCTACTCAGCCTGCGATCACGGGGAAAACGATGCTCCTCGGCGAGCTCCTGGTGGCGGAAGGTCTGGCGACGGAAACCGAGATCGGCACCGCGCTGGCGCTGCAGGAACGCTATGGCGGGCGCATCGGCGAGCACCTGATCGACATCGGCGCGATCACCCGCGCGACCCTCGACGCGGCGCTGCGCAAGCAATACGAGATGGCGCGCGCCATCGTCATCGCCGAAGACCGCCTCGACAAGGCGCTGCGCCGCTACGGCGCCGGGGACCCGCAGGTCGAGCGCCTGCGCTACCGCGTGGCTGCCGCGTTCGCCGGCGCCGGGCAATTCGCCGAGGCGCTGCCGCTGGCGCAGACCGCGCTCGACAGCCACGCGCGAACGCTCGGCCCTGCGCATCCCTGGACGCGCGACGCTGCGCAGCTGGTGGCGGACGCGAGCGAGCGGCTGGCGGCGATTGCGGCGCCGGCCGG
The DNA here is from genome assembly GCA_035507475.1 of Allostellaceae bacterium. Classification (GTDB taxonomy): domain Bacteria; phylum Pseudomonadota; class Alphaproteobacteria; order ATCC43930; family CGMCC-115725; genus DATARH01. The sequence goes on along the minus strand of DATJOB010000009.1, from coordinate 458 downwards.
CGTCCCGGCGCCGGCGAGAGGCCGGCGGCGCTACCAGGCGAGCGCCCAGCCGTCGCGGCGCGGGTCGGAGCCGGCGAGCAGCATCCCGTCGGCGTCGCGCCGGATGATCTCGACGCTGCACGGCCCTTCGAGGGCGCCCACCGTATTGACCGGGTGACCGCGGCGCTGCAGCTCGCGGCGCACTTCCTCCGGAAAGCGGCGCTCCATGGTCAGCACGTCCGGCCCGTCATGCGGATAATTGGCGTATTGTCCCGGCACCATCGAGGTCCAGCGCGGCATCTCGGCCGCCTGCTGCGGGTCGAGGCCGAAATCGATCATCGCGGTGGCGATCTGAAAATTGATCTGGACCTGGTTGTCGGCCCCCGGCGTGCCGAACACGCCCCATAACTTGCCGTCCTTCAGCACCAGCGGCGGGTTCATCGTGTGCCGCACCCGGCGGCCGGGTCGCAGATGGTTCG
>DATJOB010000008.1:0-2416 GCA_035507475.1 Allostellaceae bacterium | reverse complement strand
GCGTCGCGGTGGTCGATCCGCGCGAGCCGGCGCGCGACGCCGCCAACACCGTGGCGCTGCACGCGGCAAGCGCCAACGACGCGGTGTGGCGGGTGGCGCGCGCCGCGGTGCGCGCAGTCTCCGAGTTGACGCAAAGCCCGCTCGACCACGCGCTGCGCAACGATCCCGAACCATAAGTCCGCCCCGAACCACAAATCCGCCCCGAACCATAAATCCGCGAGGAGGAAGCGACGATGCCGGCGACCGACAATTCGATGATTTGGAATTTCCGGCTGCTCGGGCATCACACCCTCGACGGCTTTGGCGGCATGGGCGAGGGCATGTCGCTGCAGCTCGCCAAGGACGGCCGCCGCATCCTGTGGCTGGCGCATGAGAGCGCGCCGAAGAACTTCACCGCGGTCGACATCACCGACCCGAAGAACCCGAAGATCGTCGCCCGCGCCGACCTGCCGCAGTCGCACATGCGCTCGAACTCGCTGGAGACGGTCGGCGACCTGCTCGCCGTCGCCTACCAGACCAGGGAGCCGGGATTGCAGCCGGCGGGGTTCGAGCTCTTCGACATCTCGGTGCCGGAGAACCCGAAATCGATCAGCTTCTTCGACTGCTCCGGCCCCGAATCGCGCGGCGTCCACCAGCTCTGGTTCACCGACGGCAAGACCATCCACATGAGCTCGGGCGCCGCCGATTTCCGCCCGAGCCACCCGAAGGACGACCAGTTCTACCGGGCGGTCGACGTGTCGAGCCCGTCAAAGCCGGTCGAGCTTGGCCGCTGGTGGCTGCCGGGGCAGCAGCGCGGCGACAACGTCGCGCCCCCGACGCGCCATCCCGGTGCCAACGACACCGGGTTCCGGCCGCACAACACCAACGTCTATCCCGAGCGTCCCGACCGCGTGTACATGGGCTACATCGACGGCGGCATGATCGTCCTCGACATCAGCGACCAGGCGCACCCCAAGATGGTGTCGCGCTGGGACTACCACCCGCCCAATGTCGGCTTCACCCATACCGTGGTGCCGTTCTTCGAGCGCAACCTGTTGATCGTCAGCGACGAGTGCACCAAGAACGACGGCGCCGACTGGCCGAAGCTCGTCTGGGTCGTCGACAACCGCGCCGAGGAGAACCCGGTGCCGATCGCGACCTGCCCGCTGCCGCCGGTCGAGGCGTTCTCGCGCCGCGGCGGCCGCTTCGGCGCGCATAATCTCTGGGAGAACCTGCCGAAGGAAGGCTGCTGGAAGTCGGACCGCATCGTCTTCGGCACCTTCTTCAACGGCGGCCTGCGGGCGTTCGACCTCGAAAACCCGTACCAGCCGAAGGAGGTCGCCTATTTCGTGCCCGAGGTGCCGGGCGCGCCGACCGGCGCCTGCCAGCTCAACGACGTGTTCATCGACGACCGCGGCATCGTGTTCACGGTCGACCGCCATGTCGGCGGGCTCTATTGCCTCGAGATGGATTTTTGAGCAGCGTCCCGGACCCGATCGCGAAGCTCTTTGCGGGCGAGGGCGACCGCCCCTTCGGTCGGGCGCAGCGGCGGCCGCGCGGGTCGCGGATTCCGGTGTCGATCGTCACCGGCTTTCTCGGCGCCGGCAAGACGACGCTGATCCGCGCGCTGCTCGACAGCCCGCAGGGTGCCGGCACCGCGATCGTCGTCAACGAGTTCGGCGAGGTCGGCATCGACGACGCGCTGTTGCGCGCATCGAGCGAGGCGACCGTGCTGCTCGGCAATGGCTGCCTCTGCTGCCTGGCGCGCAGCGATTTGCAGGAGACGCTGCGCGCGCTGTTCGCCGACCGCTCGCGGGGCGCGGTGCCGAGCTTCGCGCGCGTCGTCATCGAGACCAGCGGGCTCGCCGATCCCGGTCCGCTGCTGCAGACCTTTGCCAGCGACCGCGCGCTGGGAGAAGAATTTCACCTGCAGGCGCTGGTCGCGGTCGTCGACGCGCCGAATGGGCTGCGCAACCTGGCGAGCGCGCCCGAGGCGCGCGAGCAGGTGGCGCTGGCCGACCGCATCGTGCTGACCAAGGGCGACCTCGCCGACCCCGCGCCGCTCGTCGCCGAGCTGCGGCGGCTCAGCACGGCGCCGATCGAGCGCGCGGTCGACGGCGCGATCGACCCCGGCTACCTGCTCGACGAGCGGCTCGACCCGGCGGCGCCGCTTCTCGCGCACCGCCACGAGACCGGGCACGAGACCGGGCACGCCCACGCCCATAGCCACGGCATCGACAGCTTCGTGCTGCGCTTCGACCGGCCGCTCGCCTGGTCCGCCTTCGCGGAGGCGATGGCGGTGCTGACCCGGCTGCGCGGCGCCGACCTGCTGCGCGTGAAAGGCATCGTCGCGGTCGACGGCGTCGCCGGGCCGGTGGTGATCCATGCCGTGCAGCACACTGCGCACCGCCCGGTCGAGCTGCAGGCCTGGCCCGAC
>DATJOB010000007.1:0-3574 GCA_035507475.1 Allostellaceae bacterium | reverse complement strand
ATCTGCAGGAGGTGAGTGCCGCTGGCGTGGATATCGCCGACATACGAGCGGTACTGCTCGTTGCCGAGCGCGCCGGCCACCTCGCGCAGCATCATCTCGGAGAAGCCGATGATCGCGTTGAGCGGCGTGCGCAGCTCGTGGCTCATCGTCGCGAGGAACCCGGATTTCGCCTGGTTCGCCGCCTCCGCCTCATCCTTGGCGAGGCGCAGCGCCTCGTAGGCGGCCTCGCGGTCGCGCAGCAGCTCGACACGGTCGAAGCAGCGGTCGAGCACCGCGAACAGCGACTGCGGATCGACCGACTTGTCGAAATAGTCGTAGGCCCCGCGCCTGAGCGCGGCGACCGCGGTGTGCGTGTCGAGCTCGGCGGTCATCAGCACGCCGATCAGCTCCGGCCGGTCGTTGCGCAGCCGCGACAACAGATCGATGCCCGAGGCCTTGCCGAGCCGCAGGTCGATCAGCGCGACCGAGGGCGGCTGGCCGGCGGTGTTCATCACCGTCATCGCCGCTTCCGGCGTGCCGACGACGATCGGCCGGAAGCCGCGCGGTTCGAGCATGTCGGCGAGCGACTCGGCGAAATCGCCGTCGTCCTCGACGATCAGCACCGAGCGCGGCACATCCTGGCTCATCGTGGCGCCATCCCCGTCATGCCGCGGCCCGCATGCCCTGCTCAAGCGGCAGGCAGATGGTGACGCAGGTGCCGCCGCCGACATTGCTGTCGATCTCGATCGTGCCGCCGTGCTGGACGACGATCTGCTTGACCGTCGCGAGCCCGAGCCCGGCGCCGAAGCTCTTGGTGCTGAACAGCGGCTCGAAGATGCGCGCCATGGTCTCGGAAGGTATCCCCGGGCCGTTGTCGGCGACCTGGAGCGCGAGGCTGCCGTCGACGATCGCGCTGCGCACGGTGATGCAGAGCGGCGACGCCGCGCCGGGCGGCATCTCGCCGAGCGCCTGGGCGCCGTTGTCGATCAGGTTGATGACGACGCGGCGGATGCGGTCGGCATCGATCCGCACGATCGCGTCCCCCGCCCGGTAGTCCTCGACCAGCGTCACCGCCGGCGGCAGATTGTGCTCGGCAAGCACGTCGTGCAGCCATTGGTCGAAGCTGACCGCGACGCGGCTCAATTCGGGCGAGCGGATGTATTCGAGCAAATCGCCGATGATCCGGTCGCAGCGGCCGATGCTGCGCTGGATGCGCGCGATCGGCCGGTCGAGCGTGAGCCCGCTGCTCGTCGCGATCTCGCGCATCGTAAAGAGCGTGTTGCGGATCGCCGACAGCGGGTTGCGCAGCTCGTTGGCGACCGTCGCGGTAAACTGGCCGAGCACCGAGAGCCGCTCCTTCTTGAGAAGCTCGGCCTCGGCGACGAGCCGGGCATGCTCCATCTCGATCTTCTCGGCACGGATCGCGGCGAGCACGTTGTGGGTGTGCATCTGCCGGCCGATCAGGAACACCATCAGCGCGATCGTCAGCACCCCGCATACCGCGAAGGCGCCGAACATCTCCGCCTGGCGCGACCAGCCGGTCAGCGCCTCCTCCTCGCCGCGACTGACGATCACGGCCACCGGATAGCCGGCGACCGGCTGCAGCGCGGCGATCCGCCGGCCGCCCGCGCCGCGCAGGTTTTCGACGATGGCGTGCGCGCCGTCGCGCAACGAGGCGGCGAGGCCCGCGTCGGCGGTCGCGTCGGCGGCGATCGGATAGTGGGTCAGCACCGCGCCGTCGCGCCGCATCAGCGCGATCATCTCGTCCTGGTCGAGCGGCACGGCGCGGTAGAAGTCGGCGAAGGCGGCGGCAGGCAACGCGGCGACCGCCGCGCCAGCGAAATTGCCCTGGGCGTCGCGCAGCTTGCGGGCGACCGGGATGGCGAGACCGGCTTGCCGGTCGGCCGCCGATGGAGCGGCGTCGGCAGCCAAGCCCGCGCCGATCGCCAGCTCGAGTGCCGGCTCTGCCCGCAGCGCGATGAAATAGTCGCGCGTCGCGACATCGCGCTCGCCGCGCGGCCAGCCGCCCGCCCGGTTGAGGACCGTGCCGTCGGCGCCGATCAACGCCAGCCCGCCGACCAAGGGCGCCGCCTCGATCCGCCGCGCAAGCAGCGGCGCCACCTCGGGCGCCGCCATCCGCCGGGCCGCCTCGTCGGGCGAGGCGGAGTCGGCGACAAGCAGGCGCCGCGCGATGTCGTCGAGCAGCCGGTCGGCGATCTGGAACGGACGTCCAGCGGCCTCGGCAAGGACCCCGTCGAGCTGGCCGATCGCGGCCTCGCTCTGCGTCAGCGTCTGCTGGCGCAGATAGCCGACCACGACGCCGGTGACGATCAGCAGCGCGGCGGCCAGGACGATCCCGCAAGCGACGAGCAGCGTCAGCGGACGAACCCGCGACCATCCTTTTCCGCTTATCGCCGCCGGCAGCAGCCGGTCCAAATAGTCGGAGCTCATCAGCCCGACGCTCGCGCCGTTGGTTGCCGAGGGGGCTATAAAGCGGCCTGCGGATTGACGAACGATTAACGCGCGCGCGATGCGCGAGAAGCGGCGGCGGCGTTACCCCCGCTAGGCGGCCGCGACGACGCGGCCCCGGCAGGCGCCGAAGCCGATCGACACATAGCCGGGACGGCTGGCGCGGGCGCGCAAAATCACCTCGTCGCCGTCTTCGAGGAAGCTTCGCGTCTCGCCCGAGGACAGCACCAGCGTGCGCTGGCCGTCATTGGAGAGCTCGCTGAGGCTGCCCCAGCCTTCCGGGGTCGGGCCCGAGATCGTGCCGCTGCCGAACAAATCGCCGGGCGCCAGATTGCAGCCGTTCGAGGTGTGGTGCGCGACCATCTGCGCCGCGGTCCAGTAGAGATCGAGCGTGTTGCTGTGCGACATGCGGTGCGGCGCGGCCCCGGCGGCGCGCATCGTCTCGGTCAGGACGAACGCCTCGAGCGCGATGTCGAAGGCGCCTTCCGCCTGGTCGGCGTCGTCCCACAGATGGGGCAGCGGCCGCGGGTCGCCCGCCGGGCGCGGCGGCTGCGCGACGCGGAACGGCGCCAGCGCCTCGACGGTGACGATCCACGGCGACACGGTCGAGCCGAAACTCTTGCCGAGGAACGGCCCGAGCGGTGCCGATTCCCATTGCTGGATGTCACGCGCCGACCAGTCGTTGACCAGTCCGAGCCCGACGATATGCGCGCCGGCCTCGCCGATCGGGATCGGCTCGCCCTGGCGGTTGCCGGGCCCGATCCACAGCGCCAGCTCGAGCTCGTAGTCGAGCTTGCGGCAGGGACCGTAGCTCGGTGCGGCCTCGTCGGGCCGCTTGCGCTGCCCGCAAGGGCGGCGGATCGGCAGCCCCGAGGGCTGCAGCGACGAGGCGCGGCTGTGATAGGCGACCGGGACGTATTTGTAGTTGGGGCCGAGCGGGTCGTCGGGGTTGCGGCGGCGGCCGCCGTTGGTCGCGTGATGGATCCCGGCAAAGAAATCGGTGAAGCTGGCGACTGCGGCCGGCACATGCAGCGCGCAGCGGTCGGCGTCGTGCAAGAGGCTCCCCGCCAGCTCGCGCGCCTGCCGGGCGGCGCCGCCGTCGGCCGCGAGCAGGTCGAAGACCTGC
>DATJOB010000006.1:0-7247 GCA_035507475.1 Allostellaceae bacterium | reverse complement strand
GACCGGGTTTCTGCGCCTGAAGCAGATGGGGTTTTCGGACAAGCGGCTCGCCCGCCTCGTCGGGCTCGACGAGGCCGAGGTCGCGACGCGGCGCCGCCGGCTCGCGCTCGCCCCGGTCTACAAGCGGGTCGATACCTGCGCCGCCGAGTTCGCCTCGCAGACGCCTTACCTTTATTCCGCCTATGAGGGCGACGGGGTGAGCCCGCCCGAATGCGAGGCCGAGCCGAGCGAGCGGCGCAAGGTGGTGATCCTCGGCGGCGGCCCCAACCGCATCGGCCAGGGGATCGAGTTCGACTATTGCTGCGTCCATGCCGCCTATGCGCTGCGCGAGGCCGGCATCGAGACGATCATGGTCAACTGCAACCCGGAGACCGTCTCGACCGATTACGACACCTCCGACCGGCTCTATTTCGAGCCGCTGACCGCCGAGGACGTGATCGAGATCGTGCGCGTCGAGGAGCGGCGCGGCACGGTGCTCGGGGTCATCGTGCAGTTCGGCGGCCAGACGCCGCTGAACCTCGCCAAGGCGCTGGAGGCGGCCGGCATCCCGATCCTCGGCACCTCGCCCGATGCGATCGACCTCGCCGAGGACCGCCAGCGCTTCCAGCAGCTGCTGCACGGGCTCGGCCTGCGCCAGCCGGACAACGGCACCGCCTATTCGGCCGAGGAGGCCGAGGCGATCGCCCAGCGTATCGGCTATCCCGTCGTGATCCGCCCGTCCTACGTGCTGGGCGGGCGCGCGATGGAGATCGTCCACGACACTCCGGCGCTGCAGCGCTACATCCGCCACGCGGTGCGCGTCTCCGGCAGCAGTCCGGTGTTGATCGACCGCTATCTGCAGGATGCGGTCGAGGTCGACGCCGACGCCGTGGCCGATGGCGAGCGGGTCTACGTCGCCGGGATCATGGAGCATATCGAGGAAGCCGGGATCCATTCGGGGGATTCGGCCTGTTCGCTGCCGCCCTACAGCCTCGACCGCGACACGGTCGCCGAGCTCGAGCGGCAGACCGTGGCGCTCGCCAAGGCGCTCGGCGTCGTCGGGCTGATGAACGTGCAGTTCGCGGTCAAGGCGGGCGCGGTCTATGTCCTCGAGGTCAACCCGCGCGCGTCGCGCACCGTCCCGTTCGTCGCCAAGGCGACCGGCGTGCCGATCGCCAAGATCGCGGCGCGGGTGATGACCGGCGAGCGGCTCGGCGAGCTCGTCGCCGGGGCCCGGCCCGGCGGCAACGAGCATGTCGCGGTCAAGGAAGCGGTGTTCCCGTTCGCCCGCTTCCCCGGGGTCGACCTGATCCTCGGCCCCGAGATGAAGTCGACCGGCGAGGTGATGGGGCTCGACGCCGATTTCGGCCGCGCTTTCGCCAAGGCGCAGCTCGGCGCCGGCATCGACCTGCCGCAGCGGGGCGCCGTCTTCGTCTCGGTGCGCGACGGCGACAAGGCGGCGCTGGTCGAGCCCTGCCGGCGCCTCGCCGAATGGGGCTTCGAACTGGTCGCGACGCGCGGCACCGCCGCCGTGCTCGGCGAATCGGGGCTCGCCGTCGCCATCGTCAACAAGGTGCAGGAGGGGCGCCCGGACATCGTCGACGAGATGCGCAGCGGGCGCATCCAGCTTGTTTTCAATACCACCGAGGGAGCGCAGGCGATCGCCGACAGCTTCAGCTTGCGCCGCACCGCTTTAACCCACAACATTCCGTATTACACGACGGTCGCCGGCGCGCGCGCGGCGGTCCAGGCGATCGGGGCGCTGCGCCGGGGCAGCCTTGAAGTCGCTCCGTTGCAATCCTACTTCTAACCGCTGTTTTCCGACATCCGGGGATAAAAGCTGGTCCGATGAACAGGCTCCCGATGACTGCCGACGGCTACAACCGCCTGCAAGAGGAAATCAAGCGGCTCAAATCGGTCGATCGCCCGCAGATCATCCGCGCCATCGCGGAGGCGCGCACCCATGGCGATCTCGCGGAAAACGCCGAGTACCACGCCGCGCGCGAACGCCAGAGCTTTATCGAAGGGCGGCTCGCCGAGCTCGAGGACAAAATCGCCCGCGCCGAGGTCATCGACACCTCGAAACTCTCGGGCTCGGTCATCAAGTTCGGCGCCACGGTGACGCTCGCCGACGAGGAGACCGACGAGGAGCAGACCTTCCGCATCGTCGGCGAGGACGAGGCCGACATCAAGAACGGCCGGCTCTCGGTCACCTCGCCGCTCGCCCGTGCGCTGATCGGCAAGGGCAAGGGCGACAGCGTCGAGGTCTCGACCCCGCGCGGCGCCAAATCCTACGAGGTCGTCACCGTCGCCTTCGGGTGACGTCGCGGTCCTTCGCGACGCCCGCTGCGCGGGCTCCTCGGGATGACGGATCGAGCTCAAGCCGCCGTCTCGGCTTCGGCCTCGGCGATTGCGGCTTCCGCCGGGGCGTCGCCGAGCGGCACGCCCGGTTCGGCCTTCGAGACCCTGAGCGTCATCGCCGATTTGACGTGCGCGACATTGGGCGCCGAAGTCAGCTTGGCCGAGAGGAAGCGCTGATAGCTGTCCCAGTCGGTGGCGACGATCTTCAACAGGAAATCGGTCTCGCCGGCGAGCATATGCGCCTCGCGCACCTCGGGCCAGCCGGCGACCAGCCGCTCGAAGGCCTGCAGATCGGCCTCGGCCTGGCTGGCCAGACCGACCTGGGCGAACACGGTCACCGGAAAGCCGAGCGCCTCCGGTGCCAGCGCGGCATGGTAGCCGCGGATGAGCCCGGCTTCCTCGAGCGCGCGCACGCGGCGCAGGCAGGGCGGCGCGGTGATGCCGACCCGGCGGGCGAGTTCGACATTGGTCATGCGCCCGTCGGCCTGCAGGTTCTGCAGGATGCGGCGATCGATCCGGTCGAGTCTGATGCGGCGCATCGCCACCCCTCGTTGCGCGCGGCGATCATACGAAGCCGCCGCGGCGCGCGCAATTTTGTTGCGCGGCGGCGCAGCCACTTGCCCCGCCCGGAGGGTTTCCCTAAACCACCGCCCATGGTCGCCCTGCCCCTCACCGCGGAACCGGCCGCGCCGGCGGCCGATGGGTCCGCGCCGCTGGTCTGGGTGCTGCACGACGGCAAGGCCGGCATGGCGAGCCAGGCGCTGGGGCTTGCCGAGGCCACCGGGTTTGCCTTCGTCGAGAAGCCGCTGCGCATCCGCCCGCCCTGGGCCTGGCTGCCGCCGCAGCTCTGGCTGGCGCCGCTGCGCGCGCCCGCCGATGCCGCGGCGCAGCTCCGCCCGCCCTGGCCCGACCTGGTGATCGGCTGCGGCCGTAACACCGCGCGCCCGGCGCTGGCGATCCGCCGCGCCGGCGGCGGTCGCACGCTTGCCGCGCAGGTCCAGGACCCCGGCATCGGTCGCGCCGCGTTCGACCTGATGGTGGTGCCGGCGCACGACCGGCTGCGCGGACCGAAGGTGATCACCTCGACCGGGGCGATGCACCGCGTCACCGCCGCGAGGCTCGCCGCCGCGCTGCGCGAGTTTCCGCAACTGGCGACGCTGCCGCGCCCGATCGTCGGCGTGCTGATCGGCGGCTCGAACCGCGCCTACCGGCTGTCGCTCGACCGGCTCGCCGAGATCGCCGACGCGGTCGCCGGCGCGCTGCGCGCGAGCGGCGGCGCGGCTGTCGTGACCCCGTCGCGGCGCACTGGCGAGGCCGGGGTGCGGCTGTTGCGCGAACGCCTCGCCGGGGTGCCGGCGACGGTGTGGGACATGGCCGGCGCCAACCCGTATTTCGCCTATCTCGCGGTCGCCGACGCATTTCTGGTGACCGCCGATTCGGTATCGATGGTCAGCGAGGCGGCGGCCACCGGCAAGCCGGTTCACATCGTCGAGCTCGGCGGCGGCGACGCCAAGTTCGCCCGCTTCCACGCGGCGCTGCGCGCAGCCGGGATCACCCGGCCGTTCGCCGGCCGCATCGAAAGCTGGGATTACGCGCCGCTCGACGACACCGCGCGCGCCGGCGCGGCGCTGCGCGCACTGGTGCTCGACCGGCTCGCCGCCAGGCGCGCGGCATGAGGGGCGTCGCGCTCTACGCGGCGGTTCTCGCCGGCAGCGCCGCGCTGTTCCTGCTGGCGCCCGGCGTCGATCTCGCGGTCAGCCGGCTGTTCTACGACCCGCAGCAGGGCTTCGCGCTCGCCGCCGCGCCGGCCCTGCAACTCGTGAGTATTGCGATCCCGTGGCTCACCTGGCTGATCCTCGCTATCGTCGCGGCAGCCGCGCTCTGGCTGCGCCTGCGCGGACGGCCGCTCTGGCGGCTCGACCGCAACGCGCTGATCTTCCTGGTCGCGACGCTGGCGATCGCGCCCGGGATCGTCACCAACACCGTGCTCAAGGACCACTGGGGCCGCGCCCGGCCCTACCAGGTCGAGGCGTTCGGCGGGACGCAGCGCTTCACCGCGGCGCCGCTGCCCGCCGACCAGTGCGACCACAACTGCTCGTTCGTCTCGGGCCATGCCGCGCTCGGCTTCTCGCTCGTCGCCTTCGCGCTGCTGGCGACGCCCGGCCGGCGCCGCAACTGGGCGATCGGCGGCGCGCTCGGCTTTGGCGCGCTGGTCGGGCTCGCGCGGATCGCGGCGGGGCATCACTTCCTCTCCGACATCGTCTATGCCGGGCTGATCGTCGTCGGCATCGCCTGGCTGCTGCACCGCTGGGTCGTGCTCAACGACGGCGCGACCCCGATCGTCGGCTATATCGAGCGTCTGGCCGAAACCGCGTCCGGACGGCGCGTCCTGTGGCTGCTGTCGTTCGTGCTGTTCGAAGCGGTGGCGATCACCTGGCTCGATCGGCCGCTCGCCGATTTCTTCCACCGGCAGGGCGCGCTGAAGCCGTTCTTCGAGGCGGTACAGCGCTTCGGCATCGGCCTGCCTTATCTGATCGTCAGCGCTGTCGCCTTTGCCGCGCTGCGCTGGGGCGGCCGCCTGGCGCGCTTCAGGCGATGGGACGCGGCGATGCGTGCCGCCGCGGCGGTCCCCGGCTTCGTCTTCGCCGCGGTCGCGCTCTCGGGCATCGTCGTCGACGTGCTGAAGGTGATCGTCGGCCGCACGCGGCCGAAGCTGCTCTTCGCCGGCGGCGCCTACGATTTCGGCTGGTTCGGGCTGCGCGCCGACGACTGGTCGTTCCCCTCGGGCCACGCCGCGACCGCGGCGGCGGTGGCGACGGCGCTGTGGTGCCTGTGGCCGCGCCCGGTGCTGCTCTACGTCGCCGCGGCGGCGCTGGTCGCGGCGAGTCGCGTGGTCACCGGCGCGCATTACCTCAGCGACGTCGTCGCCGGCGCCGCGCTCGCCGTGGCGCTGACCCGGCTCTTGGCGCATCGGCTGGCGCCGCGGCGCGCGGTCGCCCGTCCGGGGCAGGACGCTGCGCCGCATTACCGCGCGGTGTAGAATGGCGCCATGACCCTGCGCATCGAGACGTTCGACAACGCCCGCGGCGGCAACGCGCTCTATAAGGCGCTGGCCCACCCGGCGGCGGCGGCGCCGGGGGCTGCGCTGATCGACCGGCTGGCGGCGAGCGGGCCGGTGGCGATCGTCGATCCGCAGGGCGCGGCGGAAGGCTTCGCCGAGCTGTTCGACCTCGCGGCGGTCGCGCTCGCCGGCGTCTATGTCCAGGACATCGCGCGGATCGGCACCTGCGTGCTCGGCCGCCGGGCCGAGCAGCTGCCGGCGCTGCGCGGCTCGACGGCGCGGGCGGTGCTGATCGCGGCGTTCGACGCCGAACGGCTGATCGGCCAGCTGACGCCGTTCCTGCCCGCCGGCGCCGTGGTGTTCAGCCTCGATGCGATGCGCATTCCCGCCGAGCGCCTGACCAATCCGCGGCGCTATCTCGACCCGCTCAACTTCGCGACCAATTTCGCACTGTTCCGCGACACGCAAACGCTGCACACCCGGTTGGTCACCGCGAATTACTGGGCCGGTTACGGCTCGTCGGCCGTCACCTGCTGGCTGACCCTGTTCGACGGCGCCGGCGGCGTCATCGCCGAGTGGTCCGAGCCGGCGCCCCCGGGCGGCGCCATCGTCATCGACAGCCGCGAGGTGCGCGTGCGTTTCGGCCTCGATGCGTTCGCCGGCCAGCTCTTCATGCACATCGTCGGCGCCGCCGGGCACGACATCGTCAAATACGCGCTCGACACCTACGGCAACGACGACGCCGCGCTCTCCTGCACGCACGACGCCAATGCCTGGCCGGCCGACCGCTATGCCGGCCTCCCCGCGCCGGCGGCCGACGAGCGGGTGGTGCTGTGGCTGCAGAATTCGCATGCCCGGCCGATCCCGCGCGGCGCGCTCGGGCTCAACCGCATGGGCGACGAGCGGGTCGCCATGCTCGACGAGGCGATCGGCGGCTTTGCGACCCGCGCGATCGACGTCGCGGAACTGCTGCCCGGCCTCGGCTGGCCGGCGCAGATCGAGTTGCGCGCCGGCAAGCACATGGTGCGGCCGCGCTACGAGGTGATCGCGGGCGGCCGGCGCTGCATCGCCCATGTCAATGTCGAGCGCGCCGACCTGAGGCCGGACCCGGCGCTGGCGACGCTCGGCGAAGCGCTCGGCAAGGGCTATCTGCTGCCGGCGCCGATCCTGCCGCGCGGCGAGTGGCAGAGCCTGCTGCTGCCGACGCCGATGGCGACCGCGCAGCGCGAGCTGCCGATCGCCGCGACCGTCTACGACGCCGCGGGCAACGAGGTCGGGCGGCACCGCTTCGGCCGGCTGCCGCGCGGACATGCGAGCGAGCTCGACGTTTCGGAGCTGGCCGAGGCGCTCGGCGCCGGCTACGGCCATGTCGAGCTGACCTACGACCTCGCCGAGGGCGGCGAGGCGGACGGCTGGCTGCACGCGCTGTTCCGCTACCGGCACCGCGCCAGCGGCCATGCCGCCGAGACCAGCTTCGGCGCGCATGTGTTCAACACGATCCTCACCTACCGCAGCGAGCCGCAATCCTATTCCGGGCCGCCGCCGGGGCTGACCACTCGCCTGTTCCTGCGCCTCGGGCCCGAGGGCTACGACACGCTGTGCCACCTGATCTACCCGGCGTCGCTGCCCTGGCTGCCGCAGAGCACGACCGACGTCATTCTGTACGACGCGGCGGGCGGCGAAGTGGCGCGGCACCGTCTGGCGATCCCCTGCTCCGGCTCGCGGCTGTGGCGCTGCAGCGAATTGTTTGATGCCACGGCGCGCGCCCGGGCCGGGGCCGGCGCTTATGCGATCGTCCGCGACGCCACTTGCCGGTTGTTCGGCTATCACGCGCTGGTCGACGAGG
>DATJOB010000005.1:0-2029 GCA_035507475.1 Allostellaceae bacterium | reverse complement strand
CTCCGGGGCGAGCGGATGCTGGTCGCGGTTGCCGGCTGCGTCGCCCAGGCCGAAGGCGCCGAGATCATGCGGCGCGCGCCGTTCGTCGACATGGTGTTCGGGCCGCAGACCTATCACCGCCTGCCGGAGATGGTGGCGCGGGCGACACGCGAGGGCGGCGGTGTGCTCGACACCAGCTTTCCGTCCGAGCCGAAGTTCGACCATCTGCCCGACACGGTCGGGGCGCCCGGCGTCAGCGCGTTCCTCTCTATCCAGGAAGGCTGCGACAAGTTCTGCACGTTCTGCGTCGTGCCCTATACCCGGGGCGCGGAGTTCTCGCGGCCGGCGGCGCAGATCATCGCCGAGGCCAGGCGGCTCGTCGCCGCCGGCGCACGTGAAATCACGCTGCTCGGCCAGAACGTCAACGCCTATCACGGCGCGGCGCCGGCCAACGGGCCCGGCGGCAGCGGCGAATGGGGTCTGGGGGCGCTGCTGCGCGCTCTCGCCCGCCTGCCCGGCCTCGACCGTCTGCGCTACACGACCTCGCATCCGCGTGATGTCGATGAGGCGATCGTCGCCGCGCATCGCGACGTCGAGCAGGTGATGCCGTTTCTGCACCTGCCGGTGCAAAGCGGCTCCGACCGCATCCTCGCGGCGATGAACCGACGGCATACCGCCGACGACTATCGCCGCACGGTCCGGAAATTGCGACAGGCCCGAGCGGACCTCGCCTTGTCATCGGATTTCATCGTCGGCTACCCGGGAGAGAGCGAATTGGATTTCCGCGCCACCCTCGACCTCGTGTCCGAAATCGGCTTTGCCCAATCCTTCTCGTTCAAATACTCGCCGCGGCCGGGAACCCCGGCGGCAAGCGAAAAACAGCTTCCGGAGCCGGTAAAAGCCGAACGCCTCGCCGCGCTGCAGGCTCTGCTGCAGAAACAGCAGCGCGCCTTCAACGCGGCTGCAGTCGGCACGACGCTGCCGGTGCTGTTCGAGAAGCCCGGCCGGCATGAGGGCCAGCTGGTCGGCCGCAGCCCCTATCTCCAGCCCGTCCACGCCGAGGCCGGGCCGGAGATGGTCGGCCGAATCCTGCCGGTGCAGATAACCGGGGTGACCTCGAACAGTCTGGCGGGCAGGTTGACCGGCGGCAATCTCGACGAGGCGGCGCAATGAGCATCGCCGCGCCCGATCTGGGGATCGAGTTCGACGACAACTTGCTGGTCCCGCTGCTCTATGGCGAGCGCGACCTGCACCTCAACCATATCGAGCGGCAGCTCGGCGTCGAGCTGGTGCCGCGCGGCAACAGGCTGGCGATCTCCGGCTCCGCCTCGGCGATCGAGACCGCGCATCTCGTGCTGACGATCCTCTACGACCGGCTGAAGCACGGGCACGAGGTCGACATCGCGGCGATCGACGCGGCGCTGCGCTTCGCCCAGGCCGAGCGCGACGACAAGAATTTGAGCCTGTGGCGCGAGGAAGTCGGGTTCCGCACCCGCAAGCGGCGGATCGCCGCGCGCTCGGCGACGCAGGCGCTCTACATCAAAGCGATGCGCGACAACGAATTGGTGTTCGGGCTGGGGCCGGCCGGCACCGGCAAAACCTACCTCGCGGTCGCTGCCGCGGTCGATCTGCTGATGACCGGCCGCGTCGAGCGCATCATCCTGTCGCGCCCGGCGGTCGAGGCGGGCGAGCGGCTCGGTTTCCTGCCCGGCGATTTGCGGGAAAAGGTCGATCCCTATCTGCGCCCGTTGTTCGACGCGCTCAACGACATGCTGCCGGCCGACCAGATCGCCAAGCGCATGGGCAGCGGCGAGATCGAGGTGGCTCCCCTCGCCTTCATGCGCGGCCGCACCCTGGCGCGCGCCTTTGTGATCCTCGACGAGGCGCAGAACACCACGCCGATGCAGATGAAGATGTTCCTGACGCGCCTCGGCGAGAATTCGCGCATGGCGGTGACCGGCGATCTCACCCAGATCGATCTTCCGCTCGGCGCCCGCTCCGGCCTCGAGGATTCGATCGAGGTGCTGCAGGGCGTGCCCGGCATCACCTT
>DATJOB010000004.1:0-5887 GCA_035507475.1 Allostellaceae bacterium | reverse complement strand
CGACCTTCTGGCGCGACCCGCCCGCCTTTCTGCTGTCGCCGCGAAGCGCCGCGGCCCGCTCGCGCGGCTGACCGCGACCGGGGAGCGCCGGGAAAACGCTCCGGGCGCTCTGTAGCCCCGACCGGTTGGCGCGGTCTCCGCGTCGAGTAACCGGTCGGACAAGCCGGCTTTCTTGTTGCGCCGATATCGGCACTCGCCGAGGATCGGCGTCGTGGCAGCTCACCGCGCTGCTCTTCGTCGCGGCCGCGAGCCTCGCCCTCGGGCTCGCAACGATCTCGTATCGCTGGGTCGAGCGGCCGGGCATCGCGGCCGGCCGTCGGCTGCCGGGCGCGCCGCGCGCCGCACCGGTCGCCGCGTTGACCGCGGCGCCGGTGAGCCCGGATCGGGTCAGCCTCTAGCCTGCCGGCGGGCGGGCGCCGTCGGGCTCTTGCGCAGAGCGTCCGCGAGATCGATCAGATTGTCGCGACGCGCCCGGGGCGGAGCCGCCGGTCTTTTGCGCTCGGCACCCGGTCAGGGCACCTTGGCCATCAGCTCCTGCTTGCGCGCCTGGAACTGGCGGCTCATCGCCTCGAGCTCCTCGGTGTCGAACTCGTCGCGCGCGCAGCTGAAGCCGGTGCTCTCCTCCTCGGTGACGTGATGCTCGATAAGGTCGATCAGGACCTTCAGCTCGCCCTCCCATTGGTCGCTCATCGGGTCGGTGAGCCGCATCATCTTGACCACCTGCTGCTCGGCGGCCTCGTGCTCGCTCGTGCCCTCATAGCCGAAGCGCCGCGAATCGACCGACTTGCCGGCCTCCAGCCGCTGGTAAAGCACCTCCTGCTCGGCTTGCAGATGCGGCAGCAGCTTGACCTTCATCTCGCGGAACAGCCGCTCGCGCTCGGCGGGGTCGCTGCTGTCCCTGATCCGGGTCAGCAGCGTATCGACCTCGCCATGGTCGTTGTGCAGGTCCTGCAGGATGCCTTCCGCCAGACCGAGCATTTCCCTGATCATCAATCGATCCTTCCGTTGATACGAAACCCCGCCCGGTAAACACACCGCGCCAGCGCCGGTTTCCTGCCGTCGCCAGAAGCCGGTCGCGCCGCGGGTGGCGCCGCGTCGGGCCATCATTGCGTTCATGGACGATGACAGGCGCGCGCTGCGTCGGCGCGTGGCGCTCTACCGCAGCCCTGTGGCGACCACCGCGGGTACGGCGCAGATGATCCGCTATCTGCGGCGCGGGCCGAGCTGTTTCGCGGGCTCGCCGCCCGGCTCAGCGCCCCGGCCAGGTAGCCGCTATCGGGTGCTGCAGCTCGTACAGCACCAGCCCGGCCAGCTCCTCCAGCAACCTGATGCTGCTGTCGTCGAGCTGGCGCGGGCGGGTGTCGAGCAGGCACAGCGTACCGATGCAGGCGCCGCCCTCGACGACCAGCGGGCAGCCGGCATAGAAGCGGACCCGCGGCTCGCCGACCACCACCGGGTTGTCGGCAAAGCGCTGATCGAGCAGCGCGTCGGGCACCACCATCACCTTGCGCTCGAGGATCGCGTGCGCGCAGAACGAGACATCACGCGCGGTCTCGCACAGGTCGGTCCCGCAGGTCGATTTGAACCATTGCCGGTTGGCGTCGACCAGGCTGACCAGGGCGACCGGCACGTCGAAAGCGGCCGCGGCGATCCGCGTCAGCCGGTCGAAACGCTCCTCGCGGCCGGTGTCGAGGACCGCCAGCTGGTGCAGCGCGGCCAGCCGCTCGGCCTCGCCCGGCGGCAACGGCGCCGGCGTCCAGCGGAAATTGGTGCGCATCAGCCAGGCCCGCATCCGGCTGCGCGCATAGATGCGCGAGAACGGCTCGATCAGCCAGTCGGTGACCCCGGCAGCGGTCCCGGCGGGGATGTCCTCGTGGCTCGCGACGATGATGACCGGAACCTCGCTTGCGCCGGCATCGCGGATCGCGCGGCAGGCATCGAGCCCGCCTCCCGGCAGGTAGCGCTCGAGCACGATCAGCGACGGCGCATGCAAATGCGCGGCGTCGACCGCCGTCTTGGCGTTGCCGCCGCGCAGCACGCGGATCCCGTCCGCCTGCAAGGGCTGCCACAGCGCGTCGTAAAGGTTCGGGTCGGCGATGCCGAGCAGCACCGACTTGTCGGCCAGCGCCGCCGCATCCGACAGTTCGGCCGAGCGCCAGTCGTCGGCCGGCGGCTTCGCCGGGCGCATATCGTCGCCGGCGAACTCCCAGCTCTCGCCCTCGGCCGCGGCGCGGACCACGAGGGGACTGCCCTCGGTCTCGAGCGCCGCCTGAATCGCCTCCGTCTCGGCGGCGATCGTCGCGTCGTCGCGCCACGGATCGTGATGGGTGAAGGCGAGGTTCTTGACCTCTGCGGCCCGCGCGATCGCCACCGCGTATTCGAGCGTGCTGTGCCCCCAGCCCATCTTGGCTTCGTATTCGGGCGCCCGGTACTGCGCGTCGTGGATCAGCAAATCGGCGTCGGCGATGAACGCGATGTGCTCGCGATCCTGGTCGCCGATCTCGCCGGTGCCGTAGGCGAGCGGGCGCGAGTGCGGCTCGTGATCGCAGCAATAGACGATCGTGACGCCGTCCGCTTCGAGCCGGTAGCCGAGGGTGAGCGCCGGGTGGTTCAGATAGCGTGTCCTCACCTCGATGTCGCCGATGGTGAAGACGCCCTCGGTCAGGTCGTGATAGCGGATCGTCGCGCCGAGCTGGTCCAGGTCCACCGGGAAATAGGTGTGCTGCATCTGCCCGGCGAGCGTCTCGCGCACCGAATGCGCGAAGCCGTGCGGCGCGTAGACATCCCACTCGTTGCCCGGAACGAAGAGCGGCGCAAAGAACGGCAGTCCCTGGATGTGGTCCCAATGCGCGTGGCTGATCAGCAGATGGCCGTGCGCGGGCGGGCCGTTGCGCATCAGCTCCGCGCCGAGCGCCATCGCGCCGGTGCCGCAGTCGAACACCAGCGTCGTCCCGCCGGCGGTCTGCACCTCGACGCAGGACGTGTTGCCGCCGTAGCGGATCGTTGTCGGGCCCGGCTTGGGGATCGAGCCCCGCGTCCCCCAGAAGCGCACGCGCATCAGGCCGCTCCCCCGCTGCGTGTCGTCACCCGGGAATACGGCGACAGCGGGGCGCCGGTTGCGGCGCCGCGGCGGCAAATCGTCATTGCTACTTCTCGGTCAAGACCCAGACGGCGGTCCAATCGTCGGCAGGCGGCGTCTGGCGGTACTGGCGGCAGCGTTCGATGTAGATGCGGCTCGGCTCGTCGTCGGGGCGCACCGCCAGCGCCGCCTCGAAATGCGCAATCGCCGCGTCCCACCCGCGCGCCCGGTAGGCCGCGAGGCCTTGGGCGAAGCATTCGAGCATCGTGTCGAGGCCGGGCGACCCGGCGAGGTAGTCGAGCGATTCGTAGACCGCGACCGGCCGGTCCTTGCCCTTGACCTGGAGCAGGTCGATCTCGCGCATCAGCCCCGGATCGTCGAGCGAGGCGCGCGTCGCGGCGTCGATCAGGATCCTGGTCCGAT
The DNA here is from genome assembly GCA_035507475.1 of Allostellaceae bacterium. Classification (GTDB taxonomy): domain Bacteria; phylum Pseudomonadota; class Alphaproteobacteria; order ATCC43930; family CGMCC-115725; genus DATARH01. The sequence goes on along the minus strand of DATJOB010000004.1, from coordinate 2,385 downwards.
AGAATTTGTTGGCGCCTTCGAGCCGCGAGGCGAGGTTCACGCTGTCGCCGATGACCGTGTACTCCATCCGCGTCGGCGAGCCGATATTGCCGACGATCACCTCGCCGGTGGCCATGCCGATGCCGATGTCGATGCGCGGCTCGCCGCGCGCCATGCGGTGCTCGTTGAGCCCCGCCAGCGCGCGCAGCATGCCGTTGGCGACGGTCAGCGCATTGCCGGCGTCGCCCTGCTTTGGAAACGGCACGCCGAACAGCGCCATGATCGCGTCGCCGATATATTTGTCGAGGATGCCGCCGTGCTGCGACACGACCTCGACCATCTCGGCGAAATATTCGTTGAGCAGCGAGACCGTCTCGCGCGCCCCGAGCGTCTCCGACAGGCCGGTGAAGTTGCGGATGTCGGAGAACAGGATGGTCACCGTCTGCGCCTTGCCGCCGAGCGCCGCCTCGCCGCTGGCGAGCAGCTGGTCGGCGACCTCCTTGCTCATGTAGCGGCGCATCGTCGCCCTGATGCGGGTCTCGTCGGTGATGTCCTCGAACACCAGCATCGAGCCGATCGCGGTACCGTCGGCGCCGAACAACGGCTCCGCCGTCAGGTTGACCGAGGCGGTGCCGCCGTCGGCGCGCTTCAGCGTGGCGTCGAGCGAGAGGTCGGGCTCACAGGTCTCGGCGACCCGCAGCAGCGAATCGATGACCCAGCCGTTGGTGCCGACGAAAATCTTCGCGATCAGCGCCCCGATCGCCGCCTCGCGCGTCAGTTTCAGGATGCCGAGCGCCGCGTCGTTGGCGGTCACGATCTTGCCGGCCGGGTCGATCGTGATCATGCCGTTCGAGGTGCTGCGCAGGATGTTCTCGTTGTAGTTCTTGACGCTCAGCACCTCGTCGAACAGCTGGGCGTTTTCGAGCAGCACCGCGATCTGCGCGGTGAACGCGCGCAGCTGCGCCTCGTCGCGCGCGGTAAACCCGCCGCCGCGCTTGTTGAGCACCTCGGTGACGCCGATCCGCGCACCCGACTTGTTGACGATCGGCATGCACAGGATGTTGCGCGTCCGGTAGCCGGTGTTGCGGTCGATCACCCGGTCGAAGCGCGCGTCGGCATAGGCGTCGGGAATGTTCTCGGCGATCCCGCTGGTGAACACCGCGCCGGCGATCCCCGCCGAGGATGGGATGCGGATCTCGCCGGCCGACATCTCCGCCGCATAGCGCGACCACAACTGGCCGGCGCTCGGGTCGTAGACGAAGAGGGTCGCGCGCTCGGCATGCATCAGCTCGGTGGCGGCGCACATGATGCGCTGGAGCAGCGCATCGAGGTTGAGCTCGCCCACCAGCCCCTGGGTCACCTCGATCAGCCGCGCCTCGTCGCGCAGCCCGCGGACCATGTGGTTGAAGCCGCGGAACAGGTCGGCGTACTCGTCGGTCGAGGTGACGGCGAGGTCGGTGTCGAGCTTGCCGCTCTCGACCCGGCGCATCGCCGCGACCAGCGTCGCCGCCGAGCGCGACACCTCGGCGGCGGTGAACATCGTCGCCCCGACGGCGAGGATGAGCGAGACCGCGACGACCCCGGCGATCCAGCGCCACAGCGGCAGCATCTGGTCGACGCTCAATGCCGTGTTGCTGACCCACAGCATCAGGTTGACCTTGAAGACGATCGAGACCGCGAAGAAAATCAGCGGCAGACCGGCAACGAAGATCGACAGATAGAGCAGCTTGCTGCGCAGCCGGATCGAGACGAGCCGCTCCTGGTCCTCGAGCAGCAGGCCCTCGCCGACATAATTGGAGAGGCGGGCGATCGCATCGGCGACATCGCGGCCGATGCTGAAATACTCGAAGATCGCGTGCGTCGGCGCGGCGAAGAGCAGCGCCGTCCCGGCGAAGAGCAGCATCTGCCAGAGCTCGAACCCGGCACCGAACGCGGCGTTCATCGCCGCGAACGAGAGCAGGATCGAGCTGGTGGCGAGCGGGCCGTGGATCAGGTTGACCCGCGCAAAGCAGAGAAAGGGCAGGTTGAGCGCGCGCGCCACCGCCGCCGAGGCCTCCGCGCGGCTCGGCTCCTGGCCGCGGTCGAGCCGCGCGAGCGCCGCGCCGATCGGCCGGAAATGCCGCGTCAGCAGGTAGAGGTCGGGGATCATGTAGGAGGCGACGCAGAACGGCGTCGCGAGGATCGTGTAGCCCCACTGCTCGACCGTGAAATCGAGGCCGAACAGCGCCAGCACGAACATGACGAGGACCGCCGCCGCCGAGGCCTTGGCCTCGAGCATCGCCAGGCGCAGATAGACCTCGCGCGCCGAGGAGCTCGGGGTGCTGTCGGCCGGCCGGGCGACCGCCGCCGCTGCGGCGGCGAGGTTGGGCGAGATGTCAGCCATGCCGATTAAATAGCCGCCCTAAC
>DATJOB010000003.1:0-10367 GCA_035507475.1 Allostellaceae bacterium | reverse complement strand
CGGTGCCGGCGACAGAGGGGAAGGGCGGCGATGCTGGCTGACCGCGACCGGGTGTTCACCAACCTCTACGGCGAGGGCGACTGGCGCCTCGCCGGTGCGCGCGCCCGCGGCGTCTGGGACGGCACCAAGGAGGTGATCCACAAGGGGCGCGACTGGATCGTCCAGGAGGTCAAGGATTCCGGGCTGCGCGGCCGCGGCGGCGCGGGCTTTCCGACCGGGCTCAAATGGTCGTTCATGCCAAAGCAGAGCGACCGGCCGTGCTATCTCGTGGTCAACGCCGACGAAAGCGAGCCCGGCACCTGCAAGGACCGCGAGATCCTGCGCTACGACCCGCACCGGCTGATCGAGGGCTGTCTCCTGGCCGGTGTCGGCATGGGGGCGAATGCCGGCTACATCTATATCCGCGGCGAGTTCTACAACGAGGCGCAAAACCTGCAGGCGGCGATCGACGAGGCCTACGACGCCGGTCTCGTCGGCAAGAACGCCTGCGGCTCCGGCTACGATTTCGACCTCTACATGCATCGCGGCGCCGGCGCCTATATCTGCGGCGAGGAGACCGGGCTGCTCGAAAGCCTCGAGGGGCGCAAGGGCCAGCCGCGCCTCAAGCCGCCGTTCCCGGCTGCGGTCGGCCTCTACGGCTGCCCGTCGACGGTCAACAACGTCGAGACCATCGCCGTCTCGCCCGAGATCCTCAAGCGCGGCGCCAAATGGTTCGCCGGGATAGGCCGCGAGCGCAACACCGGCACCAAGATCTATTGCATCTCGGGCCACGTGAACCAGCCGTGCAATGTCGAGGAGGCGATGTCGATCCCGCTCAAGGAGCTGATCGAGCGCCATGCCGGCGGGGTGCGCGGCGGCTGGGAGAATCTGCTCGCGGTGATCCCGGGCGGCTCGTCGGTGCCGTGCATCCCGAAATCGGTGTGCGACACAGTGCTGATGGATTTCGACGCGCTGGTCGCGGAGAAAAGCGGGCTCGGCACCGCGGCCGTCATCGTGATGGACAAGTCGACCGATATCGTCCGCGCGATCTCCCGGCTTTCGGCCTTCTACAAGCACGAAAGCTGCGGCCAATGCACGCCGTGCCGCGAGGGCCTCGGCTGGGTGTGGCGGGTCATGGAGCGGATGATCAAGGGCGACGCGACGGTCGAGGAACTCGATCTGCTGCTGGAGATGACCTACGAGATCGAGGGCCACACGATCTGCGCGCTCGCCGACGGCGCGGTCTGGCCGGTGCAGGGGCTGATCCGCCACTTCAAGCCCGAGATGCAGCGGCGCATCCTCGAATACCGCGGCGCCGCCTCGCGCGCCCGCGCGGCGGAGTGAGCCGATGCCGAAGCTGACGATCGACGGACAGGAAACCGAGGTGCCGCCGGGCGCGACGGTGTTCCAGGCGTGCGAGAGCCTCGGCATCGAGGTCCCGCATTTCTGCTACCACGAGCGGCTAGCGATCGCCGGCAATTGCCGGATGTGCCTCGTCGAGCAGGAGCGCGCGCCGAAGCCGATCGCCTCGTGCGCGATGCCCGCCGCCGACGGCATGGTGATCCTCACCCAGTCGGAGAAGGCCAAGAAGGCGCGCCACGCCGTCATGGAGATGCTGCTGATCAACCATCCGCTCGACTGCCCGATCTGCGATCAGGGCGGCGAGTGCGATCTGCAGGACCAGGCGATGGCTTACGGTTTCGACCGCGGCCGCTACCACGAGCACAAGCGCGCCGTGGCCGACAAGAATTTCGGGCCGCTCGTCGCCACCAACATGACGCGGTGCATCCACTGCACGCGCTGCATCCGCTTCCTGACCGAGATCGGCGGCGTGCAGGAACTCGGCGCCACCGGGCGCGGCGAGAACATGGAGATCGGCACCTATATCGAGCGCGCGCTCGGCTCCGAGCTGTCCGGCAACATCATCGACCTGTGCCCGGTCGGAGCGCTGACCTCGAAACCCTACGCGTTCAACGCGCGGCCGTGGGAATTGCGCAAGACAGAGAGCGTCGACGTGCTCGACGCGGTCGGCAGCAACATCCGGATCGATGCGCGCGGGCCGCGCATCCTGCGCGTGCTGCCGCGGCTGAACGAAGCGGTGAACGAGGAGTGGATCTCCGACAAGACGCGCTTCGCGGTCGATGGGCTCGTCCGCCGCCGGCTCGACCGCCCCTATATCCGCCGCGGCGGCCGGCTGGTCGAAGCCGACTGGCGCGAGGCGCTCGACCTCGTCGCCGACCGGCTGAGAGCGGCGCCCGGCGAGCGGATCGCGGCCGTTGCCGGCGATCTCTGCGATGCCGAGTCGATGTACGCGCTGCAGACGCTGTTGCGCGAGCGCGGCGCGACCAGCCTCGATTGCCGGCAGGACGGCGCCAAGCTCGATGCGGCCTGCCGCGCCGGCTACCTGTTCAACACGACCATCGCCGGCATCGACGAGGCCGATGTCTGCCTGCTGATCGGCAGCAATCCGCGCTGGGAGGCGCCGATCGTCAACGCCCGGCTGCGCAGGCGCTATCTGCAGGGCGGCTTTGCCGTGGCGGCGATCGGCCCCGCGCTCGACCTCAGCTTCCCGGTCGAGATCATCGGCGAGGGCGGCGGGACGCTGGCCGCGCTCGGCCAGGGATCGCACGACTGGGCGCAGCGCCTAAAGGATGCGAAGGCGCCGATGCTGATCCTCGGCCAGGGCGCGCTGGCGCATGCCGACGGCGCCCAGGTGCTGGGCGCGGCGCGCGCGCTGGCCGAGAGCAGCGGCATGCTGCGCGACGCGTGGAGCGGGTTCAACGTGCTGCACACCGCCGCGGCCCGCGTCGCCGGGCTCGACCTCGGGTTTCTGCCGGGCGAGGGCGGGCGCGACGTCGCCGGCATCCTCGACGGTTGCCGCAGCAGCGACATCGAGCTGCTCTACCTGCTCGGCGCCGACCAGCTCGACCTGGCCGAGACCGGTTCGGCCTTCGTCGTCTACCAGGGCCATCACGGCGATCGCGGCGCGGCGCGCGCCGATGTCGTGCTGCCCGGCGCCGCCTATACCGAGAAGGACGGCACCTACGTCAACACCGAGGGCCGCGCCCAGCTCGGGCGCCGCGCGGTGTTCCCACCGGGCGAGGCGCGCGAGGACTGGGCCATCCTGCGCGCGTTGTCGGGGGCGCTCGGCAGTCCGCTGCCGTTCGACTCGCTGGCCGAGCTGCGCCGGCAGATGCGCGCCGCGCATCCGACGCTGGGCGAGATCGACACGGTGAGGCGCGCGGCTTGGGGTCCGTTCGGCGCGGTCGGACCGATCGCCGCCGCGCCGTTCGCCTATCCGATCGCCGATTTCTACGAGACCGATCCGATCAGCCGCGCCAGCCCGACGATGGCGCAATGCAGCCAGCTATTCGTGCACGGCCCGGCTGCGGGACGGACCGGCACGCATGGCTAGCCTCTGGTACGGCTACGGGCTGCCGACGGTCATCACCGTGGCCGAGGTGCTGGCGGTCGTCGTGCCGCTGCTCGTCGCGATCGCCTACTACACCTATTTCGAGCGCAAGGTCCTGGCCTTGTCGCAGCTGCGCAAGGGGCCGAATGTGGTCGGCCCGTTCGGGCTGTGGCAGCCCTTTGCCGACGGGCTGAAGCTGCTGCTCAAGGAGACGATCGTCCCGAGCGGCGCCAACCGCATCGTCTTCATCGCCGCGCCGATGATCACCTTTACGCTCGCGCTCGTCGCCTGGGCGGTGATCCCGTTCGACGTCGGCGTCGTGATCGCCAACATCAATGTCGGGATCCTCTACCTCTTCGCGATCAGCTCGCTCTCGGTCTACGGCATCATCATGGCGGGCTGGGCTTCGAACTCGCGCTATGCCTTTCTCGGCGCGTTGCGCTCCGCGGCGCAGATGGTCTCCTACGAGGTCTCGATCGGCTTCGTGCTGGTCACCGTGCTGCTCTGCGCCGGGTCGCTGAACCTCACCGACATCGTCATGGCGCAGCGCCACATCTGGTTCTTCATCCCGCTGCTCCCGATGTTCGTCGTGTTCTTCGTGTCGGGGCTGGCCGAGACCAACCGCGCGCCGTTCGACCTGCCCGAGGGCGAATCCGAGCTCGTCGCCGGCTTTCATGTCGAATATTCGGCGATGACCTTCGGCCTCTTCTTTCTCGGCGAATACGGCAACATGATCCTGATGAGCGCGATGACCAGCATCCTGTTCCTCGGAGGCTGGCTGTCGCCGATCCCGATCGCGCCGTTCACCTGGATTCCCGGCCCGCTTTGGCTGCTCGCCAAGGTGCTGTTCGTGATGTTCTGCTTCCTCTGGGTGCGGGCGACATTCCCGCGTTTCCGCTACGATCAGCTGATGCGGCTCGGCTGGAAGGTGTTCCTGCCGCTGTCGCTCTTCTGGCTGGTGCTGACCGCCGGCGTGCTGACTGCGGCGGGCTGGATTCCGGTTCATTGACAGGGCGAGGTGGGGGGCTATGGTGAGCTCGAGGGCAAGCTGATGAATTTCCTGGCGCGCAGCGCGCGCGGCCTGTTGCTGACCGAGCTGCTGTCGGGCATGGCGCTGACCCTGCGCTACATGTTCCGCACCCCGGTCACCGTCAACTACCCCTACGAGAAGGGGCCGCTGTCGTCGCGCTTCCGTGGCGAGCACGCGCTGCGCCGCTACCCGAACGGCGAGGAGCGCTGCATCGCCTGTAAGCTGTGCGAGGCGATCTGCCCGGCGCTGGCGATCACGATCGAGGCCGAGCCGCGCGCCGACGGCAGCCGCCGCACCACGCGCTACGACATCGACATGACGAAATGCATCTATTGCGGCTACTGCCAGGAGGCGTGCCCGGTCGATGCGATCGTCGAGGGGCCGAATTTCGAGTTCGCCTCGGAAACGCGCGAGGAGCTGTTCTACGACAAGGCCAAGCTGCTGGAGAACGGCGACCGCTGGGAAGCCGAGATCGCGCAAGGCCTGGCGCTCGAGGCGCCGTACCGGTGACGCCGGATTTCGCCATCCCGACGAGGGGCTGAATGATCCTGTCGGCGGTCATGTTCTACCTGTTCGCGGCGCTGGCGATCGCCTCGGCGGTGATGGTGGTGTCGGCGCGCAACCCGGTGCATTCGGTGCTGTTCCTGATCCTCGCCTTCTTCAACGCGGCCGGGCTCTTCGTGCTGATGGGCGCCGAGTTCCTGGCGATGATCCTGGTGATCGTCTATGTCGGCGCGGTCGCGGTGCTGTTTCTCTTCGTCGTGATGATGCTCGACATCGACTTCGTGCAGCTGCGCAGCGGCGCGATGAAATACCTGCCGGTCGGTGCGCTGATCGGCTTCATCCTCCTGGCCGAGCTGATCCTGGTGTTCGGCAGCTGGGCGATCGCGCCGGGCGTCGCCAGCGTCGCCGCGGCGCCGCTGCCGGCCGGGGGCGGGTTGACCAACACCCGCGCGCTCGGCGACGTGCTCTACACGCGCTACTTCTTCGGCTTCCAGGCGGCCGGCATGATCCTCCTGGTGGCGATGATCGGCGCGATCGTGCTGACCCTGCGGCACCGCGTCGACCGGCGCCGCCAGGTGATCGCCGAGCAGGTCTCGCGCCGGCGGACCGAGACGGTCGAGGTCGTCAAGGTGCCGGTCGGCGCCGGGGTGGGCAACTGATGCTGACGATCGGCCTCGCCCATTACCTGACGGTCGCCGCGATTCTCTTCACCCTCGGCATCTTCGGTATTTTCCTCAACCGCAAGAACGTGATCATCATCCTGATGTCGATCGAGCTGATGCTGCTCGCGGTCAACATCAACTTCGTCGCGTTCTCGGCGCGGCTCAACGACCTTGTCGGCCAGGTCTTCGCGATGTTCGTGCTGACCGTGGCGGCGGCCGAGGCGGCGATCGGCCTCGCCATCCTCGTCGTCTATTTCCGCAACCGCGGGACGATCCGGGTCGAGGACATCCGGATGATGCGGGGCTGACGCGGTGGCGGCTCTCGTCGTCTTCCTGCCACTGCTCGCGGCCGCGATCGCCGGGTTTTTCGGACGCGTGATCGGCGACCGCGGCGCGCAGCTGGTGACCTGCGGCGCGCTCCTGCTGTCGGCGCTGTTCGGCATCCTCGTGTTCCGCGACATCATGGGTCACTCGGCGCCGCAGATCGATACGCTGGCGACCTGGATCGTGGCCGGCGGGGTCGACGTGTCGTGGTCGCTGCGGCTCGACACGCTGTCCGGGGTGATGATCCTCGTCGTGACCATCGTCTCGTCGATGGTTCACATCTACTCGATCGGATACATGGCCCATGACCACTCGAAGCCGAGGTTCATGGCCTATCTGAGCCTGTTCACCTTCTTCATGCTGATGCTGGTGACGGCCAACGACTTCGTGCAGATGTTCTTCGGCTGGGAAGGGGTGGGCCTCGCCTCCTACCTGCTGATCGGCTTCTGGTACGACCGGCCGAGCGCCGATGCGGCGGCGATCAAGGCCTTCGTCGTCAACCGGATCGGCGATTTCGGCTTCGCGCTCGGCATCTTCGCGGTGTTCGTGGTGTTCGGCGCGCTCGACTTCGACACGGTGTTCGGCAAGGCGCCCGCGACGGTCCACACCGTGATGAACTTCCTCGGCTGGCAGGTGCCGGCGCTGACGCTGTGCTGCGTGCTGCTCTTCGTCGGCGCGATGGGCAAATCGGCGCAGCTCGGCCTGCATACCTGGCTGCCCGACGCGATGGAGGGGCCGACCCCGGTCTCGGCGCTGATTCACGCCGCGACGATGGTGACCGCCGGCGTCTACATGGTGGCGCGGCTCTCGCCGATGTTCGAATACGCGCCGGGCGCGCTCGCCGTGGTGGGCGTCATCGGCGGGACGACCGCGATGTTCGCCGCCAGCATCGGCATGGCGCAGAACGACATCAAGCGCGTCATCGCCTATTCGACCTGCTCGCAGCTCGGCTACATGTTCTTCGCCGCCGGCGTATCGGCCTACGGCGCCGGGATGTTCCACCTGTTCACGCACGCCTTCTTCAAGGCGCTGCTGTTCCTCGGCGCAGGGTCGGTGATCCATGCGATGTCGGGCGACCAGGACATGCGCCACATGGGCGGGCTGTGGAAGAAGATCCCGATCACCTATGTGCTGATGTGGATCGGCAGCCTGTCGCTCGCCGGCATCCCGCCCTTCGCCGGTTATTTCTCGAAGGATGCGATCCTCGCCGCGGCCTGGGCCTCGGGGACCGCGGTCGGCCGCTATTCGTTCTGCCTCGGCACCTTCACCGCGTTCCTCACCGCGTTCTACTCCTGGCGCCTCATCATCATGACGTTCCACGGCACCTCGCGCGCCGATGCCGAGACGCAGCACCACATCCACGAGAGCCCGTGGGTGATGCTGGCGCCGCTCTTCGACCTGGCCGCGGGCGCGATCGCCGCCGGCTATCTCGCCGACGAGTTCTTCGTGGGCGCCGACCGCGCCGAGTTCTGGAAAACCTCGCTGCTCGTTCTGCCGGCCGACGATTCGCTCGCCAAGGTGCCGAACAATCCGGTCTACATCGACTATCTCCCGCTGTTCTGCGGCCTCGTCGGGATCGGGCTCGCCTATGTCTGCTACATGCTGCGCCCGGGCATCCCGGCGGCGCTGACGATGCGTTTCCGCGCGCTCTACCTGTTCCTGCTCAACAAATGGTATTTCGACGAGCTCTACGACCGGCTCTTCGTGCGCACCGCGTTCAGCCTCGGCGACGGGCTGTGGAAGACCGGCGACGGCATGCTGATCGACGGGCTGGGCCCGGACGGCATCTCCGCGGCGACGCGCGAGCTGGCGCGCGAGGCAAGCCGGCTACAGACCGGCTATGTCTACCACTACGCCTTCGCCATGCTGATCGGCGTCGTGGTGTTCCTCACCTGGTACCTGGTCCCGCGGTGAGCGCGCGATGAGCCACTGGCCGCTGCTCTCGCTCGTCACATTCCTGCCGCTGGTCGGCGTCGGCTTCATCATGACGAGCCGCGGCGAGGCCGAGATCGTTGCGCGCAACGCGCGCAACATCGCGCTCTCGACCTCGATGATCGTGTTTCTGGTGTCGCTCCTGCTGTGGGTCTATTTCGACCCGACGACCGCCTCCTTCCAGTTCGTCGAGCAGGCGCGCTGGATCGATATCGGCGGCTTCGCGATCAGCTATCACATGGGGATCGACGGCATCTCGCTGTTCTTCGTGCTGCTGTCGACACTGCTCACGGTGCTTTGCGTCGCCGCCAGCTGGCGCTCGGTGCATCTCCAGGTGCGGGAATACATGATCTCCTTCCTCGTCCTCGAGACGATGATGGTCGGCGTCTTTTCCTCGCTCGATTTCATCCAGTTCTACGTGTTCTTCGAGGGCGTGCTGATCCCGATGTTCCTGATCATCGGGGTGTGGGGCGGGCCGCGGCGGGTCTATTCCGCCTTCAAGTTCTTCCTCTACACGCTGCTCGGCTCGGTGCTGTCGCTGCTGGCGATCCTCGCGGTCTATTTCCAGACCGGCACGACCGATATCCCGACCGCGCTGACCCACCACTTCCCGCCCGAGCTGCAGAAATGGCTGTGGCTGGCGTTCTTCGCCTCATTCGCGGTCAAGGTGCCGATGTGGCCGGTCCACACCTGGCTGCCCGACGCGCATGTCGAGGCGCCGACGGCGGGGTCGGTGATCCTCGCCGGCGTTCTGCTGAAGCTCGGCGGCTATGGCTTCGTGCGGTTCTCGCTGCCGATGTTCCCACTCGCTTCGCAATACTTTACCCCGCTGATGTTCACGCTCTCGGCGGTCGCGGTGATCTACACATCGTTCGTCGCGCTGGCGCAGACCGACATGAAGAAGCTGATCGCCTATTCGTCGATCGCCCATATGGGCTTCGTGACGATGGGCATCTTCGCGGTGACCAGCGAGGCGGTGCAGGGCGCGATCATCCAGATGCTGAGCCACGGTGTGGTCTCGGCGGCGCTGTTCCTCGTGGTCGGCGTGGTCTACGACCGGATGCACACGCGCGACATCGCGCGCTACGGCGGCTTGGTGCAGCGGATGCCGGCCTACAGTTTCGTCTTCATGTGCTTCATGCTGGCTTCGATCGGGTTGCCCGGCACCAGCGGGTTCATCGGCGAGTTCCTGATCCTGCTCGGCACGTTCCGCGTCTCGACGACCGAGTGCTTCCTCGCCGCGACCGCGATGTTCCTCGGCGCCGCCTACATGCTCTACCTCTATCGCCGGGTGGTCTTCGGCACGATCACGCGCGACGACCTGAGGAACATCCTCGACATGTCGCCACGCGAGAAGGCGGTGTTCGCGCCGCTGCTGGCGATCGTGCTGTGGATGGGCGTCTATCCGACATCGTTCCTTGGCCCGATCCGCGCCTCGGTCGAGCACCTCGTGCAACAGGTCAGCGCCGCGCAGGCGGCCGGCCAGCGCGCCAGCGCGGAGTAGCGGCGATGCCGATCGCGACTTCGCCCGAGTGGTTGCCGGCGCTGCCCGAGATCGCGCTCGCCTGCGCCGCGATGCTGCTGCTGCTCGTCGGCGTCTTCCGCGGCGAGGGCTCGACGCGGCTGGTGTCGTGGCTCTCGGTGCTCGTGCTGATCGTCATCCTGGCGATCGCCGCCTCGCTCGGGCTCGGCCGGCGCACCGGTTTCTACGGCATGTTCGTGACCGACAGCTTTGCGCTGTTCATGAAGACGCTGGTGCTGGTGGGATCGGCGGTCTCGATCATCATGGCGATGCGGTTCAACGAGGATCACCGGATCGCGCGGTTCGAGTTCCCGGTGCTGGTTCTGCTGGCGACGACCGGGATGATGGTGATGGTTTCGGCCAACGACCTCATCACCCTTTATCTCGGCCTCGAGCTGCAGAGTCTCGCGCTTTACGTGGTCGCCAGCTTCGACCGCGATTCGGTGCGCTCGAGCGAGGCCGGGCTCAAGTATTTCGTGCTCGGCGCGCTGTCTTCCGGGATGCTGCTCTACGGCGCCTCGATGATCTACGGCTTTGCCGGGACGACGAGCTTCGTGGCGCTGGCAAAGGTGCTGACCGGTGCCGGCGTGCCGTCGGCCGGCCTCATCATCGGCATGGTCTTTGTCTCGGTCGGGATCGCCTTCAAGGTGTCGGCGGTGCCGTTCCACATGTGGGTGCCCGATGTCTACGAGGGCGCGCCGACGCCGGTCACCGCGTTTTTCGCCGTGGCGCCGAAGATGGCGGCGATCGCGCTCTTTATGCGCTTTCTGATCGAGCCGTTCGGCGCGCTGCTGGCCGAGTGGCGCCAGGTGATCGTGTTCCTCTCGATCGCCTCGATGATCCTCGGCTCGGTCGCGGCGATCGCGCAGACCAGCATCAAGCGGCTGATGGCCTACAGCTCGATCGGCCATATCGGCTATGCGCTGATCGGCCTCGCCGTCGCCACGCCGGCCGGGATTCGCGGCGTCCTCGTCTATATGGCCATCTATCTGTTCATGAATG
>DATJOB010000002.1:0-26631 GCA_035507475.1 Allostellaceae bacterium | reverse complement strand
GCCCGCTGCAGCCCGGCGACGTGCTGGTGCGGATGAAGGCGGCGGGGCTCTGCCACACCGACCTCGAAGTGATCGAGGGCTCGCTGCGCTACCCGATGCCGATCGTGCTCGGCCACGAGGCGGCCGGGATCGTCGAAGCGGTCGGGCCGTCGGCGCGAGGGGTCAAGCCGGGCGACCATGTCATCCTCTCGTGGAACCCGCATTGCGGGCATTGCTTCTATTGCGACCGCGATCTGCCGATCCTCTGCGAGACCTACCTCGCGCACGGACCGCAGGCGGTGGCGTTCGACGGCGCGAGCCGGCTGCGGCGCGGCCCGGACGGTGCCGCCGGCGAACTGAAGCAGCTGATGTTTCTCGGCGCTTTTGCCGAATACTGCATTGTCCCGGCCGAGCAGGCGGTCGTCGTGCCGCAGGCGCTGCCGTTCGACCGCGCCTGCCTGATCGGCTGCGGGGTGATGACCGGGGTCGGTGCCGCGCTCAACGTCGCGGCGATCGAGCATGGCGGCACGGTGATGGTGATCGGCTGCGGCGCGGTCGGCCTGTCGGCGGTGCAGGGGGCGCGGCTCGCCGGCGCCGGCGCGATCGTCGCGGTCGATCTCGACGACAGGAAGCTGGCGCTGGCCGAGCGGGTCGGCGCGACCGCGCGGATCAACGCGGCGCGCGAAGATGTCGTCGCCGCGGCCAGGGCGATGACCGGCGGACGCGGCGTCGACACCGTGCTCGAGGCCGCCGGCAGCCCGGCCGGGTTCGCCCTCAGCGTCGAGGCGGTGCGGCCGGGCGGCGAGGTGATCTGGCTCGGCAAGACCGATGTCACGTCGGAGGTCGCGTTTCGCTGGGGCGCGCTGATGGGCGAGAAGCGCATCCGCCGGTCGAGCTACGGCGGTACGCGCCCGGCGCGCGACTTCCCGCTGCTGGCGCGGCTCTACCTCGACGGCAAGCTTTTCCTCGACGAGTTGATCAGCCGGCACATCGCGCTCGACGAGATCAATGACGGCTTCGCCGCGCTGAAGGCGGGCGAGGCGATCCGCAGCGTGGTGATGTTCTGACGATCACGGCGCTTTCGGCCGTCACGCTGCCGACGCGCGACATGGCCGCGGCGGTGCGGTTCTACCGGCTGTGCGGCTTCGAATTGCTTTACGGCGGCGAGACCGCCGGGTTCACCAGCTTTCGCGCCGGCATGTCCTATCTCAACCTGACCGCCGAGCCGGCCGAGATCGGCTGGTGGGGCCGGGCGATCTTCTACGACGACGATGTCGACGGGCTTTACGCCCGCCTCGCCGCCGCCGGGATCGCGCCGCAGGCGCCGCCGCGCGACGCCCCCTGGGGCGAGCGCTTCTTCCACGTCACCGACCCCGACGGCCACGAATTGAGTTTCGCCTGGCCGCTGCGCCGCTAGTCTGGCTCCCGCGGCGCGCGGCGGCGCTCAGCCGAGCGTGTCGAAGAACTGCGCCATCCGCCGGCGCTGCGCCGCGTCGGGCAGCGGGCCGCGCCCCGCGGCGAGATTGTCGGCCATGTGCGCGGGGTTGCGCGTGCCGGGGATGACGCAGGTGACGGCCGGGTGGCCGAGCACGTATTTGAGGAAGAACTGGCCCCAGGTCTCGGCGCCGAATTCGCGCGCCCAGTCGGGAAGCGGCCTGCCCTGCACCGCGCGCAGCAGGTTGCGCCCGCCCGGCCCGCCAAACGGGATGTCGATCAGCGTCGCGATGCCGAGCTCGGCGGCGGCCGGCAGCAGGCGCCGCTCGGCCTCGCGCTCGCCCAATGAATAATTGAGCTCGACGACATCCGGCTTCTCGCGCCGCATCACCGCCTCGAGCGCCTCGAAGGCATAGGTGACCGAGGTGGTGATGCCGATGTAGCGCACCAGCCGCTGCGCCTTCCATTCGCGCAGCGGCGCGAGGCTCTGGTCGGCGCTCGACACGTTGTGCACCTGCATCAGGTCGATGCGGCCGACGCCGAGCCGGCGCAGCGAGGCCTCGATGTCGGCCTGGTGCAGGTCGCCGCGCTCGAGCTTGGTGGCGAGGAAGACGCGCGGCCGCAGCCCGCCTTCGGCGAGCACCGCGCCGACCATGCTTTCCGAGGCGCCGTAATCGGACGAGGTGTCGACGACGCTGCCGCCGCCCGCGACCAGCGCGGCGACGACCTGGCGCAGCGCGGCCTGCTGCTCGGCGCCGCCGGCGTAGTATTCGTCGGTGCCGAGACCGACCACCGGCAGCCGCTCGCCGCTGCCCGGGATCGGCCGGGTGAGGATGGGCGCGGTTGCGCCGGGGGGCGCGGTCTGCGCGGCGGCAAGCCGCGCCGCCAGCGGCGCGAGCCCGAGCCCGGCGGGCAACACCAGCGCCTGGCGCCGGGTGAGGGGTCGGCGAAGCAGTCGGCCGGGATGCGGCATGGCTCTTCCCTTGCGTCGCGTGCGAGGCTCGCAGTGTAGTAGGCGGGGCGCTGCCGCGCGTTCCCTTGGGTCGCCGGCGGCGATCTGCTAAGCCGTCATGGCGAGGAGGAAATGCCCATGGCGCAGCCGAGCTATGTTCACGGCGCGAGCGACATGCCGCTGATCGGCGAGACGATCGGCGTCCATTTCGACCGCATCGTCGAGCAGTTCCCGGAGCGTGACGCGCTTATCGTGCGCCACCAGAACATCCGCTGGAGCTACCGCGCGCTGCAGCGCGAGGTCGACGCGCTGGCCGCCGGCCTTCTCGCGCTCGGCCTTGCGCCTGGCGAGCGGATCGGCATCTGGTCGCCCAACAACCGCGAATGGGTCGTCACCCAGTTCGCGACCGCCAAAGCGGGCCTCATCCTCGTCAACATCAACCCGGCCTATCGCCTCGCCGAGCTCGAATACGCGCTCAACAAATCGGGCTGCGTCGCGCTGATCACCGCGGCACGGTTCAAGAGCAGCGACTATATCGGCATGCTGCGCACGCTCGCGCCCGAGCTGGCGAGCGCCCCGCCCGGCAACCTCAAGGCGGCAAAGCTGCCCGAGCTGCGGCTGGTCATCGCGATCGGCGAGGACAGCCATGCCGGCATGGTGCGGTTCGACGACATCGCCGGCCTCGGCGGCGAGGCCGAGCGGCGCCGCCTGCGCGCGCTCGCCGCGACGCTGCAGTTCGACGAGCCGATCAACATCCAGTTCACCAGCGGCACCACCGGGTTTCCGAAAGGCGCCACGCTCACGCATCACAATATCTTGAACAACGGCTTCTTCATCGCCCGCGCGATGAAGTTCGGCGCCGCCGACCGGTTGTGCATCCCGGTGCCGCTCTACCATTGCTTCGGCATGGTGCTCGGCAACCTCGCCTGCCTGACGCATGCCGCGGCGATGGTCTATCCCGGCGAGGCCTTCGACCCGCTGGCGACGCTGGAGGCGGTCGAGGCCGAGCGCTGCACCGCGCTGCACGGCGTTCCGACCATGTTCATCGCCGAGATGGACCACCCCGATTTCGCGAAGTTCGACCTGTCGTCGCTGCGCACCGGCATCATGGCCGGCAGCCCCTGCCCGATCGAGGTGATGAAGCGCGCGGTCGAGCAGATGCACCTCGACGAGATCACCATCGCCTACGGCATGACCGAGACCAGCCCGGTCAGCTTCCAGTCGTCGACCGACGACCCGCTCGAGCGCCGCGTCGCGACGGTCGGCCGCATCCAGCCGCATGTCGAGGTGAAGATCGTCGACGGCGAGGGGCGCGTCGTGCCGCGCGGCACGCCGGGCGAGCTGCTGACCCGCGGCTACTGCGTGATGCTCGGCTACTGGAACGATCCCGAGCGCACCGCCGATGCGATCGACGCGGCCGGCTGGATGAAGACCGGCGACCTGGCGACGATCGACGACGAGGGCTACTGCAACATCGTCGGCCGCATCAAGGACATGGTGATCCGCGGCGGCGAGAACATCTACCCGCGCGAGATCGAGGAGTTCCTCTACCGTCACCCGAAGATCCAGGACGTGCAGGTGATCGGCGTCCCCGACCCGCGCTTCGGCGAGGAGCTGTGCGCCTGGGTCAAGCTGCGCGACGGCGAGCGCGCGACCGCCGAGGAGGTGCAGGAATTCTGCCGCGGCCAGATCGCGCACTACAAGATCCCGCGCTACATCAAGTTCGTCGACGCCTTCCCGATGACCGTCACCGGCAAGATCCAGAAATTCCTGATGCGCGAAGAGACGATCCGCGAACTGGGCCTGGCCGAGCAGAAGACGGCATAGTCATGACCAAGATCGCCTCGGTCGCCGCCTATCCCGTGTCGGTGCCGCGCCCGGAGCCGGTGTGGACCGCGCACGAGCGGCTCGACGCGTGGAGCGCGATCCTCACCGAGGTGAAGAGCGATGACGGGCTCGCCGGCCACGGCATCGTCCATGCCGGCCCGGCGCCGCGGGTCTGCGGCTACATCGCCAAATTCGGCGAACACCTGCGCGGCGCCGACGCGCTCGCCACCACCGCGGTCTGGGAGCGGCTGTTCGCGCTGACCTCGCCGCGTCCCGGCGCGATCGCCGATGGCCCCGATGGGGGGCGGTCCGACATCCCCGCACCGATCGCGCGCGCCGACCGCAGCGTGGCGATGGCGGCGATCGCCGGGATCGACATCGCGCTCTGGGATCTGAAAGGCAAGGCGGCGGGGCTGCCGGTCTATCGCCTGCTCGGCGGCGAAAATCGGCCGCTCCACACCTATGCGACAGGCGGCTACTACCGCGGCGTTGCGGACGAGACATACGGCGAGGAGCTTGCCCGCTTCCTCGCTCTCGGCTACCGCGCGGTCAAGCTGAAGACCGGCGCCGGCGCGGCGCCCCGCGAGGCGGCGCGCGTCGCCGCCGTGCGCCGGGTCATCGGCGACGCCGCCGACCTGATGCTCGACATGAACGCGCCCTACGATCTTCCTGAGTGCATTGACTTCGCGCATCGCGTCGCGGCGTCCAACGTGTTCTGGCTGGAGGAACCGCTGCACTGGTATCTGCAGCCTTCCGACTTCGCCCGGCTCGCGGCGGCGACGCCGATCCCGCTGGCGCATGGCGAGCGCGAATTGACGCGCTTCACGATCCGCGATTTCGTCACCACCGGCGGCGTCCGCTACGTGCAGTTCGACGCGACCCGCGCCGCCGGCTTCACCGAGGCGCTGCGCATCGCGCATCTCGCCGAGCAGCACGGCGCGGTCCTCGCGCCGCATACCGCCCCGGAAATCCACGGTCATCTCGTGCTGGCGATGCCGCGCGCCTCGTTCGGCGTCGAGTCGCATGGCGGGCGCGAAACCGACCCGCTGCATCACGGGCTCTTCCAGGCCCATCCCGAGCTGCGCGATGGTCACCTGCATATCGACGAGGCGCCGGGTTTCGGTCTTGAGGTCGATTGGGATTTTGTCCGTAAATTCAGCACCGAATGATGGTGGAAGCAGCATTTTACGAGATTGGTGACTAAAATTTACGCGGCTAAAAAGCCATATCATTGCACAATATCATCTGACAAAGACACTTGCTATCCGAGCGCCCTAGGGTCGGCGCAAGGCCTCGCTCAAGGGGCCGGCCGAGCAGAGGAGGTTTCGGATGGCAGCTCCCGCCAGCGACGTCAGTCTGCCGTGGTGGAAGGAACCCACCAAGGATCAGTGGTATGCCTGGGTGGCGGCGTGGATGGGGTGGACGCTCGATGCGTTCGACTTCACTGTTTTCCTGCTGATCATGCACCCGATCGCGCAATACTTTAACGTCTCGATCACTTCGGTGACGTTCGTCTTTACCATCACGCTGTGGGCGCGACTGTTGGGCGCCACGGCATCGGGCTGGCTGGGCGATCGGATCGGCCGCAAGGCGCCGCTGATGATCTCCATCCTCGGCTACTCGCTGTGCAATTTCGCCGCCGGTCTGGCGCCGACTTTCCTCTTCCTGTTCCTCGCCCGCGCCCTGCTTGGCATCTTCATGGGAGCGGAATGGCCGGCCGGCGCGGCGCTCGCGATGGAAAGCTGGCCGATCCGCTCGCGGGGGTTTATGTCGGGCGTCCTTCAGGGCTCGTGGGGCATCGGCTTCCTGATCTCGTTTGCGATCTACGGCCTGTTCTACAATGCGATCGGCTGGCGCGGGATGCTGCTGGTCGGCGTACTGCCGGCCTTGTCGGTCGTCTACGTGCGCTTCTTCGTCAAGGAGCCGGAGGTGTGGGTCGAGAACCGCAACCTCCAGCGCACCCAGAAGCGCGAGGTCAGGGCGCCACTGTTCAGCATCTTCAAGCGCGGGCAGATCGGCAACACGTTGACCGCCTGCTGGATGATGGCCAGCGCGTTCGTCTGCTACTACTCGATCAATGTGCTGTTCGCCACGCACCTGCAGGTCGACCTCAAACTGTCGCCGGGGGCGATCGGCGAGGTCGGCGTCGCCGCCAATCTGGTCGCCTTCCTCGCCAGCTCGTTCTGGGGCTTGCTCGCCGACAAGATCGGCCGGCGCTGGGCGATGATCCTGCCGGGTCTGCTGGCGGCGGCGCTGGCGCCGATGTATCTGCTGACCGGCAATTTCACGCTGATCTGGTGGGGCTTCGTGCTGCAGGGCGTCGCCGGGAGCGGCGGCATGCATGGGCAGTATCCGACCTACCTGGCCGAGCGTTTCCCGACCGAGGTACGGGCGACGGCGAGCGGGTTCTGCTATCACCAGGGTGCGATTTGGGGCGGATTGTGCGCGCCGGTCCTCGCGTATTTCGCCACCACCTACAATCTCGGCTATGCGATCCCGATGCTCATCGGCACGGTGTTCGCGGCGCTGAGTTTCGTGCTCGCCATCTTGGCCGGTCCGGAGACCCGCGGTAAGGAACTGGTCGCCGATCTCGTCGTCGCCTGATCTGGCTCGCCGATCGTCCTGCAGTCACCTAGCCAAGGCGGCGCCCTCACGGCGCCGCCTTTTTCTTGCCACAAAGTACGATAGACAACCGCGGATCGCTCTCCTACTGTACGCCCAAGGCTCCGCCAATGGAGCCGGATCGAACAGAGGGGTGCTTCGCGATGGCGGGTCCTGTTAGCGATGTCGGTGTGCCTTGGTGGAAGGAACCCTCCAAGGATCAGTGGTATGCCTATGTGGCGGCGTGGCTGGGCTGGACGCTCGACGCCTTCGACTTCACCATCTTCCTGCTCATCATGGTGCCGATCGCCAAGGAGTTTAACGTCCCGCTGACGGACGTGGCGATCGTCTTCACGCTGACATTGTGGATGCGCCTGCTGGGCGCCACCGCGGCGGGGTGGATGGCGGACCGGCTGGGCCGCAAGAAGCCCCTGATGATCTCCATCGCCTGGTTCTCGGTGTGCAACTTCATCGCCGGGTTCTCGCCGACCTTCTGGTTCCTGTTGCTGTTCCGCACGCTGCTCGGCATCGGCATGGGCGCCGAATGGCCGGCCGGCGCGGCGTTGGCGATGGAGCAATGGCCGATCCGCTCGCGCGGTTTCATGAGCGGCGTGCTGCAGGGGTCGTGGGGGCTCGGTTTCCTGCTGTCGAGCGCGTGCTACTGGCTGCTCTTCGACCGCTGGGGCTGGCGCGGCATGTTGTGGATCGGCATCGCCCCGGCGCTGGCGATCGTCTATGTCCGCTTCTTCGTCAAGGAGCCCGAGGTCTGGGTCGAAAACCAGCGGCTGCAAAAGGAGCAGCAACGCATCGTCAAGGCGCCGCTCGCGGCGATCTTCAGGCGCGGCGTCGTCGGCAACCTGTTCAACGCCTGCTGGTTCCAGTGCGCTGGGTTTGTCACCTACTACTCGATCAATGCGCTGTTCGCGACCCATCTGCAAAAGGATCTGGGCCTGCCGACCGCGCTGGTCGCGACCCCGATCATGCTGGCCAACGTGCTGGTCTTTGTCGCCAGTTCGAGTTGGGGGGTGTTCTCCGACCGGTTCGGGCGGCGCTGGGCGATGATCATCCCGGCCGTGATCTCGATGGTGATCGTGCCAGTCTACCTGCTGTCGACGAACACGATCGTGATCGTCAGCGGCTTCGTGGCGATCGGGCTGTTCGCCGGCGGCGGGATGTACGGGCAGATCCCGGCCTTCCTCAACGAGCGCTACCCGACCGAGGTGCGCGCCACGGCCTCGGCCTTCAGCTATCACGTCGGCGCGATCGCCGGCGGGGTGGTGCCGCCGATCCTCACCTTCTTCGCGACCGATTCGGGCTGGAACCTCGGCTTCGCGGTCCCGATGTGCATCGGCGCCTTGCTCGGGCTGGTCAATTTCGTGGCCGCCCTGCTGCTCGGTCCCGAGACCAAGGGCGTCGAGATGGTGCCGGATCTCGTCGTCGCCTGAACGGGCACTGACGCAACCGCCCTCCGCGGCGACGCGGAGGGCGGTTTCTTTTTGCCGGCGGCTCGATCAGTGGCAGACCGTCACGGTCCGCATCGCGTTGGTCGCCTCGGTCTCGGTCTGGTAAACGGCGCCGTTCGGGTTGACGACCGTCACTTCCTTCTCGACCGGCCGCTGGGCTACCACCCGGCAGTGGTGATCGGGGCCCCGGACGATGAACCATTGAGCATCGGCGAAGGCGGGGGCGGCGAGAGCGACCAGCGCCGCCGCGGCGAGCAAAGTCTTCAGCATCATCTGCTCCTTCATTCCTGGCAGGAATGCCTGGGAAACAGAAATGACGCGCAGGCGGTTCCTGTTTAACCTAGGCCGGGTTCGCTCGGAGGCGCCTCATGTCCGATCCCACCGCGCCAGATCCCGCCGCGCTCAGCCCCGCCTTGCTGCCGCGCGGCGTCCGCTCGCGCTTTGTCGAGCGCGTCAACGGGCTCACGGTCCACATCCTCGAAGCCGGGTTCGAGCCGGCAGGGCGGCCGTGCCTCTTGTTGCTGCACGGCTTTCCCGAGATCGCCTATTCGTGGCGCAAGATCATGGGGCCGCTGGCCGAAGCCGGGTTCCACGTCGTCGCGCCCGACCTGCGCGGCTATGGCCGCACCACCGGCTGGAGCGCCAATTACGACGACGATCTGCGGCCGTTCCGGCTGCTCAACGCGGTGCGCGACGCGGTGGGGCTGGTCGCCGCGCTGGGCCGGCGCGAGGTCGCGGCGGTGGTCGGCCACGATTTCGGCGCCTCGGTCGCCGCCTGGTGCGCGCTCGTGCGGCCCGACATCTTCCGCGCGCTGGCGCTGATGAGCGCGCCGTTCGCCGGCCCGCCCGAGCTGCCTTTCGCGACCGATGGAAAGCCGGCGGCGGCGCCCGCCGGCCCGACCATCCACGAGGCGCTGGCGGCATTGCCGCGGCCGCGCAAGCACTATCAGTGGTGGTATTCGACACGCCCGGCCAATGCCGCGATGTGGTTCTGCGCGCAAGGCGTCCACGATTTCCTGCGCGCCTATTTCCACCACAAGAGCGCCGATTGGTCCGCGAACAAGCCGCACAAGCTCGCCGGCTGGACCGCCGATGAGCTGGCGAAGATGCCGACCTACTACGTCATGGACCTTGCCGACACGATGCCCGAGGCGGTGGCGAAGGAGATGCCGTCCGCCGCCGAGATCGCCGCCTGCGGTTGGCTCCCCGACAGCGAGCTCGCGGTCTATGCCGCGGAATATCGGCGCAACGGCTTCCAGGGCGGGCTCAACTGGTACCGCTCGCGCACCGGCGGGGCGTTCGAGGCCGAGCTGCAGCTCTTCTCGGGGCGGACGATCGACGTGCCGTCGATCTTCATCTCGGGCAAGAGCGATTGGGGCGTCTACCAGAACCCTGGCGCGGTCGAGAAGATGAACGGCACCGCTTGCACCCGGATGACCGGTGTCCATCTGCTCGACGGCGCCGGGCATTGGGTGCAGCAGGAGCAGCCGGCGGCGGTGGCGCGGCTGATGCTCGACTTCCTGCGGCGCTGAGCTCGGCACCCGCGCCTCGCGCCGTCATCCAATCGACCCGTCATACAATCGGAAGGACACGCCGCATGCTCATCGTCGATGGCCAGATCCATCTTTGGGAGAAGGGCACGCCGTCACCGCAACACCGGCAGGCGCCGTATTCGGCGGAGCAGGCGATCGCCGACATGGACGCCGCCGGCGTCGGCCGCGCGCTGGTCCATCCGGTGCTGTGGGATCCGGATTCGAACGAGCTGGCGCAGGCCGCGGTGCGCAAATACCCGGACCGCTTCGCGATCATGGGCTGGTTCTATCTCGACGACCCGAACGGCCGCGACCTTGTCGCGCACTGGAAGGAGCGGCCGGGCATGCTCGGGCTGCGCTTCTATTTCAACGACCGGCACAAGCGCGAATGGATGACCGACGGCACGCTCGACTGGCTGTGGCCCGCGGCCGAAGAGGCCGGCGTGCCGGTTGCGCTCGCCGCGGCGCTGTTCCTGCCGACCGTCGGACGGATCGCCGAGCGTCACCCGCGGCTCAGGCTGATCGTCGACCATATGGCCGTGCCGCCCGGCAGCAGCGGCGCGTCGGCCTACCGCTTTCAGCCCGAGCTCCTCGCGCTCGCCAAATACCCGAATGTCGCGGTCAAGGCGACCGGCCAGATCGGCTACGCCGAGGATGCCTACCCGTATCGCAGCTTTCATCAGCACCTGCACCGCGTCTTCGACGCGTTCGGGCCCGACCGTGTGTTCTGGGGCACCGACATCACCCGCATGCCGTGCTCGTGGCGCCAATGCGTGACGGTGTTCACCGAGGAGCTGCCGTGGCTCAAGGGGCGCGACCTCGACCTCGTCATGGGCGAGGCGATCTGCAACTGGGTGGGTTGGCGCCTGCCGG
Source organism: Allostellaceae bacterium (assembly GCA_035507475.1). Lineage (GTDB taxonomy): Bacteria > Pseudomonadota > Alphaproteobacteria > ATCC43930 > CGMCC-115725 > DATARH01. Next base: position 15,970 of record DATJOB010000002.1, on the reverse strand, counting down.
GCTGAGCAGCGCCGCCGGCGAGAGGATGGCGCGATGAAGCCCTATGTCGTCTGCCACATGAATGCGAGCGTCGACGGCCGCATCTGGCACAGCCGGTGGCGTCCCGCGGAGAACCGCATGTCCGGACTCTTCGAGCGCATCCACCAGCAGCTCGGCAACGGCTCCTGGCTGATCGGCCGCGTCACCGGCAGCGAATACGCCAGGGCCAAGGCCTACCCAGCCGACGCCGGCGCGACCTTTCCGCGCGAGCCGTGGTTCGCGCGCCGCGATGCCGCCGCGTACGGCATCGCGCTCGATGCCGGAGGCAAGATCGCCTGGGGGCGCTCCGAGATCGGCGGCGACCCGATCGTCGCGGTGCTGACCGAGCGTGTCTCGGACGCGCATCTCGCGGGCCTGCGCGGCGACGGCGTCTCGTACATCTTCGCCGGCCGGGAGCGGCTCGACCTCGCTGTGGCGCTCGACATCCTCAATCGCGAGCTGGGCATCGAGCGCCTGCTCGTCGAGGGTGGCGGCAAGACCAACGGTTCGTTTCTGCGCGCCGGGCTGATCGACGAGATCAGCCTGGCGATCTGCCCCGCGGTGGACGGCGCCAGGGGCGGCCCGCACGTCTTCGATTCGAACGACGACGAGAGCGAGGCGCGCGCCCCGCTCAGCGCGATGACCCTGCTGAGCTGCGAGGTCCTCGACGGCGGCGCGGTCTGGCTGCGCTACCGGCTGCGGAACGCCTGAGGTTCCAGCGCCGCAGCCGAGCGGTGAGCGCGGGTCAGACCTTCTCGATCACCTCCATCTGCGCACCGTCCGGCGCCTCGAGGAAGCAGACATGGCGGCCGTTGCTGGTCAGCTCCTCGAGCACCCTGACGCCATTCTGCTTCAGCCGCGCCATCGTGCCGGCATAGTCGTCGGTCTGCAGGGCGATGTGCTCGATGCCGAGGAATTGCGGGTGGTCCTGCGTCGGGATCTTGGTGGTGATGTTGAGCTGCAGCCCGTGCAGGTTAACGCGGAAGCCGCGACCGGGGATTTCGGCGAGGAGCTCGCCGCCGAAATTGTCGATGTAGAATTGCGCCGTCCCTTGCGGGTCGGTCGTCTTGAGATGCACGTGGCCGATCTCGAAGCTCATCCTGTCGTCCTCCTGCGCTCGCCGCAACAGAGCAGATTCGGTTTGCCGCGGCGCGTCAAGGCCGCGTAGCCTCGGCGCAACCCGCGACAGGCGAACCAGGGAGGGATGCATGCCGATCGCCCACGACCTCGTCTTCACCGGCTGCGAGATCACCGCGGGCGCGAGCGCCAGCGCGGGCGGGAGCGGCGGCGGGACCGGGCACGGTCATGCCCACGCGCACGCCAAACGCTGGGAGGTCGTGATCGCCGGCAAGCGCATCAAGACCGTCGACGTACACGCGCATTGCATCGTGCCCGACGCCGCCAAGGTCATCAACCACCCGCTCGAGGCGCCCGGGCTGCTATGGTCGAATGTCGGCGACCGCCTCGCCCAGATGGACAAGACCGGGGTGGATGTCGAGGCGCTGTCGATCAATCCTTACTGGTATCGCGCGCCACGCGACGAGGCCGAGCAGCTGATCAAGATCCAGAACGAGCAGCTTGCCGGCTTTTGTGCCAGCCATCCCGACCGCTTTGTCGCCTTCGCGACCGCGTCGCTGCAATTCCCCGATCTCGCCGCGCAGCAGATCGAGCATGCGGTCAAGCGCCAGGGCTTCAAGGGCGTCGGGGTCGCCGGCTCTTGCGCCGGCGAGGACCTCGCCAACCCCAAATTCCATCCGTTCTGGCAGAAATGCGAAGAGCTCGGCGTGCTCGTCTTCATGCACCCGCTCGGCACACGCGAGCTCGAACCGAGCGGTCGGCTCGCCGGCAACGGTCTCCTCACCAACACGATCGGCAACCCGCTCGAAACGACGATCGCGCTGTCGCACCTGATCTTCGAGGGGACGCTCGACCGCTTCCCCGGCCTCAAGATCTGCGCCGCGCACGGCGCCGGCTTCCTCGCCAGCTATGCGCATCGCTCGGATGCGGTGCTCGACGTCTTCCCCAACCGCGTCGGCACCCCGCCCAAGCTCAAGCCCACTCAATACCTGCGCAACGGCCAGATTCTCGCCGACACCATCATGTTCACCGGCGAGGCGGTGAAGCACCTGATCAACGAGATGGGGGTCGAGAACGTGGTGATGGGGACCGACTACCCGTTCCCGTGGAACACCGCGCCGGTCGACCATATCCTGTCGATCCCCGACATCACCGACGCCGACAAGATCGCGATCCTCGGCGGCACGCTGCACAAGCTGATGGGGATCGAGCCGTAGCGACAGGCTTCCTCGAACCGCGTCGCGGCGCGGGCCGGGACCCGCTCCGCGACCGGCACCTCAATCCCCTGCGCCGGCCGCGATCGTTGCCGGTCGGGGCGGCACGATCATCGGCCGGTTGGCGACGAACAGCGCCGACGACATGCCGACCAGCATCATCAGCCCGGCGGTGACGAACGCCGCGTTGAAGCTGCCGGTGAGCGCGATCAGGTATCCGGTGACGATCGGCGACATGAAGCCGATGACATTGGCGCCCGTCACCTCGAAGCTCATCACCTTGCCGATGTCGCGCGGGTTGGGCAGCAGATCGTTGGTCAGCGCAAACACCTGCGAGGTGTTGGTCGCGATGCAGCCGATCGACAATGCGATCATTCCCAAAAGCACCGGCACCGCGTCGACGAACGGGATGCAGGCGATCAGGACGGCCGCCGTCATCGACGACAGCGCGATGAAATAGCGCCGCCGCCCGGCGGCGACCTCCTTGCCACGCATGTAGCGGTCGCTGATCCGCGCTGCGGCAGCGCGGGCCGGCGCTATTCGGTCGCGGCGGTCGCCAGCGCCTTGGTGCGGGCGTCGAGCTTGGCCATCAGCTCGGGGACCCCGCCATTGCGCATCACCGAGAGGAAGGTGTCGCGCTCCATCTGCACCAGGCTCGCCCCGGCGCTGAAGATGTCGACGATCCTGAACCCGCCGGCCTCGGGCATCAGATGCCATTTGACCGACTGCGAGCCGAACCCTTCCTTGGCGAAGGTGGTCCACACCACCGCGGTGCCGTCCTTGAGCGACGGGCCCGCCGTGGTGTCGACCGTGACGCTCGGGTCGGAGGCGAGCTCGAGGCGCGGGTAATAGGTCTCGACCAGATAGCTGATGAGGATGGTGCGGAAGCGCTGCTGGATCTCCGGCGACATCTCGGTCAGCTCGTCGGCCGTGGTGTAGCCGGCGATGCGCTTAACGTCCATCTTGCTGCCGAAAAGCTCGGCGAGCTGCGCGCGGCGCTGCAGCGAGCTGCCCTTCGAGCGCGCGATACGGAAGGCCTCGTCGAGGAAGCGCGTGACGAAATCGGCGGCCGCGCTCGACCCGAGGGCGTCGCCGCCCGCCTTGCGCGGCGCTTCGGCAGGCCCGATCGCGGCTCCGCTCGTGAGGCTCGCCGGCACGAGGGCAGGCTTGGCCGCGGCGGCAGGCCCCGTCGCGGCCTTGACGAGCGCGGGCGCGGCCGGTGCTGCCGACGCGACCTTGACGACGGCCGGGACCGCCGCCGGGACCGCTGGTGCGGCGGGCGCTGCGGCGCGCGGCGCCGGGATGGCGGGTGCGGCGGGCGGCGCGGCAGCGGCGAGCCTGGCGGGCGGAGCCTGCGGCAGCGGCACGACTCGGGTCGTCGTGTAGGTGACGTTGTTGCGCGTCGTCGTGACCGTGTAGAAGGGCAGCGGCGGCGCGGCGGCGGCTTGCGCGACAGCCGGCTTCGACTCCGCGGGTTTCTTTGCGGCCGCGGCGACCTGCTTCGCCGACGGTTTGGCCGACTTGGAGGTTGCGGCGGCCTGCTTTGCCGGGTGCGCCGGTGGTTTCGCGGCGGCGCTCCGCTCCGGCTTCGCGGGTCGCGGCTTGGCCGGATGCGGCGCGGCTGCGGGCGGAGCGATCGCCGGCAGCGTCACCGCGGGCGCATTCGGCAGCATCATCCAGCCGCCGGGGACGAGCGGCGCCATTTGCGCCAGCGCCGCGTTGAGCGGCAGCGCGACGACCAGCATGGCCGCGCCCCAGGCGGCGCACAGCCGCCCGCGCCGGCCGCTCCCGGCGACCGTCACGCTCGGCACGGCATCTGCCGCTCCTCGACCCATTCTGCAGCTCCCCTGCGACGAATATACATGCTTTTCTGGTCAGTTCTATGAAATTCCTGGGAGTGTTAAGGGAGTCTTGCGGCTGGCTTAATCCAGACTATTAACAGGGCGACAATCTTGCCGGCGGCCGACATGACGACTATTGCTGCTGTCTTGACTGGGCACGCGAGACTGGGCACGCGAGGAGGGGACATGCAGCTCGCCGGGAAAACCGCGCTGGTCACCGGCGCGCAACAGGGGATCGGCCGCGCCATCGCGCTCGCCTTTGCCGCCGCCGGAGCCGATGTCGCGGTCAACTGGCTCGACGACGAGGCGGCCGCGCGCGAGGTCGCCGCCGCGGTCGCCGCCGCCGGGCGCCGCGCGGTGACGATCCGCGCCGACATGGCGAAGCTCGCCGAGGTGCGCGCGCTGGTCGCCGGCACGGTCGCCGAACTCGGCGGCATCGACGTCCTCGTCAACAATGCCGGCGTCTTCCCGCGCGTGCGCTTCCTCGAGATGCGCGAAGCCGACTGGGATTTCGTCGAGGCGGTCAATCTCAAGGGCGCCGCGTTCTGCGCCCAGGCGGCGGCGCAGGCGATGGTCGCCGCCGGGCGCGCCGGCAGCATCGTCAACATCACCTCGGGCGCCGCGTTTCGTGGCTCGCCGCGCGGTGTTCATTACTGCGCGAGCAAGGGCGGGCTGGTCTCGATGACGCGGGCGATGGCGCTGGAACTTGCGCCGCACCGCATCCGGGTCAACGCGATCGCCCCCGGCCTTACCGACACCGCCCAGCCGCGCGGCGGCAGCAGCGAAGCGGAGATCGCCGAGATGGCGGCGCAGAACCCGCTCGGCCGCATCGCCGACCCGGCCGATATCGCCGCGGCGGCGGTGTTCCTCGCCTCCGACCAGGCGGGCTTCGTCACCGGCCACACGATGCACGTCAACGGCGGGTCCTATCTCTACTGATCGCCGGTAAGAGGCTTTTTGGCGCCCCGGCGACAAATGCCGGCTTGAAATCGGCCGCCGGCGGCAAAATGTGTATATTCACCTATCAGCGCTCTCGCCTGGCGGAGGAACCGATGGACGGGTTGACTCAGACAAAGCTCGAGGGCGTCGTCGCGCCGCTCAACTTTCTCAAGCCGATGGCGGAGAGGCCGTATTCGTACAATTACGACCCGGGCCCGGGCGTTGCGCTGCGCAACACCGAGAATGCCACCCACAGCGTCGCGGTGCAGGACGCGCGCAGGGTCGCCGACCGGCTGTCGCTCGACCGCGAAGGCTTTATGCTGGTGCGCCACCCCACGGCGGCCGGCGACCTCTACGACGAGGCGGTCATCGCGCGCGTCTACTACCCTGAATGCGAAGCGCTGATGAAGGCAGCGACCGGCGCGCGCCGGGTCGTCGCGTTCGACCACATCGTCCGCAACGAGGCGAAGGCGGGGCCTGGAAGCGGCATCAAGCTGCCCGCCGGCCGCGTCCATAACGACTACACCGCCTGGTCCGCGCCGCAGCGCGTGCGCGACCTGATGGGTGAGGAAGCCGAAACGCTGCTGACGCGGCGCTTCGCGATCAACAATGTCTGGCGGCCGATCGCCGGGCCGCTGCTGCGTTCGCCGCTGGCGCTATGCGACGCCTCCAGCCTGAAGGCGGAGAACCTCGTCGCGTCCGACCTGCGCTACCCCGACCGCACCGGCGAGATCTACGGCGTCACCTACAATTCGAGCCAGCGCTGGTACTATTTCCCGCGCATGCAGCCGGACGAGGCGGTGATCATCCGCTGCTTCGATTCAGCGCGCGACGGCGCCGCCCGGTTCTCGGCGCATGGCGCGTTCGACGACCCCGACACGCCATCGGACGCGCCGCCGCGCGAAAGCATCGAGGTGCGCACGCTCGTGTTCTTCTAGAGCCGGTTCTGCGACAGCCGGCGGGTCGAAGCCGCACGCTTCCGCGCCGAAAACCGGGGCGCGCTCTTCGGTTGCACGAGCGGTCGGATCGGCGGGTCCCGGCGCGCGGCGGGAAGCGGCAAATTTTTGCCGGCGGCGGTATAGTGCCGCGATGAAGAGCTACGACGCGATCGTCATCGGCGGCGGGCTGGTCGGCGCGGCGATCGCCTACGGCCTCGCGCGCGACGGGTTGAAGCCGGCGCTGATCGACGAAGGTGATGTCGCCTTCCGCGCCTCGCGCGGCAATTTCGGCCTCGTCTGGGTGCAGTCGAAGGGGATCGGCGCGCCGCATTACCAGCGCTGGACCCGGCTCTCGTCCGAGCAGTGGCTGAGGCTCGCGCCGGAGCTCGCCGCGCGCACCGGGATCGATGTCGGCCACGAGCGGCCGGGCGGGCTCCATCTCTGCCTCTCCGAGGCCGAGTTCGCCGAGCGCCGCGCGCGGATGGAGCAGATGCGCCAGGAGGCCGGAAATTTCGGCTTCGAATATCGCATGCTCGACCATGACGAGGCGGCCGCGATGCTGCCGGGCCTCGGCTCGGCGGTGGTCGGCGCGTCCTGGACCCCCTATGACGGCCATGCCAATTCGCTCTATTTGCTGCACGCGCTGCACAAGGGGTTTGTCGAGCGGGGCGGCACCTACCTGCCCAACCGCATGATCGATTACGCCGGGGTCGCGCCGCGCGAGTTCCGGCTCGGCAGCGGCGCCGACGAGGTGGCCGCGCCCAAGATCGTGCTCGCCGCCGGGCTCGGCAACGCCAAGCTTGCGCCGCTCTTCAGCCTCGCCGCGCCGGTCCGGCCGCAGCGCGGCCAGATCCTCGTCACCGAGCGAGCCGGGCGCCTGCTCGAGCGGCCGACCACAACAGTGCGCCAGACCGTCGAGGGCGGCATCATGATCGGCGACAGTCAGGAGGATGTCGGCTTCGATACGACGCAGCGCCCCGATGTGATGCAGGCGATCGCCGAGCGCGCGGTGCGCAGCTTTCCCTGGCTGGCGGGCTTGCAGGTGGTGCGCGCCTGGGCGGCGCTGCGGGTGATGCCGCCGGACGGGCTGCCGATCTATGACGAATCCGAGAAGTTCCCCGGCGCGTTCACTGCCAATTGCCACAGCGGCGTGACGCTCGCCGCGGCGCATGCCAACGCCTTTGCCCCGATGGTCGCGGCCGGCGAGCTGGCGCCGGAGATGGCGGCGTTCTCGGCCCGGCGCTTCGATGTTCCGCAAGCGGCCTGAAAGCGCACGGCCGACCGTGCCGGTCAGCGTCGAGGGTCGCGCCGTGCGCGTTCCGGAAGGCGCCTCGGCGGCCGCGGCGGTGCTGCTCGCCGGGTTCGGCAGCATCCGTGACACCGCGGTCAGCGGCGCGCCGCGTGCGCCCTACTGCCTGATGGGCGTGTGCTTCGATTGCCTTGCCGAGATCGACGGCGAACCCAACCGCCAGAGCTGCATGGTGACGGTCGCGCCGGGGATGGCGATCCGCCGCCAGCGCGGCAAGCGCGCGGCCACGGTCGCGTGAAGCCCGGTCGCGTGAAGCCACAGGCGCGGCGGCCGCCATGAGCCTCGAAAAGATCGATGTCGCGATCGTCGGCGCCGGCCCCGCCGGGATGGCCGCGGCGACGCTTGCCGCCGAGCTCGGGCTCGACACCGCGCTGGTCGACGAGCAGGACGCACCGGGCGGCCAGATCTACCGCGGTGTCGAGCGGGCCGGCGAAAAATCGCCGCTCGGCGCCGACTACCTCGCCGGCGGCAGGCTGGTCGCCGGGCTGCGGGCGAGCGGCGCGCGCTACCTGCCGGCGACCGCGGTCTGGCATATCGACCCGGACGGCACGCTGTCGCTGGTGTCGGCCGGCGCGAGCCGGACCCTGCGGGCGCGGCGCATCCTCATCGCGACCGGCGCCCTCGAGCGGCCGGTGCCGATCCCCGGCTGGACGCTGCCTGGGGTGATGACCGCCGGCGCCGCGCAAATCCTGCTCAAGAGCGGCGATCTGGTGCCGGCGGGGCGGACGGTCTTGGCGGGGCAGGGACCGCTCGTCTGGCTGCTCGCGGCGCAGCTCGTGCGCGCCGGGGCGCCGCCCGCGGCGATCCTCGAATCCACGCCGGCGATCAATTACGCCGCCGCCGCCCGGCTGTTGCCCGGGACGCTGTGGCCGGCGCGCCGCGCCCTGCGCAAGGGGCTGGCGCTGATCCGCGAGGTGCGCCGCGCCGGGGTGCCGGTCCACCGCGCGGTCCGCGGGCTGCGCGCCGTCGGTCGCGAGCGGCTCGCCGGGGTTGCGTGGCAGGGCGGCGAACTGCCGGCCGATCTTCTGCTGCTGCATGAAGGCGTGATCCCTAACACTCAGATCGGAATGGCGTTGCAGCTCGAACATCGCTGGGACGCAGCGCAGCTCTGCTGGCGCGCCAGGGTCGACGAATGGGGCGCCACGGCGTACTCGACGATCGCGATCGCCGGCGACGGCGCCGGTATCGTCGGCGCCGAGGCGGCGGCGCTGCAGGGCCGGCTCGCCGCGCTCGACGCGGCGGCGTTCCTCGACCGGATCGACCCGGTCGAGCGCGACCGCCGGGCGCGGTCGCTGCGCAACGCGCTGCGCCGCGAACTGGCGATCCGGCCATTTCTCGATGCGCTCTACCGCCCGCCGCCGGGCGCTCTGCTGCCGCCCGACGATGTCGTCGTCTGCCGCTGCGAGGAGGTGACGGCGGCGCAGATCCGCCGCGCCGCCCGGCTCGGCGCGCAGGGGCCGAACCAGGCCAAGGCCTTCACCCGCTGCGGCATGGGCGCCTGCCAGGGGCGCATTTGCGGGCCGACCGTCAGCGCGGTGATGGCCGACGCGCTCGGCAAGCCGATCGCCGAGATCGGCGCCTACCGGCCGCGCGCGCCCTATAAACCGCTCACCGTCGGCGCGCTCGCCGGGCTCGACTCCGGGTGAGGCGGGCAAGCGGGCGCCGGGAAACGTAGTTGTTCAGCACCGAGAGCGAGCTGCCGTTCCCGGCAGACTGGAAGCACATCTACCCGAGGTGATGCGGGCCGGCGGCCGGCCCATGCGCCGCTGAGGGTTGCGCTTCGGGGGATTTGCCCAAAGGATGGGCCTTTCCCCCGATTGCGATGCCCGCGACATGACCGATCACCCGCTTGCCCCGCTCCTCGCGCCCCGCTCGGTAGCGATCTTCGGTGCGTCGAACGACCCGACGCGGATCAGCGGCCGCTCGCTGCGCTATTACCGCGAGGCCGGGTTCAACGGCGCGCTCTATCCGATCAACCCGACCCGCGACACGGTCCAGGGCCTGCCGGCCTATCCCGATCTCGCCTCGGTGCCGGGCGAGGTTGATTTCGGGCTCATCGCGGTGCCGGCGAACCTCGCGGTCGCGGCGATGGAGGCCTGCGTTGCCAAGGGCGTCCGCGGCGTGGTGATGTTCACCGCGGGGTTCGCCGAGATCGGCGCGGAGGGCCGCGCGCTGCAGGAGCGGATCACCGGGATTGCGCGCGACAGCGGCATCCGGCTCTGCGGACCCAACTGCCTCGGCCTCTTCAACATGCGGATCGGCCACACGCCGACCTTTTCGTCGTTTCTCGAGGAGGGGCCGACGCCGGCCGGGCCGCTCGGCATGGTGACGCAGTCGGGCGCCTTCGGCACGCATCTGCTGGCGCTGACCGCCCGGCGCGGCATTGCGGTCGGGGTCTGGATGTCGACCGGCAACGAGGCGGAGGTGCAGGTCGCCGACGGCATCTCGTTCCTCGCCGACGATCCCGAGACCACGGCGATCGCCTGCTACATGGAGGCGATCCAGGATGGCGAGCGCTTTGCCGCGGCGGTCAAGCGGGCGCGCGACAACGGCAAGCCGGTGATCGCGATGAAGGTCGGCGGCTCCGAGGTCGGCGCCGCCGCCGCCGCCTCGCACACCGCCTCGCTTGCCGGCTCCGATGCGATCTACGACGCCGCGTTGCGCCAGCTCGGCGTCGAGCGCGCCAAGACGCCGGAAGATTTGGTCGAGATCGCCTATGCCTGCACCCGCGGCCGGCTGCCGCGCTCGCGCCGCCTCGCGGTGGTGACGATGTCGGGCGGCGCCGGGGTGCTGATGGCCGACGCCGCCGAGGAGCAGGGGCTGGAACTGACCCCGCTCGCCGCCGAGTCGCAGAAGGAGGTGCTGTCCTGGGTGCCGTTCGCGGCGCCGCGCAACCCGGTCGACGTGACGGCGCAGGCGCTCAACGACCCCGCGATCCTCGACAAGGGGTTCGACCTGCTGCTCGGCCGGGAGAAGTTTCCCTCGCTGGTCGGCTTCTTCACCACCTGGGCGTCGTCGCCGCAGATGGCCGAGCCGCTCTACAAGTCGCTGACCGGCGCCGCGGCGCGCTATCCGGAGAGCTACATCGCGCTCTCGGCGATCGCCGCGCCCGAGATGCAGCGCCGCTACGAGGCGGCTGGGATCGGCGTCTACGAGGATCCGTGGCGCGCGGTCGAGGCGGTCGCCGCGGCGACGCGCTGCGCCGAGCGCATCGCCACGCCGCCGCATCCGGCGCCGGCGGTGCCGGTCGGCGTCGAGCCGCTCCCCCGGCATGCGATCGGCGAGCACGAGGCAAAGCGCATCCTCGCCGCGGCAGGCATTCCGATCCTCGCGGAACGGCTGGCGACCAGCGCCGCCGAGGCCGCGGCTTGCGCCGATCTCGGCGAGCGGTTGGTGCTCAAGATCGTCTCGCCCGAAATCACCCATAAGACCGAGGTCGGCGGCGTCATGCTCAACGTGCCCGCCGCCGAAGCGGCGACCGCGTACGCCAACCTGATGACCCGCGTCGCTCAGCGCGCGCCGCAGGCCCGTCTCGAGGGCGTGCTCATTTCGCCGATGCTGACCGACGGGGTCGAGATGATCCTCGGCGTGCAGCATGACGGGGTGTTCGGACCGACCGTGCTGCTCGGGCTCGGCGGCATCTTTGTCGAGGTGCTGCGCGACGTGACCTTCCGCGTCGCGCCGTTCGGCGTCGAGGAGGCCCGCGCGATGATCGGCGAGCTGCGCGGCGCGGCGATCCTCAAGGGCGCGCGCGGCAGGCCGCCCGGCGATCTCGACGCGCTGGCCGAGACCTTGTCGCGGCTCTCGCTGTTCGCCGCCGCGCAGAACGGTCGCTTCAGCAGCATCGACATCAACCCGCTCCTCGTCCGACCGCAGGGCCAGGGCGTCGTCGCGCTCGACGCGCTGATCGTCACCGACGCAACCCCGGCCGGCGGGCATTGAACCCGGTTGCCGTTGCGGGCGCGGCGAAGCGAGCTCGGGCGGAGTAGGCGTTTGGATCGAGACCGCTTCGCCGGCCGCGGCTTATCGCAATGACGATCGAATACGCCGTCGGCGTCGATATCGGCGGCACCTTCACCGACATCGTCTGCGCCGGCAGCGACGGGTCGTTCCGCCTGATGAAGCGGCCGACGACCAAGGGCGACCCGGCCGCCGCGGTGCGCGACGCGCTCGCCGCGATGCACGCCCAGTGGGGGATCGCGCCGGCGACGATCGCGCGTTTCGTGCACGGCTCGACCGTCGCCACCAACGCGGTCATCGAGCGCAAGGGGGCGCGGACCGGCATCATCACCACCGCCGGCTTTAAGGACGTGCTCGAGATCGGCCGGCAGATGCGCCACCGCATGTACGATCTGGTGCTGAAGCCGGAGACGCCGGTGTTCCTGGCGCCCGGCGCCCGGCGCAAGGAGGTGCGCGAGCGCATCGCCGCCGACGGCACCGTGGTCACGCCGCTCGCGGAGGACGATGTGCGCCGCGCCGCCGCCGCGCTTGCCGCCGACGGGGTCGAGGCGGTCGCCATCGTCTTCCTGTTCTCGTTCATCGAACCGGCGCATGAGCGGCGCGCGGCCGAGATCGTCGCCGCGGCGCATCCCGGGCTCGCGATCTCGCTGTCCTGCGAGGTCGATCCGGCCTTTCGCGAGTACGAGCGCACCGCGGCGACCGCGTTCGATGCCTATCTGAAGCCGGTGGTCGGCGATTACATCGCGCGCATGGCCGACGACCTTTCCGCCGCCGGGGTCGCGGCGCCGCTGCAGATCATGCAGTCGCGCGGCGGCATCGCCGCGGCGGCGAGCGCGGCGCGCCGCCCGGTGCGGCTGTTCCTGTCCGGGCCGGCGGCCGGTGTCGTCGGCGCGGTCGCGGCGGGACGAGCCGCCGGCGCGGGCGATGTCCTCACCATCGACATCGGCGGCACGAGTTGCGACATCGCGCTCGTCAGCGGCGGCGAACCGTTGGTGCGCGCCGAAGGGGTGATCGACGGCTACACAATCCGCGTGCCGATGGTCGACGTCACCGCGATCGGCGCCGGCGGCGGCAGCATCGCCCGGCTCGACGATGCCGGCGCGCTGCGCGTCGGGCCGCAATCGGCCGGGTCGGAGCCGGGGCCGGCCTGCTACGGCCGCGGCGGCGGCGAGCCGACGGTGACCGATGCGTCGCTGGTGCTCGGCTATCTCGACCCCGATTATTTTGCCGGCGGCACGCTGCGCCTCGATGTCGAGCGCGCCCGGCGGGCGCTCGCGCCGCTCGCTGCGCGGATGGGCGTCTCGGTCGAGACCGCCGCGCTCGGCATCCACCGGGTCGTCAACGCGCAGATGGCCGAGGCGATGCGTCTCGTCTCGATCGGCCGCGGCATCGACCCGCGCGGCTATACGCTTTTGCCGCTTGGCGGCGCCGGGCCGGTGCATGCCGCGGCGCTCGCCGCCGAGCTCGGCATCCGCCGCATCGTCGTGCCGCCGCATCCCGGCGTGCTGTCGGCGGCGGGACTGCTCGCGGCGCCGGTCGAGCATGAATTGTCGACCGCGTTCCCGCGCCCGCTCGCCGAAGCGACGTGGCCCGAGGTGCAGCAGGCGCTCGCCGCTCTCGATGCCGGCTGCGCCCGGCTGATGGCGGGCGAAGCGGGCGCGTCGGGCGCCGGCGAGGTCCGCCATCTCGCCGATATCTGCTATATCGGCCAGGGCTATCACCTGGAAATCCTGCTGCGCCCGGGGCGACTCGACGGCGACGCCGATGCGCTCGCCGCGCTCTACCGCGACTTTCTTGCCGCGCACGACCGGATCTACGGCTATGCGGCGCCGGCGCCGGCGCGGATCGTCAACCTGCGCGCCGTGCATCGCGTCGCGGCACCGGTGCCGCCCGCGCCGCGGCCGCCGGCCGATGCTGATCGATCCGGCGAGCGCAGCGCCGCGCGCCGGCGGCAGGTGCTGGTCGATCCGGCGAGCGGCCCCGAGCTGGCCGAGATTTATCGCCGGACGGAGCTCGCGGCGGGAACGTCCGGCGCGGGTCCCGCCGTCATCGAGCAGCCCGACACCACGGTGCTCGTCCCGTCGGGCTGGCGCTGGCATGTCGCCGACGCCGCCGCATTAATCCTCGAGCCCGCCGCAAACCTCGGGCAAATGCGCTCATAACCGAAAATTAACGCAGACTGCCTTAGTAACGAGCCGCGGATGACAAGGATGTTGCCGTGCGCTATTGGGTGCTGGCGTTTCTCATGCTCGTCGCCTGGCCGGCGCGCAGCCAACAGCTGCCCTCGGTCCACCTCAGGGTGGTCGGCGGGCTGGGCCAGACCAGCCAGTTCAAGAATTTCGAGGCGCCGTTCTGGGGCAAGGAGCTCGCCGAGCGATCTGCGGGCCGCATCACCGCCGAGGTGACGCCCTATGATCTCGACGGGTTGAGCGGACCCGAGCTGCTGCAGTTCACCCGGCTCGGCGCCATCACCATCGGCGATGTACCGCTCGCCCAGGTCGCCTCGGAGGACCCCGAGGTGGCCGGCGTCGATATGCCCGGGCTCAACCCCGACATCAAATCGCTGCGCCGCAGCATCGAGGCCTACCACTCGATCCTCGCCGACCTCTACCGCGAGCGCTACGGGGTCGAGCTGCTCGCGGTGTGGACCAACCCGGCGCAGGTCGTGTTCTGCAACCGGCCGATCCACGGTCTTGCCGACCTCAAGGGGCTCAAGGTCAGGGTCGCCAGCGCGATGCATTCGGACTTCGTCGAGGGGCTTGGCGCGATCGGCATCACCACCCCCTATTCGGGGCTGATGGACGCCCTGCGCAAGCACGTCGCCGACTGCGCGATCACCGGCGCCATCTCCGGCTACCAGATCGGCCTGCCCAGCGTCACCAGCTACGTCAGCCCGGTGACCGTGAGCTGGGGTCCCAACATCCTGATCGCCAACCACGACGCCTGGCACCGCTTCGATCCTGCGGTGCGGCACTTCCTGACCGGTCAGATCGACGGGCTCGGCGACAAGATGTGGCAGGCCGCGCAGAACGACACGCAAAGCGGGCTTGCCTGCCTGACCGACGGCCCCTGTGATGCCGGCCCGCCGGCGCATATGAAGCTGGTGCCGGTGACCGACGACGACCGCCGGCTGGTGCGTCAGTCGTTTCTCGACACGGTGTCGCCGCGTTGGGCCGACCGCTGCGGCGCCGACTGCGTCGCCGCGTGGAACCGCACCGTCGGGCGGCTCTTCGACATCAGCGTCGCGGCGCAGGACTGAACGGCGATGGACCGCATCGCGACATCGCTGCGCGCGCTCAGGCGGCTGGTCCGCCTGCAGAACGCGATGATGGTGCTGTGCGCCGTGGTGGTCTGCGCCTACGGCGCCAGCATGTTCGCCTCGCTGCACCGCGCCTACCGGCAGACGCTCGACGACGCGTCCGCGACGCTCGAAAGCATCGCCCGCTCCTCCGAGGTCGGCACCAACCGCTCGATCTTCGCGATCGACGCGGCGCTGCTCGGGGTGCAGCGCACGCTCGAAACGCTGCTTCCCGATACGCCGCTCGACGACGCCCTCGTCAAGACCCTCCTCAACCAGTTGGACGACCAGACGCTCGTCGTCCGCGACATCCTGATCCTCGATAATGCCGGGCGGCTGCTCAACAAGTCGGGTTGGCGCGGCGAACGCGAGCCGGACTACGCGGACGAGCCGTTTTTCACCGCGCATCAGAAAGGCGGCCTGCCGTCGCTCTTCATCGGCCGCCCGAAGCGCAGCCGGGCGACCGGCGGTTGGTCGGTGATGATGAGCCGGCCGCTGATGCGCCACGACACGGTGATCGGCGTCGTCGCCGCGGAAGTGCCGATCAATGTCTTCAGCGACTTCTACAGCGCCGTCGTCGCCAATAGCGGGGTGAGCGTCAAGCTGTTCCTCGACGACGGCACGCTGGTCGCCACCGAGCCCCACAAGGAGGAGCTGATCGGGCGCCCGCTGCCCAACGCCGCCGCTGTGATCGCCGGCGCTACCGGCCGGCGCATCGGTCTGCTCGGTCAGGAGCAGGACGCCGCCAAGGCGCATCTCGTCGCCTTTGCGCGGATCCCGGCGCGGCCGATGATGCTGATCGCCTCGCGCAGCCGCAGCGACATCCTGGCGCAGTGGAACAAGGAATGCGCCGGCTCGCTCGCCGCCTTCGTGGTCTTCGCGCTGACCGCCGTCTCGCTGACCTGGATGATCGTGCGCGCCCTCGGTCGCCAGCAGAAGGCGGCGACCGAGCTGCGCGTCAGCGAAGAGCGGCTGCAGCGCCAGAGCGATCTGCTGCAGAGCACGCTGGAGAACATGGGCGAGGGGCTCAGCGTCTTCGACCGGTACGGCAGGCTGATCGCCTCGAACGCGCGCTTCACCGAGCTCCTCGACCTGCCGCCCGAGTTGATCGCCCGCGGCTCGCTGCGCGAGATCCACGCGTTCCAGACCGCGCGCGGCGATTTCGGGCCGCCGGCGATGGCGGTCAGCCTTGAAGACCGGATGGCGCGGTTCTACGAAGATGTGCCGAGCGTGCAGGAGCGGGTCGCCGGCTCGGGCCGCACCCTGCAGATCAGGCGCCGCGCGATGCCGGGCGGCGCCGTCGTCTCGCTCTACTCCGACATCACCGAACGCAAGGCGGCCGAGGTCAAGATGGCGCAAGCCTGGGCGCAGGCCGA
>DATJOB010000001.1:0-12796 GCA_035507475.1 Allostellaceae bacterium | reverse complement strand
TGGCGCGGCTTGTCCATGTCGATGATGTTGCGCCCGAAATCGAGTGTGTTGGCGCCTTCGTTGACGATGTAGACGTCGGGCTGGGTGGCGAGCGCGTTGCGCACCGCGCGCAGCGCCGAGGAGAAGTTCATCGGCGAGGGGTCGGCGTTGAGTCGCGCCGCCATGCGCTCGATGTTCTGCTGCTTGCGCTTGTCGATTTCCTCGACCCAGCCGGACTGCCGCTTGACCCGCCCGGCGAGCGCGGCGTTGAGCGCGGCGAAGGTCGAGCGGATGTCGCCGGCGACCGGCGCGGCGATCGCGCGGTTGCTGTCGAACTCGGTCGGCGCGATGTCGAGCTGGACGAATTTGGTGCTGGCGTTCCACAGCGGCGCGCGGCCGTGCGACAGCAGCCAGTTGAGCCGCGCCCCGGCGAGCAGCACCACGTCGGCGTTGCCGATCGCATAAGAGCGCGCCGCGGCGGCCGATTGCGGGTGGTCGTCGGGCAGCAGGCCCTTGGCCATCGACATCGGCAGGAACGGCATGCCGGTCGCTTCCAGGAAGGCGCGTATCTCGGCCTCGGCGCGGGCATAGGCCGCCCCCTTGCCGAGGATCGCGAGCGGCCGCTCGGCGCTCGCCAGCAGGTCGAGCGCGCGCTTGACCGATTCCGGTGCGGGCGGCGCGGCGGGGGCCGGGTCGACGACCCTGACGAGCGAGCGCTTGCCGGCCTCGGCGTCGAGCGCCGAGCCGAGCACCTCGGCGGTGAGGTCGAGATAGACCCCGCCCGGCCGCCCCGACAGCGCCGCACGGATCGCGCGCGCGATCCCGGTGCCGATGTCCTGCGGCCGGTTGACCCGGTAGGCCGCCTTGCAATGCGGCCGGGCGACCGCGAGCTGGTCCATCTCCTCGTAATCGCCCTGTTCGAGGTCGACGATATTGCGGTCGCTCGACCCGCTGATGAGGATCATCGGGAAGCAGTTGGTGGTGGCGTTGGCAAGCGCGACGAGCCCGTTGAGGAAGCCCGGCGCCGACACCGTCATGCAGATGCCCGGCGTCGCGGTCAGGAAGCCGTGGATCGCCGCGGCATTTCCCGCCGACTGCTCGTGGCGGAAGCCGAAATAGCGGATGCCCTCGTTCTGCGCGAGGCGTAACAAATCGGTGATCGGGATGCCGGCGACGCCGTAGATCGTGTCGACCCCGTTGAGCTTCAGCGCCTCGACCACGAGGTGGAAGCCGTCGGTCATCTCGCCTGCGTCGCTCATGGCATTCCCCGGTTCCTGCTTGCCCGATCCTGGCGCGAAGGTGGGTCTAGCGAGGGTTTCGCCCGGCCGTCAACAAACTCGCGCCGACAAGATCCTCAGAAGGGCAAGCCGGCCGGCCTGCCGGTCGACCAGCCCACGCTCTTCGACCTCGCGATCAATCGCATCACCGCCGCGGCGCTCGGCCCCACGATCCCGCAGCGCCTGCTCGCCGCCGCGACGGATGTGATCGACCGGCGGGCATCGCGCGCCGGCGATCGATCACGCCGCCAGTCTTTGCCGTGCGGCGCGCTTGATATGCTCGGCACCCTGCTCGGCGATCATGATGGTCGGCGCGTTGGTATTGTTGGAGGTGACGGCCGGCATGACCGACGCATCGACGACCCGGATGCCCTCGAGCCCGTGTACCCTGAGGTCCTCGCCGACCACCGACATCGCATGGCTGCCCATGAGGCAGGTGCAGCTCGCGTGGTAGCAGGTGCCGCCGTAATTGCGCGCGTAGTCGAGGAGCTCGTCGTCGCTTTCGACATGGCGGCCGGGCAGGCTTTCCTCGCGCACATATTTCTTCAGCGCCGGCGCGTCGAAGAGGCGCCGCGCGAAGCGCAGACCGCCGATAACCGCGCGCCGGTCGGTTTCCTCGGACAGGTAGCGCGGGTTGATCGCCGGCGCGTCGCCGGGCCGGTTGGTCTTGGCCTCGACATAGCCGCGCGATAGCGGACGCATCTGCCAGGCGCCGGCCGACAGCCCCGGCTCCTCCTCCAACTCGCCGATCTGCCCGCCCTTGAAGCTGCCGGGCGCGAAGGTGATCTGCATGTCCGGGGTCGCCGATTCCTCGAGCACCTTGACCGAGGCGGCGACCAGCGACGGGCTGTAGGTCAGCATCCCCTTGCCGGTGACCAGCCAGCGAACGATCTCGCCGACGAGCGGCAGTCCGCGCGATTTCTCATTGGCGGTCGGCGCGCCGACAACCGGGTACGAAACGCGCGCCTGGAAATGGTCCTGCATGTTCTTGCCGACGCCGGGCAGCGCGTGGACCACCGGCACGCCGATCCGCGCGAGATGCTGGGGGTCGCCGACGCCCGAAAGCTGCAGGATGTGCGGCGAACCGATCGCGCCGGCGGAGAGGATCACCTCACGCGCCGCATCGACGCGCTCCACCTGGCCGCCGCGCGAGAGCTCGATGCCGACCGCGCGCTTGCCCTCGAACACGACGTGGTGCACCAGCGCGTGCGTCACCAGCTGCAGATTGCCGCGCTTCAGCGCCGGCCGCAGATAGGTGCGCGCGGTACTGGCGCGGCGCCGGCCGCCGCGCGTCTGCTGGCACCAGCCGATCCCATCGCCCGAACCGGGGGAGAGATTGTTGACGTCCTCGCGATATTCGAGGCCGAGCTCGACGCCGGCCTCGACGACGCTGGCGCAGATCGGCGAGCGGTCCATCTTCGACGTAAAGAGCGGGCCGTCCTTGCCGCGCACCGCGGTCTCGTCGCCCTCCCAGCGCTCGGCCTTGCGGAAGAACGGCAGGCAATCGTCCCACGACCAGCCGCGATTGCCGAGCTGCGCCCAGTGCTCGTAATCCTCGGGTTGGCCGCGGATGTAGACGAGCCCGTTGATCGACGACGAGCCGCCGACCACGCGCCCGCGGGTGTAGACGATGGCGCGCCCGTTGGTGCCTGGATCGGGCTCGGCGCGGTATTTCCAGGTGAGCGTGTCGTGGTCGAGCATCTTGAAGAAGCCGGCCGGCACGTGGATCAGCGGGTTCCAGTCCTTGCCGCCGGCCTCGATCAGGATGACCCGGACGCTCGGGTCCTCGGTGAGCCGGTTGGCCAGCACGCAGCCGGCCGAGCCGGCCCCGACGATGACGTAGTCCGCCCGCATGCGCATCCTCCCCTCGTTTGCGGGCAGTCTAGCGCATGAACCGGCGATCGCGCAGCCGCCGCGGCGAAGCCGGTGGAGGCTGCGTCGTCTCGGCTGCGTCGTCTCGGCTGCGTCGTCTCTGGCTAAGTCGTCTCTGGCGCGACGCCGAGATAGGTGAACTGCTGCAGGATCGCGTCGTCGGGCTGGTCGCTCTTGTGGCGGCACTGGAAGACGCTGACCACGCGGTTCTTGATGTCGCCGTTCTCGTCGAAGCTGACGACACCCTGCAGGGTCTTGACCGACGCGGTCTGGATCGCGTCGCGCACCGTGTCGTGGTTCACCGGCTGACCCGATTTCGCCACCCGATCGATCGCGTCGAGGATCACCAGCATCCCGTCATAGGCGGTGAACGAATAGGCCGTCGGCCCCTGGCCGTAGGCCTTCGTATAGCGCTCGATCCACGGCTTGACCTCGGGGTTTTCCGCGATATAGGGCGAGGCGATCGTCGCGTACCAGCCATCCATCGCGGGAAAACCGGCGCCCTTCAACAGCGCGGCGCTGTAGACCCCGTCGCCGCCTGCCTTGACCGCCTTCGGGATGATCTCGTAGGACTGCTTGACCAGCTTGATCCCGGCGAGCGAGGTCCCGCCGAAATACAGCCCGTTCGGGTCCAACGCCTTGATCTTGGTGAGGATGTTGGAGTAGTCGGATTCACGCGGGTCGAGCTGATCGTGGCCGAGCACGTTCATGCCGAGCTTCTTCGCCTGATCCTCGAAGGCATTGGCCATGCCGACGCCGTAGGCGCCGCTGTCGTCCAGGATGTAGACGGTTTTGAGCTTCAGCACATGGCTGAAGTAATTCGCCATGTCCGGCCCCTGATAGGCGTCGGTCGTCACCGTGCGGAAATAGATCGCCTTGCCCATCGGCCTGAACTGGCCGGCGAATTTCGGGTCGGTGATGTCGGGATTGGTCGAGCTGGGGGTGATCGTCGCCAGGTTGCCCTGGCTGAGGATCGGTGCCATCGCCTTGCCGCAGCCGCTCATCTCGGGTCCGATCGCGGCGACGACATCGGGGTTGGAGACCATCTTGCGGGCGTTGGTCGCGGCCTGTGCCGGATCGTACTGGCCGGCCGTCGCGGTGCCGTCGTCGAGCACCCAGACATCGATATGGTAGCCGGCGACGCCGCCCTTGGCGTTGGCCTCGTCGGCCGCCATCACCGCGCCGTTTTTGATGAGGATCGCGTTCTCGGCGTCGGAGCCGGTCAGCGGCACATCGATGCCGATGGTGACGCTTTTGTCGGCGGCGAGCAGCGATCCGGCGCGGAGCGCGAAACCCGCGGCGACCGCGGCGGCAGGCAGGCGGACCAGGACCGAGCGGCGAGTTGCCATCTTACCTCTCCCTATGAAGCCATCCGATGTCCACTGTTCGTTTTTTGTAGGCGCAAATTCCGCGCCAATTTGCCGCCGCCGTCAACCGTCGATGCCGATGGCGCGGCAGCGCCGCGGGAAGGTTGCCCCGGAGGGTGGCGGGTTCGGCATGGCTGCGCCTCGCCTGGGGCATCGATTTTCGCGATAACCTCGCGTTATTAATGGCTATAATCGCGCCAACCGCCGACCAGGAGCAGGGACATGCCGCAGCCAGCGCAAGCGAACTTCACCGCCGGCCCGTTGAGCTTCCACGTCAAGCACGAGCTGTGGGACGAAAATATCCAGGACCATGCCGACCAGGGCGTCGTCATCTCGGTCAAGGCGCAGGTTGCCGGCAAGGAGACGACGCTGCTGCGCTTCAACTGCTTCGACATCGAGAAGAGCTACGTCTACGGGCCGGAGAACAAGGAGCTCGCGGTCGCCGGGCCGGAGATGCTGGGCGGTGCGATGCTGACCAATCTCTACCGCATGGACCCGATCGCCTGCGGCAACCCGATCGGCTGGACGATCAAGACCCTGGGCAGCAAGCTCGACCGGATGCTCGACCGCGCCGGCTACCCGGCGATCGCCAAGAGCGCCGACTACGCCGCGGTGCGCCAGGTGCTGCCCGAGGTCGAGGCCTGCGCCCGCGAGCTCTACGCGACCAGGCGCAACACCGTGAAGCACAACCGCGGCACCGACATCTTCGAATGCGGCAACATCCGCTTCGGGCTCGAGATGCGGCGCCTGCCGATGGGCGACGGCGGCCTGGCGATCCACGTCCTCGCCGATATCGGCGGCACCCCGGGCAAGGTCTATACCGAGGAGACCGAGCTCCTCGCCTTCGACCATTTCTGGAACGGCGCGCATTACCATTACGGCCCGCGCAACAAGAACCACCGCATCTACTGGGACCGCACGCTGGTCGAAGACCCGCTCGCCTGGACCCTCGAACAGTTCGAGAGCGGCAAGCTGCGGGCGATGATCGAGCGCGCCGGCTACCCCGGCATCGCCGCCGACCTCGACGAGGGCAAGGTGCGCGAGGTGCTGCCGGCGATGAAGCGGCGCGCGCTCGAGATGTGGAAGCTCGGCGAGAAGCTGACCGGCCATCCCGGCCTGCCGCTGGAGCCGACCCCGAACCTCGCCGCCGCGGAGTAAGGCGCGCAACCACCGCCGCGCGGCGGTGACGATCGCACGGCGCGCGTTCCGCCGGTTGCTCCGCGGCGACGTGCTGTCGCCTGCCCTGCGCCAGCTTCTGACCGGCTGGATGCACGACCGCAAGGCCGGGCTCGTCGCGCCGCTGCTCGCCTGACGGGTTGCGGGCATCTGGTATACCAGATACCATAGCGAGTGCCTGAGGTTTCCGTCCGCCCCGCCCCCACGATCGAGATTCCGCGGCTCGATACCCAGTCGACGTTTCGCGACCTTGCCTACGCGGCGCTGAAGCGGGCGATCACCGCGCTCGACATCTACAATTCGCCCGACGAGGTGCGGCTCGACGAGCGCGCGCTGAGCGCCGGCCTCGGCGTCAGCCGCACCCCGGTGCGCGAGGCGATGACGCTGCTCGAACAGGAGGGGTTCGTGCGCACCCTGCCGCGCCGCGGCATCTATGTCGTGCGCAAGTCGAAGCGCGAGATCGTCGAGATCATCACCGTGATGGCGGCGCTCGAAAGCATGGCGGCGCGGCTCGTCGCGCAGGGCGCCCCGGACGACGACATCGCCGAATTGCGCCGGCTGATGGGCGCGTTCCACGACGGGACCGATGGCGAGCGGCTCGAGGAATATTCCGACGCCAACATCGCCTTCCACCAGGCGATCATCCGGATGAGCGGCTGCGCGCTGCTCGCCGAGATGACCGAGAATTTGTTCATCCACATGCGGGCGATCCGCAAGGTGACGATCCACCAGGACAACCGCGCGGCGCGCTCGATCGTCGATCATATGCGCATCATCGAGGCGCTCGAGCGGCGCGACGCGGAGGAAGCGGCGCGGCTCGCGCGCGAGCACACGCTGGGCCTCGCCGCGCATGTCGAGCAGCACGGCGATTTCCTCGACTCCCCCTCGTCATCCGCGGGCTTGCCCCGGGGATCGCCGGGCGAGTCGGCAGAGCTGGCCGGGTCGAACCCGGCGATGACGCGATAGGCGGGAGGCGACAGATGAGCGGCAAAGCACTCGACGGCGTGCGCATCCTCGACATGACGCATGTCCAGGCCGGGCCGACCGGGACCCAGCTCCTCGCCTGGATGGGCGCCGACGTGATCAAGGTCGAGCTGCCCGGCCGCGGCGACATCACCCGCGGCCAGCTGCAGGACGTCAAGGGCGCCGACAGCCTCTATTTCACGATGCTCAACTCGAACAAGCGCAGCATCACCGTCAACATGAAGGCGCCCAAGGGCAAGGCGGTGATCGAGGCGCTGGTGCGGCGCAGCGACGTCATCGTCGAGAATTTCGGCCCCGGCGTGCTCGACCGCGCCGGCTTCACCTGGGCGCGCTTCCAGGAGTTGAACCCGCGCATCATCTACGCCTCGGTCAAGGGCTTCGGCCCCGGCCCCTATGTCGACTGCAAGGCCTACGAGAACGTGGCGCAGTGCATGGGCGGCTCGGCCAGCACCACCGGCTGGGAAGATGGGCCGCCGACCGTGACCGGCGCGCAGATCGGCGACAGCGGCACCGGCGTCCACATGGTCGCCGGCATCCTCGCCGCGCTCTATCAGCGCGAGCGGACCGGTAGGGGGCAGCGCGTCGAGGTGGCGATGACCGACGCGGTGCTCAACCTGTGCCGCGTCAAGATGCGCGACCAGCAGCGGCTGTTGCGCGGGCCGCTGCCGGAATACCCGAACAAGGAGTTCGGCGACAGCGTGCCGCGCGCCGGCAACGCCTCGGGCGGCGGGCAGCCGGGCGCCGCGCTGCGCTGCGCCCCGGGCGGCGCCAACGACTATGTCTACGTGATCATCCAGCCGCCCTCATGGGAGCCGCTGATGAAACTGTGCGGGCGCGAGGAGCTGATCGCCGATCCCGACTGGGCGACCCCGGCCGCGCGCCTGCCGAAAATCCCCGAATGTTTCGCGATCGTCGAACAGTGGACGATGACCAAGACCAAGTTCGAGGTCATGGCGGCGTTGAACGAGGTCGACGTCCCCTGCGGGCCGATCCTGTCGATGAAGGACATCTACGAGGACAAGTCGCTCTACGACCGGCAGATGCTGGTGCCGCTCGACCATCCGACGCGCGGCCGATACGTGCAGGTCGGAATGCCGATCAACCTCGGCGACTCGCCGGTCGAGCACAAGCGCGCGCCGCTTTTGGGCGAGCACACCGAGGAGGTTCTCGAATGGCTTGGCTACGGCGCCGCCGACATCGCCCGGATGAAAGAGGAAGGCGCGGTGTAAGGTCTTGCACGGCCGCCACCTCCGCTGCCCCTCGCCCGCTTGCCGGAGCGGGTGGATCGCGCCGGGCGGCGCGAGACCGGTGAGGGGCTGCATGCACCGACCCTCGCCCTCCCATTGCGGCGCGATGGGTCGCTCCCTCTCCCGCACGCGGGAGAGGGGTAGTAAGGTCCGCGCATGGCATTGACCGCTACCCATGATCGCCGCGTCCATCCCGGCTCCGGCCGGCGGCGCGGCCGCGACGTGCCGAAAGGCCGCCAGGTCGATCCCGCCGCGCTCGCCGAGGTCGCGGCGCTGCTCGGCGATCGCGAGCGGCGCCGCGATCTCCTGATCGAGCATCTTCACCTGATCCAGGACCATTACGGCTGCCTCCACGCGCGCCACCTCGCGGCGCTCGCCGAGGAGATGCGGCTGGCGCTGGTCGAGGTCTACGAGGTCGCGACCTTCTACGCGCATTTCGATGTCGTCATGGACGACGAGGCGCCGCCGCCGCCGATCACGGTGCGCGTCTGCGACAGCCTCAGCTGCGCGCTGTTCGGCGCCGACAAGCTGCTCGCCGAGTTGCACGGCCGGTTCGGCGACGCGGTGCGCGTGGTGCGCGCGCCGTGCATGGGCGGATGCGACAAGGCGCCGGTCTGCGCGATCGGCCACGCGCTGCACGAGCACGCCACGGCCGACAGCGTCGCGGACGCCGTCGCACACGCCAAGTCGCGCGGGCATACCCATCCCGACATCCCGCCTTTTGTCGGTTTCGACGAGTATCGCAAGGACGGCGGGTACAAGCTGCTTGCGGATTGCCGCTCCGGCGCGCGCGGCCGCGACGGCGTCATCGAGGCGCTGGAGCATTCGGGCATTCGCGGCATGGGCGGCGCCGGCTTCCCGACCGGCCGCAAATGGCGTTTCGTCCTGGCCGAGCCGGCGCCCCGCCTGCTCGCGGTCAACGGCGACGAGGGCGAGCCGGGCACCTTCAAGGACCGCTGGTTCCTCGAGCGCGACCCGCACCGCTTCCTCGAAGGCGTGCTGATCGCCGCCTGGGCCGTCGAGGCGGCGGAGGCCTATATCTACCTGCGCGACGAATACCCGCAATGCCGCGAGGTGCTGCTGCAGGAGATCGCCCGGGTCGAGGCGGAAGGGCTGTCGCGCCACGTCAGGCTGCACCTGCGGCGCGGCGCCGGCGCCTATATCTGCGGCGAGGAGTCGGCGATGCTCGAAAGCATCGAAGGCAAGCGCGGGCTGCCGCGCCACAAGCCGCCCTTCCCGTCGCAGGTCGGGCTGTTCGGCCGGCCGACGCTGATCAACAACATCGAGACGCTCTACTGGGTGCGCGACATCGTCGAGCGCGGCCCCGAATGGTTTGCCGGCGAGGGGCGCAACGGCCGCAAGGGTCGGCGCACGTTCAGCGTCTCGGGCCGGGTCAAGGACCCTGGCGTCAAGCTCGCGCCGGCCGGCATCACGGCGCGCGAGCTGATCGAGGAATATTGCGGCGGGATGCTCGACGGGCACGTCTTCAAGGGCTACCTGCCGGGCGGCGCCTCGGGCGGCATCCTGCCCGCCGCGAAGGCCGACATCCCGCTCGATTTCGGCACGCTGGAGGGCGAGGGCTGCTTTATCGGCTCGGCCGCGGTGGTCGTGCTCAGCGACCAGGACGACATGAAGGCGGTCGCGCTCAACCTGCTCAAATTCTTCGAGGACGAGAGCTGCGGGCAATGCACGCCGTGCCGGGTCGGCACCGAGAAGGCGGTCAAGCTGATGGGCCACAAGCGCTGGAACGAGGATCTGCTGCAGGAATTGTCGCAGGTGATGGGCGACGCCTCGATCTGCGGCCTCGGCCAGGCGGCGATGAACCCGGTCAAGATGGTGCTGAAGCATTTCCGCGACGACCTGGCGGACCCGGCATGAGGCTTCCATTTTCCGCCCCGGCCTGCGCCGGGGCGGTTCTTTCATTGGAGTGCTCGCGATGAGCGATCCGATCAAGTTCACGCTCGACGGCCGCGAGGTCGAGGCGCAGCCGGGCGAGACGCTCTGGCAGGTGGCGCAGCGGCTCGGCACCGAGATCCCGCATCTCTGCTGGCGGCCGCAGCCCGGCTACCGCGCCGACGGCAACTGCCGCGCCTGCATGGTCGAGATCGAGGGCGAGCGGGTGCTGGCCGCCTCGTGCGTCAGGAAGCCGACCGCCGGCATGAAGGTACAGACCGCGAGCGAGCGCGCGAAGTTCTCGCGCGAGATGGTGTTCGAGCTCCTGGTCGGCGACCAGCCGAAGCGCGAGATCGCGCACGACCCGGGCTCGGCGTTCTGGCAATGGGCCGAGCGGCTCGGGGTCGCGGCGAGCCGCTTCCCCGAGCGCGCCGTGCCGCCCGCCGACCGCAGCCACGTCGCGATGGCGGTGCAGCTCGACGCCTGCATCCAGTGCAACCTCTGCGTCCGCGCCTGCCGCGAGGTCCAGGTCAACGATGTGATCGGCATGGCGGCGCGCGGCCACCATGAGAAGATCGTCTTCGATTTCGACGACCCGATGGGCGGGTCGACCTGCGTCGCGTGCGGCGAATGCGTCCAGGCCTGCCCGACCGGCGCGCTGATGCCGGCGACCCAGGTCGACGCGAATGGCGTGTTCTGCAACGCGCCCGACCGCACCGTCGACAGTGTCTGCCCCTATTGCGGGGTCGGCTGCCAGCTCACCTACCAAGTCAAGAACGACCGCATCGTCGCGGTCGAGGGCAAGAACGGCCCGGCCAACCACAACCGGCTCTGCGTCAAGGGCCGCTTCGGCTTCGACTACGTCGACCACCCCGACCGGCTGACCGAGCCGCTGATCCGCAAGGACGGCGTCTCGAAGCACGACACCGATATCGACCCGGCCAACCCGTATACGCATTTCCGCAAGGCGAGCTGGGACGAGGCGCTCGACCGCGCCGCGCTGGGGCTGCTCAAGATCCGCGATCGGGACGGCCGGCGCGCGCTCGCCGGGTTCGGCTCGGCCAAGGGCTCGAACGAGGAGGCCTACCTGTTCCAGAAGCTGGTGCGCACCGGCTTCGGCAGCAATAACGTCGACCATTGCACCCGGCTCTGCCACGCCTCGTCGGTGGCGGCGCTGATGGAGGGGATCGGCTCGGGCGCGGTGACGGCGCCGTTCACCGCCGCCGAGGACGCCGACGTGATCATCGTGATCGGCGCCCGGCCGACCGAGAACCACCCGGTCGCGGCGACCTTCTTCAAGCAGGCCGCCAAGCGCGGCGCCAAGGTGATCGTGATCGACCCGCGCGGCCACTCGCTGGTGCGGCATGCCTGGAAGACGCTGCAGTTCACGCCCGGGCGCGACGTGGCGCTGCTCAACGCCCTGATCCACACGATCGTCGAGGAAGGCCTCACCGACCGCCAGTACATCCAGGCGCATACCGAGGACTACGAGAAGCTGCGCGAGCACATCAAGGATTACAGCCCGGAGCAGATGGCGCCGCTCTGCGGCATCGACGCGGCGACCTTGCGCGGCGTGGCGCGCGAATACGCGCGGGCCGAGCGGGCGATCATCTTCTGGGGCATGGGGATTTCGCAGCACACGCACGGCACCGACAACGCGCGCTGCCTGATCGCGCTGGCGATGGTGACAGGGCAGGTCGGCCGGCCCGGCACCGGGCTGCATCCGCTGCGCGGCCAGAACAACGTGCAGGGCGCCTCCGATGCCGGCCTCATCCCGATGGTCTATCCCGACTACCAGCCGGTCGAGAACCCGGCGGTGCGCGAGAAGTTCGAGGCGCTGTGGGGCACCGAGCTCGACGACAAGCGCGGGCTCACCGTGGTCGAGATCATGGACGCCGTGCACCGCGACGAGATCAAGGGCATGTACATCATGGGCGAGAACCCGGCGATGTCGGACCCCGATGTCGAGCACGCGCGCGAGGCGCTCGCCCATCTCGAACACCTCGTGGTGCAGGACATCTTCCTCACCGAGACCGCGAAATACGCCGATGTCGTGCTGCCTGCCTCGGCCTGGCCGGAGAAGGAGGGGACGGTCTCCAACACCAACCGCCAGGTGCAGATGGGCCGGCCGGCGCTGCCGCTGCCGGGCAACGCGCGCCTCGACTGGTGGCAGATCCAGGAGATCGCGCGGCGGCTCGGGCTCGACTGGCGCTACACCGGGCCGCAGGACGTCTTCGCCGAGATGAAGCTGGCAATGCCCTCGCTCGACAACATCAGCTGGGAGCGGCTGCAGCGCGAGGACTCGGTCACCTATCCGTGCGACGCGGAAGACCAGCCCGGCAACGAGATCGTCTTCGGCGACGGCTTTCCGACGGCCTCGGGCCGCGCCAAGCTGGTGCCGGCGGCGATCATCCCGCCCGCCGAGGAGCCGGACGCCGAATACCCGCTGGTGCTGACCACCGGCCGCCAGCTCGAGCATTGGCACACCGGTGCGATGACCCGCCGCGCCACCGTGCTCGACGAGATCGAGCCCGAGGCGGTGGCGAGCCTCGCGCCGTCCGAACTGCGCCGGCTCGGAGTCCATGCCGGCGACCCGGTCAGGGTGACGACCCGTCGCGGCCATATCGAACTGAAGGCGCGCGCCGACAGCAACGTGGCACCGGGCATGGTGTTCGTCCCGTTCTGCTATGCAGAGGCGGCGGCCAACATCCTCACCAACCCGCAGCTCGACCCGTTCGGCAAGATCCCCGAGTTCAAGTACTGCGCCGCCAAGGTCGAGCCGGTCGCGGCCCGGCAGGCCGCGGAGTGACCCTCGGCCGGGCCGCCGCGCCACTGCTCCTGCTGGCGGCGTGCGCCGCCCCGCTGCTCTTACTGGCGGCGTGCGCCGCCCCGTCCGGGCCGGCGCCGGAATCATCGGGTTCGCCGCCGCCTCAACCCCCCTCCGCGCCCTATCAGTGCCTGCTCCCGTCGGAGCGGCGCATGCTCGTCGCCGAGCTGTTTT